>CAVGZQ010000001.1:0-54255 GCA_963633515.1 Bacteroidaceae bacterium
CGCATGCATTGCGCAGGGCGAATCGAAATCTTACGAAGTCGGCGCCGCTTGCGATGCAGCGGAGTTTTCCGAATTCTGCGACGGCAGCGCTGCCGTCATTTGCGATGCCGGCAACGTTGTCGCCGCGACAGACTGCGCGCTTGCGGCGGGAATGCGCTGCGCGGCGTTGCCCAACTTTTACGGCGCCGGAATCGATCGCGCCGGGTGTTACGGCGACGATGCCAAATGCGATATCGGCAATGAACGTCAGGTTTGCATCGACTACGAAAATATATCGATTTCCGGACGCCAGATTTGTTTTCGTTCGCGAAACGGCGAATTTTATTACGATTGGGACATTGCCGCAGCGGCAGTTTGCCGAAATGCCGCCGGTCTCGTCGCTTCGTGCGCCGATGCCTATCGCTGCGGCGTAATTCCCATCGTCAAAACGTGCGAAACTCAAGAAGCTTTGTGCAGCGCCGACCTCGGTTACGCCGGATGCGCCGAACTCCCCGATATGGGCGCGGTGTGTTATGCGGCGGCGTGCGGCGCGGATGATGTTTCTGCGGCTGTTTGCGCGAGTTTTTCGCAAAATGGGAAAACGGCCGCTTACGCGCAAAAATGCCTGAAAACGGCCGACGGCCGATATGTGCGCGTCGATGTCCGTCAATGCGAAACGCAATGCGACGAACAAACGGGAATGTGCATTTAAGACGAAATTAAAAATAAGAACGCAAATATCATTCGCAATTGCTTGATATTGCTGAATTTAACGCGGAAATCGCCCGCTTGCGGCAAATGGATCGGGCGATTGCCGACGGTTTCGGTCGCTTTTTATCGAGAGAGTCGGATTTAATGGATCGATCGGGGCGAAAAGTTGACTTAAATGCAACGCCGATCGCTTGCATTGCCGATAATTCCGATGTCTTCGTCGGATTTTGAATTTTTTTTCTTTTGCGGCGTCTGTGTCTTTTTCGGCATTTAAAAACGAAACTTTCCCTCGGCGATTACGCTTGCCGTCCGATCGGCGGATGCGCGATATTCGAAAAAAGAACGAAAAATGATGCATGCCGAGGGATCGGGCGCATTCTGCATCAAAACGCGGCATGCGGCGAAAAATGTCGGCTATTTCGCCCTTTCGGGCTCAATACGCTGCCGCAGGCTTCGGCTATTTCGCCCTTTCGGGCTCAATACGCCTTCGCTGCCTGCCTATTTGCGTTGCAAATACGGCAGGCTCGCCGCGCTATTGCCCCTGCGGGGCAATACGCGCGGCTTTTGTTTCGTCTGACGGCGCCGCGCAAATTCTGCCGAAAAAGCGAATTTTATATGGAATTGACGGCTGTTTTTTTTCTACACTGCAAAGCCGGTTGTTTTTTGGGGGAGCCAAAAAATACCGCGCATAACTTCGTTTGCGGCGATATACATTTGAATATACGGATTTTTCGATGAAAAACACGGCTTTATTGATTTTGTCTTTGGCGTTTGTGTGCGCCGGGGCGGTTTCGTGCGGCGGCGATAACGGCGATGGCAACCGCATCGATTCGGCATGCTTTGCCGATGTTTGCGCAGACGACGGCAAAACGCTCGTCAAATGCGATGCGCAAACGCGCCGGGCTCGGCTCGTTTATTGCCAAAACGGCTGCGAAAACGGCGCTTGCATCGGCGATGCTGCCGTCAAATGCGATCAAAGCGTTTGCCTCGATGCGCAAACGCTCAACGTTTGCGACGCCGAAACCGGCGAGCTGTCGGCAAAAACATGCCCCGAAGGCTGCGAAAACGGCGCTTGCAAAGAAACAAATCTTAACAAATGCGCGCAAAGCACGTGCCTTGATGCGCAAACCCTCAATGTCTGCGATGCGAAAACCGGCGTCTTGACGCCCCAAACTTGTCTTAAAGGCTGCGAAAACGGCGCCTGCAAAGAAACGGCTGCCGTCAAATGCACGCAAAACAAGTGTCTCGATGCGCAAACGCTCAACGTTTGCGATGCGCAAACGGGGACATTTTCTCCGATCGGCTGCCCTTATGGGTGCGAAAATGGCGCATGTCTCGCTGCGCAAGCGAAGTATTGCACGCAAAACGCCGATTGCGCCGACGAACCCGGCAGCGCATGCGTCGCCAACCGATGCGTCGCATCTCCCGAAAATCCCGCCGATGCCCTCATCGGCACGGCGTGCGGCAGCGATTTCGAAGGGTTTTGCGACGATCAAAACAACGCAGCCGTCTATTGCTCGGCAAAAGGCTTTGTCAGACGGACGGCGTGCGCCGACGGAAAAATTTGCCTCGTTTCAAAAACGTCGGCGATCGCCGATTGCTACGAAAGCGATATTTCGAAAGATGCTTCATCGTGCAATGCCGTCGGCGCGCAATCCGACATCTGCGACGATATGGATTATGCATCGGCGGCGTATGTCACAAAAAGACAGTGCGAAGAACTGAGCGACGGAACGAAACGGTATGTCCGATCCGGTTTGCAAAGGTGCGCTTACGCATGCAACGAACTTAACACGGCGTGCGCCGCCGTTTCCGACGACGGTAAAACGTGTTCGGCCGATGCCGTCGCCTATTGCAAGAATCGCGGCGAGCCGAATTGCGCCGTTTATAAAGAAGGCGTCGTTTGTTATGCCGACGCCGACGCATGCGGCGAAACGGGCAAAAAGGCATCGTATTGCGCCCAAAGTTATGGCGGCGAGCCGATGTCTGTCCAAACTTTATGCGTTTTGGCCGCCGACGGCGTTACGAAGTTAAGCCTCGAAACCGGCCGCGACTATTGCGCGCTGTCGTGCGACAGCGCGACCAATCGATGCGCCGCCGTCTCCGACGACGGAAAAACATGCAACGCCGCGGCAACGCAATACTGCGCCCGGCTCTATGACGGCTGCGCCGTCGTCGGGGGACAAATGCAATGTTATTTTGACGGCGACAAATGCGGCGAAGAAGGCGCGGAGACGGTGTCTTGCGACGATTTCGAAGCCGACGCCGATATTTACGTATCGGTAACGCAAACATGCATGACGGCCGACGACGGCACGACAATGATTAACGTCGATACCGGCTATGAATACTGCGACACGATGTGCAGCAGCATCTCGGGCGAATGTCTGGCAGCCGCCGCGGACGGCGGCGAATGCTCCGAAGGGCATTCGGCGCTTTGCGCCAAACATGGCCATGCCGGGTGCGCGCTTATCGGCGGAGACCCCGTCTGTTATGACGGCGATTGCGAAAACGAAGGCGAAATTTCGGTTCTATGCGCCGAAGGCGCCGATAAAACTGCCCAAACGACGACGAAGGCTTGCGCAAAAACCGATAAAAACGCGCTCGTAACCATCTCGGCAACGCAAAATTGCGCAAACGGGTGCAACGACGGCAAGACGGCTTGCAAAGACGAAATCTGAACATCGAAACATATCGTTTGCGCAGATAAACCGTCAAACAAGCGGAAATATCGCCGAACAATCGTTATGAACATCGAAACAATAAGATCGCGGGCGTGAAATCCTGCGGTCTTTTTTTGTATTTTTTGCGGCAATCCGAATGATTCTTTGCATCGGATGCGGTGACAGTCCGACGGCATTGCGGTTTGTTTTGTGCGGCGCGAATTCAGATTGTTTCAATTCATGCAAATCGTTTCGTGCAATAAAATTTAAAAATATATTGGAATTTTGTATTTTTTTTACTAAATGCGGCGGCGGCGTCGGTTTGCAGGAATAATCTGCAACGATGCCCGATGGGATTGCGTGCCGCGCATAAACGCAAACCGAAGAACTTTTATACAGGTGAGGACACTTATGAAGAAATGGCAAATTTTGCTCGCGATTGCTGCAATGGGATTGACATTCGCCGCCTGCGGCGATGACGATGATGCAACCGACAAAGACAACTCCAAAAGCGATGTCGTCGACGGCGGCGGCACAACCGACGGCGGCACAACCGACGGCGGCACAACCGACGGCGGCACAACCGACGGCGGCGAAGACGAATCGTGCAATCCCGAGACGTTTACAGAAAAATGCGACGGCAATGTTGCCGTTTGGTGCGAGGGGACGTCTGATACGGACGAAACAAAAGGCGCCGTCGCAAGATCCGATTGCGGCAGCTACGTCTGCGATGTCAGCACATCCGAAAACTATGCCTATTGCTTTGACAAAGACGAATCCTGCACGGCGGGCGCAACGGGCACGATCTGCTATGATGACAGCGATTACGGTATTTCCTATACCTATCCGTCCGTATGCGTTAAGTTTGACAGCGGCAAAGGACGTTGGTTGGATAATGCTCAAACGGAGGACGATTACACCGTCTGCGAGTCGACTCAGCTGTGCAACGCCGAAGGAAACGCATGCGTCACGGCAAAAGAGTTTACGGCGACGTCTTGCACCGCTTCATCGGCCAAAGACAAATGCGAAAGCGGCAAGCTCGTTTCGTGCGATTATAACGACGACGACGAAACTGTTCTTGTCAAAACCGATTGTTCCAAAATTGGGCTGACCTGCGCCGAAGTTGCCGGTCAAGACCTTGCAAGCTGCGTTTCCGACGAGAGCTCATGCACAGCCGGCAAAAAAGAAACCGGCTGTGCCGATGATTACTTGTTGTCGTTTGAGTATACGGCAGAATGCGTCAAATGGTCGAACAACGCTTATCACGGCGTTGTGACGTCGTACGCGTATTGTGTCGAAGCATGCAATGATGCCGGCACGTCTTGCGACGCAAATGGCACGAAAGACAGCGAATAATCGTCAATTGAGATTATGGAGAATTTAAGCGGCATCCTCGGCGGATGCCGCTTTTTTTGCATGCGGATCGCGCTTTAAATACGCCGATTTTCAATTGAAATCCGTCTGTTCCTGCTCTAAATTGGATAGAACGACCTGATGAAGGTCATTCCGAATTGACAATTTCAATGCACGAGGAGGAGCATATGAATCCCATTACCGAAGCATTCTTGCACGATATTCCCAAGACCGATCTTCACGTTCATCTCGACGGGTCGTTGCGCATCGAATCGCTCATTGAGCTCGCTCGGGAACGCAAAATACCGCTCCCGGCCGACGATCCCGAACGGCTCAAGCAAATCCTCAATATCGGCGGCATTCACGAAAACCTCGAGAGCTATCTGCGCGTCTTCGATACTACGCTCAAAGTGCTCCAAGACGAAGATGCGCTTACGCGCGCGGCTTTCGAACTCGCCGAAGACGCGGCGCGCGAGAATTGCCGCTATATCGAAGTCCGCTACAGTCCCATTCTGCATCAGCGCGAGGGCTTGTCGCTGCCCGTCATCGTCGAATCGGTCGCGGCGGGCTTGCGCGAAGCGAAAAAGAAATACGGCATCATGAGCGGGCAAATTATCTGCGCCATGCGCCATATGTCGCCGCAAAGCTCGCTGCGCTTGGCCGAATTGGCCGTTGCGTTCAAGAATAAAGGCGTCGTGGGGTTCGATTTGGCCGGCGGCGAAGTCAACAATCCGGCCGAAAAACATGCCGAAGCGTTTGCGTTTATCCGAAAAAACAATCTCAACTCGACGGTTCACGCAGGCGAGGCTTACGGGGCGAGATCGATTCATCAGGCTATCCACGACTGCAATGCGCATCGCATCGGACACGGCACGCGGCTGCGCGAAAACGGCGATTTGCTCAATTATATCAACGATCACCGCATCCCGCTCGAGATTTGCCTAAAGAGCAATGTTCAAACCGCCGCCGTCGATGCCATCGAAAACCATCCGCTCAAATTTTACATGGATTTTGGGTTGCGTTGCACGCTCAATACCGACAACCGCCTCGTCACCGACACGACCATGACCGACGAATTCAAACTCGCCTGCCAAGTCTTTCATCTTACCTACGACGAGGTCAAACGGCTCGTCGTCGACGGCTTTAAATCGGCGTTTATGCCGTTCCGGAAAAAACGCGAAGTCATGCGGATCGTTCTCGACGAATTCGATGCGGTGTCGAAAAAACACGGGCTTCAGAGCGAAGTCGAATCGAAAGGCATTTCGCGCTATGCCATCGATCGCATCGGCGAAGATCCCATG
This sequence comes from Bacteroidaceae bacterium, assembly GCA_963633515.1. GTDB lineage: Bacteria > Myxococcota_A > Bradymonadia > UBA4248 > UBA4248 > UBA4248. The sequence goes on from CAVGZQ010000001.1 coordinate 6,008, forward strand.
CCCGACTAATTGCCCGGCATTCCCGTCAGGTTCCGGGCGGCTTGCAGCGATTTTTGGCTGTCGAGCCCCTGCAAATCTATTCCGATTATCGCAATATCGCTGCCGTCGGGCGACTTTTCGCGCGCAATAATCGTCGTGTCGGCCATTCGGGCGACCGATTGCGCGCCGTTCCAAACCGCAACCGACGACGGCCGCGACGACCCCGTTCCGACGGCTTTTCTCAGCCGGAAGTTGTCTTTGCGAACGCCGAAGCGGCGGTCTTTTGTTACAATCGGTTCGCCGTAACAGCCGAATACTTTGCCATGATGCGGATCGCACCGATCTTGCGTCTGCGCGCTTTGATGCGCGTCGACGGCATTGACGATGACGGGGATTTTTGCATCCAAGGCCGCTTTGTAGGCATCGGCGTTCCATGCCATTTTCCCCGCGCACGAAACCGTATGAAAGATTGCTTCCCGGGCGTCGCCGATCGACTCCGACGATGTAAACACGCCCTGCGATGCGCCGACAAACGATGATAACGGGATTTCGTGCGCAAAGATATGCGACGCCGGGCGCATGGCTTCGTCCGATCGGCACGTTGCCGTTTCGACGATTGCCGCCGATTTCGCGCCCGGCCGATAGCTGAAAATAAGCGACGGCGCGCTTTCCGACCCGTCGGGCAAAACCGCGCTCACGCGCAAATGGCGCGCGCTGTCGGGCATAATCAGAACCGTGTCTTTTGTTTCGGCCAAAACCGGCCACCGATTGCCGTCGCTGCTGCCGCGGACGCGATAGCCGGCCGCTTTGGGAACGGCTTTCCAGCGCGCGGCGACGCGGCCGTCGTTTTCTTTGCGATAAGAAACGAATTCGGGCGCGGCGACTTTCGATGTTCCCCTGAAATTGCCCAAAAACGGCGTCAGCATGCGGTCGATCGCCTGGCGCGTCAGTTTCCGGTTGCGGCTCCCGTTGACGATGATCGAAAACGCATACGTATGCCCGTCGTAGCGGTTGACAAAAAAACCCGACCCCGAAATGACGTCGCGCAAAGTCCCCGATTTCGCATAAACGCGGCCTTTGCCGTCGTCGGTTGCGAGCCTGCCGCCATACGTTCCGTCATAGCCCGAGACCGAAAGCGATGAAGCCCACTCGCGGGCGAAATCCGATTTTTGCAAAACCCATGCGGTCAATTCGGTCAGAAATTCCGGGCTCACCCGATTGTCGTGCGATAGCCCCGAGCCGTCGTTAAGACGCACATTTTTCGTGTTTAAGCCAATCGATTTGAGCCATGCCAATTCGGCTTTGGCTCCCGCTTCATAGGTGTTTTTGCCCGAGTTTGCGCCAATCGCAAGCAAAAGCATATCGGCATATTCGTTGTGGCTGACGCGGTTGAGCGGCACAATTGCCTGCGACAAAACCGGCGATTTCCAACCGGCCAGCGGCGTTCCTTCTTTTTTTTCGTTCTGACGGACGGCGATGCCGCCGAAAGCGATGCCGTTTTTTTTCATCAAGGCGGCAAACTGCCGCGAGACGCGTTGCAAATGCGCCGATGCCGAAAGCGTGTCGGTTGCCGTGCCGCCGTACACGACATACCCCGATACGATTAAATTGCCTCGGATTTTTTTTATTCCGGCGTCTTTGAGCTGCGAAATCATCCCGATCATCGGGGTGTCGCCCGAATTGTAAAAACGCGTCGACCACGTAAAATCGTGATCGATGTAAAGCTGCAAATCGCCATTGACGACGCCGTCTGCGATTTTCCCCCGCGCCAAAAGCGACGATTCGAACTGCCGGTCGGGGCCCAATATGCCCAAAGCTGCCGCCGTCGTCACGAGTTTTGTGTTCGACGCAGGCTTGAGGAATTTGCCGGACTGTTTGGAATAGACGGTTTCGCCCGTATCGAGGTCGACGACGCGCATGCCTATCGTCGTTTGACGCACGGCTTTTGCGTTCATCGCGCTTTGAACCGATTGCGACAGTTTTTTCTTGACTTCTTCAGAAAGCTGCGGGGGGTTTGGAAGCGCGATGTCCGAACGCGGCAAATCGTTTTGCGCGGCGGCATCGTTGCCGTCCGAACGGCGGTTTTGCGCCGGAGCGGCCGCGCTTGCGGATCCGGATTTCTCGGCGGTTTCGGGCACAGCGTCCGAAAATCCGGGAATATTGTCGGCGCGCTGCCGCTCGATCGCGCGCAATTTGGGCGCATCTTGCGCAAAAGCCGCATGTCCGAGACCGCAGACGCCAAACAAGATCCCCAATGCCGTCAGACGGATTGATTTGATTCGATCGATTCGCACGAAAAACTGCCCATTTCCTGCGGCAAGCTGCAAGATATAAACCGCTGCCGCCCAACCGGTTTACCCAATCGCGAGGATCGCACACGCGGCGATTTTGGCAAAAATTGCATATATCGGCATGGCGCCGCGCAACGCGCCTGCCGCATTTGCTGCCCGAGCAGCAAACAGGCAGGCCGCGAAGGCGTATGCGGGCGGCCCGCCCGCATAGCCGAGCCGCGCCGCGCGTATTGCCCTTCGGGGCAATAGCGCGGCAGCGAAGGCGTATTGCGCCGAAGGCGCAATAGCCGAAGCAGGCGTTCGAATCCCCCCGGCAGGGGGGCGAACGCCCAAGAAAAAACAAGTACGCAAAAATTCAGCGCAGGGCTGCAAATATCGGAGTTTGCGCGTTTGCGGGCGGGCGGCGTCTGCGGAAGTCAGGCAGGCAAAAATTTGCAACGTCCGGGCAATCGTTATAGAGTCGGTTTCATGCAAATTGCCGATTTTGCCGACGGCGTGTTTGGGCATATCGCAAAAATGTGTTACGATGCCCGATCGGCGTGTTTGCGCCGCAACCGGATTGCGGCTATTTTTGCGCGTTTGCAAGCGCGCGCCCGATAAAAAGCGATGAATTTTAACCCCGCGGCCGCCGGTAACCGGATGCGACGCAACTTAGAAAGGGTTCGATATGCGTTTCGTTTGCGATAAATGCCACACATCTCTGAGTTACCCCGATGAAAAGATTACCAAGAATAAAATCCGTTATACATGCATAAAATGCGGAAATGTCGGTGAGTTTTCGGTGAATTCAAAGTCTGAGTCCAAAGATGCTGCAGAAAGTTCGGGCTTATCGAACCTGAACAAATGGCATGCGACGACGCTGAACACGCCGCGGCGATCGTCGGGCGTGTCCGCCTGGTACTATTCGTACGACGGGACGAGCCGCGGGCCGTACTCCGAAGAGGCGCTTTGCGCGCTGTTTCAGGGAGAATTGGCCGATATCGGCAATAATTGCCATGTTTGGTGCCGGGCGCTTGAGAACTGGAAACCTGCGGCGGAGGTCGAGCCGTTTGCGTCGGCGCTGATCATGCCGCCGCCGCCGCCCGCGCCCGTTGTGCGCGTATCCGACGAAAATTTGCCGCCGCTTTTCGGCGGAAAATCGGGCTTGCGTTCGGCATCCTCTTCGCCGAATGCGGCGCGCGCGTCGTCGCCCGATTTGGCAAGCCTCAAACAGCGCCTCAAAACCGAAACGCACTTGTCGCAAGAAGCGCCGACGCATCAAGCCATGCCGGCGCTTGAGTCGCTTGTCAGGGCCGAAAGCGAAATCGCGTCGGAAGACTCCGACGGCGAAACGACGAAGGTCGGCGCGGTTTCGCCATTTTTCGCGTTCCGAAACGCCGACGAATCGCCGTCCGGCGGCATCGGCGGGCAAGCGGCGGGCAACGAAGACATTTTCAGCATACTCGACAAAGAAACGCGCGCCGCCGCATCGCGGTCTCGCGCCGCCAAAACCGACGCCGAAACCGATAAAAAGGCGCATAAATCGCTGCCCAACATCTTGGGCGCGGCGAAATCGGCGGCGCCGATGCCGCTGTTTTCGGCGTCAAAATCGAGCTCAAGTCCCGGCGCGCCGTTCAAGGCGAGCGCATCATCGCCGAAAACCGGAGCCGCTTTCGGCGGAAACGAGAAGCCGGCGCCGGGCATTGCTTCGATTTTCGGCAATTCCGGCAATGCGTCGCATCTTTCGCCGCTTTCTTCGCATCTCGGGCGGAGCAATCCCGGCGAATCTTCGCTCCCGGGCGCACGCGCGCGCGATGCGTCCGAATCGCCGCGGTTTTCGGCGCTCAGACATGCCGCCGATGAAGCCGCTTCGAAATCTGCTCGCGTTTTGCCCGCCGTCGGCGCGGACGGCGACGCAGAGCGTGCCAAAGAACAATACGCCGATTTTAAGGAGGATTTGGGCGATATCCTGAACGCCGGCCGGCAGCCGGACGCCGATCGGCTCGGCGTCAATGCCGAAACCGACGGCAGCATGAGCGATTGGCTTTCGTCCAAAACAAATCTTCCGTCTTTTGTCGAACGTTCCGAGTCGGAAATGTCGCTTGCCGCCATTTCATTCGACGATAACGGTTCTTTGACGGATATTGCGCAAGAATCGCGGGGTGATGCCGAATCGGATGCGCATCTCGGCAATAAATCCCCCGCCGAAGCTGCGTTGCCCGCAGACGCCGATCGGGCGCAATCGATGTCCGAGTTCGCCGGCGGCCTCAAATCGCAGCCGCCCGAAGCCGATGCGCTTGCGTCGGGCGATGTGCCCGATGTTGCGCTCGACGAATCGTCCGATTCAAGCGCGGTTTCGAGCATTCCCGATATTTCGCTCGACGCGTCCGGCGATGCGTCGGGCATTTCCGATATTTCGCTCGACGCGTCCGGCGATGCGTCGGGCATTCCCGATATTTCGCTCGACGCGTCCGGCGATGCGTCGGGCATTCCCGGCGTCACCGACGATTTGCGCAATCCGCTCGGCGAAGCCGCCGAAAGCGGCGCCGACAAAAACGCATCATCTGCGGCGGTTGGCGGCGAAGCCTCGAATTCCGCTTCGGGGTTTGGCGAAATAAACGAATCTGATGCGTCGTTTTCCGAGCTCGAAGCATTTTCGCTCGACGATTCGAACAGCCGAAGCAATTTGCCGATCGGCAAAAAGCGTGCGTCCGAAGACGCAGACGATGCGCCGGCGCCGGAAGGCGGCGCCGGGATTTCGGAAGGTGCCGACATCGTCGCCGGCGATGCCGGATGCGCCGCGCGCGTTTTGCGCGGCAAAGCCGCCGAACGGCGCACAGCGCTCCTGAATGAAATTCTGGCAGAAGAGCCGGAGGACGAAGCGCATAATATTTCCGAAGAGTCTCAGCTCATCAATCTTCGGCATTACGAAGAAATGGCGCGGCTCGACAAGCGCAAAAACAACAAACGCATTGCCGCCGTCGCCGTGTTTGCCATCGTCGTCTGCGCCGCGATCGTTTTTGCGCAATTCGGCAAAGACAACGCCGAGGCGACGCATGCGCCGACGATTGTCGGGGCGTCCGATGCGTCGTTCGAAGCGGTTGCCGGCCGCGCCATCTCCGACGAAGATATCGATCGCATGATTCCGGCCGACGATTTCGAAATCTACGATGCCCACGCCGAAGAAAACGCCGCCGGGCATCGGCGCGTCAGGGAGCAGCCCGAAGCGCGGCCGCAAACCGAAGCTGCCGCCGAGTCCGTCGGCGGCGCCGGAGTTCAGGCCGATCAAAACGAAGCTGCCGCCGCAACTATCTACGGCGCCGAAGCCCAAGCCGAACAAAACGGCGAAACGGCTCCCTTGCGAAAAGACGGCCGTGTCGGCGTCGAGCTCCAAAAACAGGAATTTGCGAAAACCGATGCGACAAACGGGGCGAAAGCCGCAAAAAGCGCGTCGCCCATGCAGGAACAGTTCAAACTCGGCTTGAGCGCCATTTCTCGGTCGGTTCAAGAGTGCCATCGCCGCGAAGCAAAAAACGGCGCGATGAACATCTCCAAAATCTACATCCGTTTCGACGTCGAACCGTCGGGCGCCGTCGATAAATTCGTCATCGAAAACGACGGCATCCCCGAAACGTTCTCAAAATGCATCGACAGCAAGAAAAACCGATGGAAATTCATGCCGTTCGAAGGAAAAACCGTCTCTTTGCGCCAAGGGTTCGTTCTGAATTAGGAACGCGCAAGGCAGGGGCTTCGGGGCTGAATTCGCCCCCGGCGCGGGCACGGCGCGCCGCCTTGCGGGGATGCGCGGCGTTTCTTTTCGATCGGATCCGCAGCTTCGCGTTCAAACCGCAGCGGTTTTCGTTCGAATCCGACGTCTGACGGCTATCGGTCGGGCGCCGATGGTCTTTTCATCGTTTTATTGGTATAATTCTTGGGTTGGGTATCGATCGTCTGCGGCGCGCATATCCCGATAATTGCCGGCATGCGCAAAACGATTGACGGCGCGCGGCGCATCGGTTTTGTTTTTCACAGGAGGCAAAAATGTTCCGTTTCCGTACATTCAGACAGTTGGCTTTTGCTGCGGGACTCGGGCTTGCAACGTTGATGGTTTCGTCTTTTGCGCCGGCCGAAGCTATGGCGCAAGACACCGACAAAATCACCATGCAATTCGTCGGATTCGGCGCAAATCCCGATTTTTATGCCATCGTCCAAAGCAGCAAATTGGGCGGAAAATCGCTTGTCATCTATCAAATCGGCGGTCAAGGCCCGAAACTCGTCTATCCGCTCGGCAAGACGTCGCTCGAAGCAGCGCTCCTGTCGAAAGAAGTCGCCGTTTTCGGCATCCATGCCAATTACGTTGCCGGCATGGCGGCGCCTGCCGGATACCGTCTCGGCGGCATGGTTATCGGCGAAACGCTTCAGCTCACGCTGTCGGCGGGCGACCAATCGATGACATTGGGATATGCTCCGATCTTTTCCGATCCGACAAAAACAAAAGTCGCGCAAATGAGCATCGTCAATGCATTTTGGACGCCCGACAGCAAACGCGTCGTCATTATTTTGCATCAGACGCTCGACGGCGATTGGCCCGTCGATTCCGACGTCATAGCCGCCTACACGCTCGGATAAATCAACCGCTTTGCGATGATCGTTTTCGGCGCGCCGCATCGGGGCAATGCATCGGAGCCGCCTTGCGGGGCATCCTTTTTTCGATCGCGCCGCCGCTGCGCGCCGCCGGTTTGATGCGATCGAAGGGGTGGATTATTCGTTTGCGCAACGTTTTTTTTCGTTATAAACTTACGCCCATGGCGTTTGGGCAGGAGCCCTTTTCATCAACGACGCTTCGCCGCGCGCGGCGAAGATTGTATTTGGAGTTGCAACGATGGCATTTCAGACTGAATTTCAGTTTACGCTCCCGAAAGGTTATGTCGATAAAGACGGCAATCTTCACCGCGAAGGCGTTATGCGCCTGGCGACGGCAAAAGACGAAATCGCGCCTTTGCAAGATTATCGCGTGCAGGCAAACCGCGCTTATCTCGTGATTATTTTGCTCAGCCGCGTCATAACGAAATTGGGCACGCTTCGCATGATTACCCCCAACATCATCGAAGAATTGTTCAGCTCCGATTTGGCCTATCTCCAAGAGTTCTATCGCAAGATCAACGAAGAAGGCAGCGCCTCGATCAAAGTCACGTGCCCGGCATGCAAACATGAGTTCGAAGTCGACATGGGGACAGGCCTGGGGGGGTATTAAGCTACCCCCTGGATAAGCTGTATCAGGAGGTAGCGTATATCGCTTACCACTTCCACTGGGCGATAGACGACATCCTCAATATGGAACACAAAGAGCGCCAAGTCTGGATTCGCGAAATCTCCGAGATTAACAAAGAAATCAACGAGAGCCGCGGCGGATAACGGCGCTTGTCTGTGTGTCCGGTGTTGCGGTTAAAAACATGCCAAAAACGAGGTCAAAATGACAAAAGCAAGGCTTCCCGGCGTATACTTCGAAGATAATCCCCGCGTCGAACGCGGCGTTTCTTTGGGCGAAACAGGCGTTCCTGCCTTCCTCGGCGTCGCCGAAAAAGGACCGCTCAACGAGCCCGTCGTCATTCAAAGCGTCCAGCAGTTCTTGCGCTATTTTGGCCAACCCGTCAAAGGAAGCTATTTGCATGCAAGCATCTGGGGCTTCTTCATGAACGGCGGCACGCGTTGCCATGTCATCCGCATTGCGCATGTTTTCAGAAACGGAAAATCCGAACTGGCGCGAAAAGCTCGCTATGAGTTGCTCGACCGTTCCGGATATCCCACGCTCGAAGTACTCGCATCCAGCGAAGGAAGTTGGGGAAACCGGCTCAGCATCGAAATTAACTACCCGGAAACCGCGCGCGTTCACAATTTCATCACGCTCGACATTCTCCCCGGATCCCGCATGATGACCATGCAGTCGACGCGCGGCATCGAGCGCGGGATGCTGCTCAGACTTTGCGACGGCGAAAATGATCGCTTCGTTACCGTCGAACGCGTCCGCGGGAACGAAGTTTATTGGAACGACGCCATCGATATTTCCATGCGTTCTGCGGCGCCGACTTATGTCGACTCCGTCGAATTCGACATGATTGTCAGAGACAAAAAACAGAATCGCGTCGAAAAATTCATCAATCTGTCGATGGGAAAATGGGCATCCCGAAACGTTGCCCGCGTCATCGGCCAAGAATCGGAACTCATCCGCATTTCCGTTTTGGGCGCCTGCGGTTACGATCAATATCCCGACAAAACCGAAGAAATTGCGTTGCGCGGCGGCCGCGACGGGCTCGACGGCATAACGCCCGACGACGTCATCGGCTATAACAACGGTCCCGACGCGCGCTACGGCTTGGGCGCGCTCGAATCGAACGACGAAATCGACCTTGTCGCCATTCCCGATCTTCAGTTTTTTCTCGACAATTGCGACGCTTTTCATAGCGTCCGCGACATGATCGGCATCCAAACCGCCATGATCGCGCATTGCGAAAAGATGGGCGATCGCTTCGCCATTCTCGATACGCCCCGCGATTTAAAACCCGAACAAGTCTTAGATTACCGAAGCAAATTCGAAACATCGTTCGCGGCATTGTATTATCCGTGGATTGTGATGATTAACGACGACGGCGAACCCAAACCCGTGCCTCCCTCGGGTTTTATGGCCGGCATCTATGCGCGCTGCGACCGCGAAGAAGGCGTTTTCCGCGCTCCTGCCAACGTTCCCGTCGAGGGGCTCAACGCCGTCTATACCCTCATGCACGAAGGGCAATTTGCCGAGCTCAACGACAAAGGCATCAATTGCATCCGCTATGCCCCCCAGCGCGGCATCCGTCCGTGGGGCGCGCGCGCGCTCACCGGTTCCCCCGATTGGCGTTATCTCATGGCGCGGCGCGTCTTTAACGCCGTCCGGCGCGCCATCTACGAAAATACGCAGTGGGTCGTTTTCGAGGTTAACGGCAAAGAACTCCGCGACAGCGTCAAAACAATGCTCACCGATTTCTTGGGCAAACTGTGGGCCGCAGGCTACTTCCCCGGAAAAGTCCAAGACGATGCATTTTTCATTACGTGCGACGAAACGAACAACTCCGCCGAAGACGGCGAAATCGGCGTCATGACTATCGATGTCGGCATTGCGCTGGGCAAGCCCATGGAGTACATCGTCATGAGTTTCGAACACAAACTCGAAGAACAGGCCGTCGGCGTCTGACCGGTGGCGCCGTTGCAAGCTGCCTTTTTGAGGCAGCTTTTTTTTTATTTTTGCGGCTTCGCCTATTGCCGCAAGCGGCAATACGGCTTCGGGGCTTCGCCTATTGCCGCAAGCGGCAATACGGCTTCGGGGCTTGGCCTATTGCCGCAAACGGCAATACGGCTTCGCGGCTTCGCCTATTGCCGCAAGCGGCAATACGGCTTCGGGGCTTCGCCTATTGCCGCAAGCGGCAATACGGCTTCGGGGCTTGGCCTATTGCCGCAAACGGCAATACGGCTTCGCGGCTTCGCCTATTGCCGCAAGCGGCAATACGGCTTCGGGGCTTCGCCTATTGCCGCAAGCGGCAATACGGCTTCGGGGCTTGGCCTATTGCCGCAAACGGCAATACGGCTTCGCGGCTTCGCCTATTGCCGCAAGCGGCAATACGGCTTCGGGGCTTCGCCTATTGCCGCAAGCGGCAATACGGCTTCGCGGCTGCGCTGTGCCTGCGGCATGCGCGCAGCGCAGGCAAGGCTTTTGCGCTTCGCGCCTGCGCCTTGCTCGCGCGCCTTCCGCCGGCGGCGGTGCGGCGCGCATTTTCCGTGCATAAGACCTCGGCGCGGTGCGCGGCCGACGGAATAAAGACAAATAAAAGCAAAAAAAAAACGAACATTTTTTTGAAAAATGCCAACTTATATAGGGAAGCATCGCTATGCGCATAGCGATGCGCAACACCGGATGAGGACGGTTCCCGATGCGTGACAATTCCATATTTGCGCGAGAAGAATTGGACGAAGCATATTCGCAAATGACGGTTTTTTCCGACGTTTCTTTCGCAGCATGTTTTTCAAATTATCTTGGACAAACCCGATATCTCCGTTTCCGAAGCCAAATTGCAAGAGCCCATCGGCAACGCATTCGTGCATTCGGTTCGATTCGATAGATTGGCAACCGATTCGGAAACGCGCTTTTATAATGCAGAGATCCAAAATGCGAACGACGGCAAATTGCTGAGCAGAGCCGATTATTGCGGTTCTGCGATAAGAATGAAAAATCTCGGAAAAAACGCCGATTATCGCCATGCTCCAAAGGTTTATGATATTTTTACCGTCAAAAATGGAAAATTTTGCAAAGAACGACCCATTAATCGCATTTTGATGCGCGACGATTTGCAGGAAATCTATGAAGTCGGAACGCCTGTTTATTTTGTCAGCGGCAAGCTGAAGGATGCGTCGCCGTCGGGAATGCATAGGAACGATTTTTTCGTGCAATGCCGCATCGCAAATGCGCGATCCCGTTATTGCCGATCGCTTCAGAGAAGCCATTCGGGAGAGAACGAAAATGGACGCCATTTAATTAAAACTGCAAAGTATTGCTCATGAACGCGGACGTCCAAAAGGTCTTCAAGCCGGCATGGAAATAGGCATGAAAAAGGCTGTGCCGATACGCAGCGCGCCATCGTCCTTCGGATGCATGCCATGGGCATGGCCGAAAACGGCAGCGTTTGCATTTCGGGGCTTTCGGACGCAATCGTCTGCGGTCTTCTGAGCACGGTTCCCAAAGGCTTCCGAACGGAGACGCCGCAATTCGGGCGATCATCGGTCGCAATGCCGCGCGTTGCTGCGCGGCCGGTTGCGCGTATTGCGCTTAAGCGCAATAGCGCAACCCAAAAGCCGTATTTGCGTCTTCGACGCAAATAGGCGCCCGCGGAGGCGTATTTTGCCCAAAGGCAAAATAGCCGAAGCCGTTGCCGCATTGCGCCAAAGCGCAACAGGCAACGCTGTGCCGCTATAATCCGCGCTTAGATGCGCAGCGATAATCGCCTGTTTCAGCGCTGCGGCTCTGTTGGCATTTTGCGGCGAAATCGGGTAAGAATGGCGCGGCTTCGGTGCGTTTGGGGCATGTTTTTGTCGGATATGGAGCAGCAAATGGGATCGAAAAAAGTGCGCATCATGATCGCGGCGGCAATGGGCATATTTTATGCGGGTTGCGGCAGCGCGGACGGAGAAAAAGCGAGTTTTTCGATATATGCGTCGCCGTCGCGATCGCATGCTCCCATCGAAGTGAGCTTCGAATTGATGCGCGATGACGGCAGCGATGTTTCGGCTTGCGTCGGGTCGTGGAATTTCGGCGACGGCGTGACGCTCAGCGGAGAGGCTGCGCCGCGGCATACGTACCGGACCGGCGGCGTTTATGATGTTTCTGCCGAACTTGCTTGCGGCGATGCCAAAGGACATGCAACGGCTGGCGTCGAAATATATGATTCCGTCGATTTATCGGTTTCCGGTTTGCAAGCGCGCCCGCTCAATATAACGACCGGCGGAACTTTAAATGTTTCGGTTCAGGTTGCCAATTCTGCAAACGTTGCTCTCGGCGTTCCGGCATACCTCGATATATATTTGACGGCCGACGGTCAAACGAATACCTATCAAGACGGTTCTTCCGTGCATTTGTACCGCCAAACGGTTGAAAATTTGGGCAAAAGCGGCGATGACAATTGCGTAAAGCAGCTTTCGATCGAAATTCCGATTCAGTCGGATATACGGACGGGCGCTTATTATATTGCAGCCGTCATAAACGGCGGCCGAACGATCGGAGAGACTTCTTACGGCAACAATTCCGTTGTTTCGGGGCAAACCGTCACGGTGTTGAACGATTTAACCGACGGCGCCGATTTCAAAGCGCTGAGCCTTGATATTTCTCCGGCGGCGACTTCTTTTTTATCGTCGGTGACGGCATCATTCCGTTTTGTCAATCAAGGTTCCTCGACCGATGAATCGTTCCGTTATCAAATTTGGATGGGGGCAAAAGATAACGGCGAAGATCGGTCGCAAGGCGTGCTCGTTCATGAATCGACGATTGAGGGGGGGATGGCGAATGCCGAACAAAGTATCCAAAACGTTCTTATCCCCATTGCGCCGGCGGTAACCGAACATGGTTTATATTATTTTTGGCTTGCATTAAATCCCGACGAAGCGATCCGCGAGCGCGATATGTCGAATAACGCCATTCGGAGCGCAAGCCCCATTCGCGTCGCCGACGAAGATATTGCCGACGCCGATATCGCCGTCGAATCTGTATCGATTTCGCCGTCATCGGGCAGTGTCGGCGGCACTTTTTTGACGTCGATTCATGTTGTCAACCGCGGCGCGCAGCCGACCGGATCTTTTGTTTGCACGATCTTTTTGTCGCCCGACATGTCGCTCGATCCCGATGCGGACATCGTCGCGGGATCGATAAATATCGCCGATCTTCCCGCGCATTCTTCGGAAGATGCCGCTTCGATTGCCGAAATCGACACGGGTGTTTCGCCGGGCGATTATTGGGTTTATGTTTTTTGCGATTCGAGCGGCGTTGTCGCCGAAGTCGAAGAAAACAACAATATACAGCGCGCCGCCGATCGATTGCGCGTAACAGGCGATGCGGATATCGATTTGGTCGTCGGAGCGGCGGAATATTTGTCTTCGGCTTCGATCCGCGACGGCGATGCCGTTTCTTTTTCGGTTAAACTTTGCAACAAAGGCAAGACCGACGCCGGTCCGTCGTATATTTCCGCATCCCGCATCAATCAATGCAATAATGCGTCATCCGAAGCCGAACGCCGTTTGATCTCCGGGTTGGCAAGCAACGCTTGCGAAACCGTAACTTTTACGACGCCGGTTGCATGCGATTTTTGGTGTCCGAATTATCAATTCAAAGTTACGGCGGATGTCACCGATATCGTTATCGAAACGCGCAAAGAAAATAACACGGCAACGTTGCCGACGATAACGGCAAGCGGTCCGCAGTGCGTTTGTTCGGGCGATGCATACGAGCCGAACGATTTATGGGGACTTGCAAAAACGATAGGATCCGTCGACGAAGATTTGACGCTGTGTTCAAATGACAAGGATTTTTTCAAACTCGATGTGCCGAAAAATGGTTCTTACGAAGCGCATCTCTCGCATGATTCGTCGGCATCGCCGCTTGAAATCGTTTTATATCACGGCACGGCCGCCATCGCATCGTATCACGGGGCAGACGATTTATATATCCGAGAAAGCCATTATTCATCGGCAGACGGCGATGTAAGGATTTTGATTAAGGGCGTCACTCCGAATGATTTCAATCGCTATCATCTTTCGACATCGATATATTCCGATGCGGAGGGCATCGATCTTGCGGCATCGTCGCTGACATTCGACGGAATGTTAAGCGCCGCAGAATCCAAAAAAGTCATGCTGAAAGCCGACAATCTCGGCAGCGAAAAGACGGCGCCGGTAAAAATCGGTTATTATTTGTCGTCCGATACTTCGATCGGCGCGGCGTCAGTGCGCCTTGCGCAGCGCGATTTGCCGGCATTGATGCCCGGGGCATCGGCTGAGGTTGCCGTCGATATTCTGTTGCCGGGCGATATTCCGGGCGGATATTATTATTTGATTGCCCGCATCGATGACGAAAATACGCTTGACGATGTGCGTCCGTCGAATAATGAAACGCATTCTGCACGCATGTATTTCGACAAAAGCTGTTACGATTCGCTCGATCCGAACGATTCGGACAATGCGCGCGAACTCGTCTTCGAGTCAGGCTCAATCCGATATGACGATCTTGCGGTTTGTCAGTCCAATGCCGATTTCTATTCATTCGGCGTTTCGCACGGCGATCGGCTCGATATATCGGCAACGGCGCAAACAAGCGGCGATTTCGACATTTATCTTTACGATGCCGCCGGCAATGAAATTGCGTCGTCGCGCACGGCTTCGCCGACCGAAACGATTCATCTCGATTATATTTTGGGCGATCAAACGCTTATATTGGAAGTGCGGCAAATCGAAAACGATTATAATGCAAACGAGAGCAAATATTCGCTTTTTGCCGAAAAGCAATCTGCCGCGCAATGGCTTTCATGCAGCAATGTTTTCGAACCGAACAATTATGCATCGGTTGCGTACGATCTTAAATCTGCCGCAACATCGGGAATGACGGCCGAGATATGTCCGGATTCCGACGAAGATTATTATCGCATCGCATTGGCCGAAGGCGATCGGCTCCGATTGGGATTCGATGCGTCGTCGTCGATGTTGCGGGCAGGGCTGTATCGCGGCATGCCTTTGCAATTTATTTCGCTCTTGACAAATTTGCGCAGTCAATCTTTTGATTATACGGCGACGGAAAGCGGCGATTATTATATTCGCGTATTTACAAATGCAACGGCGATCGATGACAAATCCTACCGTCTGAAATGGCTCGGAGCATCGGGACCCGACGTCGGCGCATCAAACTTCATCGCGCCTGCGCGAACGCAAGCCGGAGCAGAAATAACCGTTTCGTTTGATATTGCAAATTCCGGAGACGCCGATGCGCCGTATGCCGCTGCAATATCGATCAATTCCGTTGCGGCAGATACATTTTCGGGCACGCTCAAAGCGAACGCATCCGAACGCGTTTCGCGAAAAATATCGGTGCCGGAGACATTGTCGGGAAGCGCTGTTTTGCGCGCAGAAGTTGCGTGCGACGGCGATGCAAACATGTCGAATAATGCGATCGAACGCGCGCTTGCGGTGTTTTCGAAGTGTCAGGATGATGCGGGCGAACCAAACGATAACATTTTGCAAGCCGGCGCAATCGAAGCCTCGGCGAGCGGTTCGATTTGCCTCGATGACGAAGATTGGTTTTCTGTTCCGCAAACCGCAACGAAAGCGACGCTTACGCTCTTGACGCCGGAGCAAGGTTATCTGAAAATTACGGCATACGATTCGAACGGCGCAATGATTGCCGAATCCGATTCGGCATCCGTGCAAGAAATCGTGACTTTTTCCGATGCCAAATACATACGGGTCAAAGGATCGACATCGGAGAGTTTCGGACTGTATGATTTGAAGATTGAATAGTCTTGTTGCATTTCTCGCAATGGTTGCGAAAGGCCGGGAATTTGCGGCGGCTTGTTTGCGACGCGCGCGAAGTTTTTTGCATCGGCGCATGCCGGGAGCGGATCGATGTCTATCGGTCGGATTGCGCGTCGGGGTTTATTTTGGGGCATTCGGTATTTTTAGCGCGCCGCGCAGAATTTTCTGTTTGGCCGATGCGCAGTTTTTCCGGCGGCAATCGCTGCCGGAGTGCCGGATGCGGAAATTGCTCAAAAAAGCGATTTGTTTCCTTTTCTGCCGTCTGCAAATCATTTAAAATGTTCTGCGGGTGTGTGATGTAACCTTTTATGGGAGATTTCTGCCATGGCTCAAGCCCTGCAAAATAAAGCCTCAGCCAAAAAGGCCGAAGCTGCGCCGACGGTCAAGACGGACAGCCTTCAAAATGCCAAGACGAAAAGCGCGGCAACGGCGCAAGCCGGCAAGATTGCCGCAGCTGCCGATCATTCTCAAGAGCAAACGGCTTCGCCCGCCGAACAGCTGGTTGCGGCGACAGCGTCGAAAAATAGCGCCGAAATTCTGTCGGCGCTCCGGGGCATGACGTCGGATGAACGCAAATCGGTCGCCGGGAAAACCGACTTGATGAGCAATCTTGCTGCGCTTAATTCCGACGACAATCTCAACGCAAGCATGGACTTGCTTTATGAACATATCTGCGATGATGCGGTTATGCAGACGTTTGTCGAAAAGCGTTATGGCGTCAAGCTCGGCACCAAAACGCTGCGCGGGAAGATTTTCAAACTTTTGTGCTGCACAAAAGATGAGGAACAGGCTTGGACGGCAAACGGCGCGCGGCATTTGTATTATAGCTTGGGATTGTTGCCCCAAAGCCATGTAAGCAAAGTGAGCGCAATCACGACGATGAATACCCAAAATGGCGGCGGCGGCGTGGCGCTCGGCTGGACGGGAAGCTACAATGTCAACTACACCGATTCCAACACGTCGGCAGTCGCGGGAAGAGGCTATTGCGACACGAAACAAGATTACAAATATGATCTCAATTCGCTCGATTGCACAATGGTGCATGAGTTGGGACATATCGTCGATGTCGGGCAAAAATATTCCAAACGCGACGACTTCCGCGCCATAAGCGATTGGAAATCCGAGGGCAAATCGGCGCAAAATATTGCTTCGGCCATCGAATCTTATGCAGCGAATCCTTATCCCGACGGTTTGACCGCCGAAGAAAAAGAAATTGCCCGCGAGGGCGCCAAATTGCTCGTCAAAAATCGCGTTGTCGGCGATTCAAACGGCAATCCCATCGAAGAAAATATCTTGCCTCGCGTGCAAAAAGCGTATGGCAATCTCGGAAAACGCAGCGGCAAAACGCCGTCGTTTCTCGATAAAGCTTTCGATATGTTAAAAGGCAATCGCGACAATAACGATTATCGCGGCGCGGCCGAACTTACCAAAGTTTTGATGAATTCTGCGGTATACAAGCATATCGCGCGTTCGTTTACGTACTATTATGCCGCCGCCGACGGAAAGCGTCATCAATACATGCCGTGGTACAGGGGCGCGCGCAGCGACATGCATCGTCAAATCCACGAAGGGTACGAAGGACGCGGTTGGTATTCATTTTCCAATGCGGCTTGGGCGCAGAAGATCAGCATGTATCAGTTCCGCGATCCCGGAGAAGAGTTTGCCGAACTTTATGCATCGTACCATGTCGCAAGCCCGAAAGGCTCCAAGACGAGTGCCGCGCATAAAGAATGGTTCGAGCGCATGGGGTTGCATCAGGATGCCCCCGAAAAGACATCATCCGGCAAAGGCGGCAAATTCTAGTCATGGGACTGAAGCGATTTATTTCGGTCGGCATGTCGATCCTGACCGGTTGTTCGGGAGCGGCGTCTCAGACTCCGATTGCGTGGGAAATGCCTGCGCATTTCGAAGCTTTCCGTCCGCAATCGCCCGATTGCGGGCGCGCCGTCAAGGCTCTGGAGCGTGCCTGCAAAGGCGATGCAACCATCTATTATAAACTCGGAAACATTGCTTTTGGCGGCGTTACGAGTTCGCCCGTTTTTTTTGCCCGCGATGCGGGGCACGTCACGCGCCATTATGCGGTGTTGCTCGGTTCAAAAGACGAGCGCGTTGAAACGCTCCCCAATTCCGCGCTCTACGATCAATTCCTCGCGATTGTTCAAAGCAATCGCACATCTTTGCCGACCGACGTCGTTGTGTCGACATTTCTGCTTTTGGGGCTGGGATCGTATAATCTCATTTCTCAAAAAACGATTGAAGAAATGCCCCCGGACGAATCGCGAGGGTTGTTTGCGCCAAAGATTCGGATCGAAGACGGTGCGCCTTTGAGATTGGAGTTTTGCGCGCTTTCGCAGTCGAATATGACGCGTCCCGTTGCGACGGCATGCACGCTTACGTGTGTGCCGCATGCGCCGATCTTGGCGTGCAAAGATATCGAAGACGCTTAGTCAAAATAGTTTTGCTTCCGACTCCTCCGGCTATTCCGCGCATGCATGCGATCCCTATTGAGCGGAATCCGCAGGCGGTCTTTTTTTTCAGCCATGATGCGATACGACGATATGATGAACTTTACGCCGCAAGACCGCGATTTATCCGCCGAGTCAAAAACTTTTGACGGAGAAAGGTCTTTGTCCGATGCGCAGCTCGAAACGACGCCGTTTGAATCGGCGCATGAAATGCTTCGTTTGTACCGCGAGCTCTTTATGGCATTGTGCATGTTCAATATCGCCAAAAATCCCGACAGAATGATCGACGATATCGGCGCGTATGCGCCGAGACGCGTCGCTTTTCGCGAAATTTTGTCGCAACTTACGGGCGATCCGTCTTCGAAGGCTGTCGAATGGCTGAGTTCGAATAAAATACCGAGTTGCGCAAGTTGCTCCGAAATTGCTTCGGCGCTATGGCATAACATTGAAATCCGAATCAATGCAACACAACAGGCATCGGTCTCGCAGTCGGCAGCCGACGGAATTTTGACGTTGCAGCATCTCGAAAAGCGCTTCGGACTTCATTTCGGCGAAACGATGCTGATAGGCTTTCTTGCCCTTATTCAATCCGACGAAATGAGCGCTCGCGCTTATGCGTACGCAACGGGCGAGTCTGCCGAAGCGATTGCGAGCGCAGGTTTTCTCGGGCAATGCCTTGCTTTTTTCGATGTTTCGTTGCAACGCTTCCGGCGCATGTTCGCCCCGGCAAGCCCGCTCATTCGGTATGGACTCATACGTCAGGTTCATCAGGCGGCTTGGGGCGAAGAAACGCCGCTGCACCAAATGCGTCTCCTTCTTCCGAATAAAATTCTCGGCATTATTCTTAACGATGAAGAAATTACAGTTGTCGCACAATTATCTTGCGCAACTCCGGTCAGGCTGTCGCCCCGCGATCCGCTCTTTCATTGCCGAAAGCGCATCGAATCGGCAATTGCCGCTGATACTGCCCGCATTGCTGTTGTCGATGCGCCCGATTGCGCCGAATGGCTTCAAGATGTTATCGCGGCATGCGGATATCATAGCGCCGTCATTGATTCGCGGTCGCTTCAGAGCGATTATCCCGACGGCGATATCGGGGAGCTCGTGCGCGATTTGATCCTATGCGACAGCGTGCTCATCGTTCGATGGCATGAACTTGTGCCCGGACCGGAAACATCAAATGATATTGCGTGGTTCAAAAACATCGGACCGCGCATATATCAACGTCTCAAATCGGAGCCGCGACTCCGATTGTGCGTCATTGCCGATCGGCAATCGTTGCTTACGCGCGCCGTATTCGGCGATCTTGCCGAAATCGAATTGCCCAAACCGTCGCAAACCGATCAGGCGAAGCTTTGGAGTCAAGCGCTTGCGCTCGAAGTAAGCAAGGAACAGGCCCGGCAAATTGCCGAACAGCTTTCCGGCGGTTATTGTCTCGCAATGCGCGAGATTCAGTCTGCCATCGAACAAACCCGGGCGCACTGTCCCGATGCTGAGCTCAGCGCAGACTTGATTACGCAAACGCTCAACAAAACCCGCGGGCGTTCGCTCGAGGGTTTGGCTGCACTGCGCAGCACAACGCTTACGCTCGACGATATCGTGCTTTCCGACGATATGCGAGCGACATTCGATGAAGTATTGGCATACGCCCGCCATCGCGATACCGTCATGCATCAATGGGGATTCGATAAGTACAATGCAAGCGGCGCCGGGCTCTGCGTTCTGCTTTCCGGCGTGCCCGGCACCGGAAAAACGCTGTCGGCGCTTGTCTTGGCTCATGAACTCCGGCGCGCGTTATACGTCATCGATTTATCGCGCATCGTCGATAAATATATCGGGGAAACCGAGAAAAAGCTTGCTGCGATTTTCGACGAAGCCGAAAGCTCTCAAGCCGTTTTGCTATTCGACGAAGCCGATTCGCTTTTCTCGAAACGCACAAATGTCAAATCGTCTAACGATCGATATGCCAATCTCGAAGTCAATTACCTTTTGCAACGGCTCGAAGCGTATCGCGGCGTTTCGATTATGACGACGAATTTTGCCGACGGACTCGACGAAGCTCTTGCGCGCCGCATTCCGTTCAAAGTTCGTTTCCCGATGCCCGACGAAGCAATGCGCGCAATTTTATGGCAACGTCTCATTCCGCCGCGAGCTCCTGTAGGCGATGACATCGATTGCGAAGCATTGGGACACGCTTTTGAAATGAGCGGCGGACATATCAAAAATGCCGTTTTCCGTGCGGCCATTCGCGCAGCTCAGGAGGATAATCCCATCGATCATGCCATGCTGTGGGATGCCGCGCTTCAGGAATTCCGCGAAATGGGACACGTTATCCGCGACACCGTGTCAGAACAATATTATTGATGATTGACATGAGTTTCGGCGTTTTCTTCGAAATCTTTTGAGCTTGCGCTCGGTTCGGGCGGATCGCCGGCGGCGATTGCATTTATATCGTTTTCGCCGTTTTCATCGGCATCTTTTGCCCCCGTTCCGGTTTTCTCGCATTCGTTTATATCGCTTTTGCCCGCAACGTTTGCGCCGTTCGGTTCATTTTCGGCGCTTTCATTTTCGCGCGCATCGCATCGGTCATTTTCATGCGGCGCGTCATCGGCATTGCAATCGAAGGAAGGCGAATCTTCTTTTGGGGCATTATATGAATCGTTTTCGGACGGAAGAACGCCGCATGCTTTCTCAGAAGCATTTTGGGCTTTTTGGCGCATGTTTGCATACATCGGCGACCATGCATCCAGCTTTTGATATAACGATTTATCGATTTCTGTTTCTTTTGATATATCTAAAAACTCGCAGGCCATTTTTGTTTGAGCCCACGAATCGAAAAAAGCGATTTTGAAAGATAACATCAAAAGAAATGATATGCCCATCCACGGAAACGAACTCACGCTCAACGAACGCGAAACGGCCAGTCCGGGCAGCCAGAAGATAAAAAACAAAATCAGGCAGCCGATCATGACAAACATGCTCAGCCGAAATGCGCGGCTGACGAAGATGTCCCATTTTTGAACGAGTATCGTCAATGCGTCGACACATGCCGCGTTGAGTTCATAGTCGCGGCGGCGCAGGGCATATGCAATGCAACAGTCATCGGCTCTTGCAATTGCCGTGTGGCTGAGCAACATTAACAGCCGGCGTGAAGTTCTGAAATCGGGCGCATCCGACTTCAAAGAAAAACCTCGCGATATCACGCGCATAAACTGTTTGATGGCAATCGATATATTGCGCGAATAAAAATAAAAGCTGCGGCTCGAACCAAACCGCGCGCCGACGATATTTTTTGAATATTCAATGGGATTTGACGGTATTTCTTTTCCGGAATTTGCGCGTTCCGTCACGGCCAGCTGACCGGTTCGGATGCTGTATCCCAATCGGCTCATCGTTGCATAATGCAAAATGACGATTGCCAAAAAGGCGCCGCATCCTATGGCTATGTCTGTCAATAAATCGAATTCGAAATTTGTAACAATCAAGTATGCGGCGCCGATAATAAGCAAGCCGATGATGCAATTTAAAAAACCGATGCCAAGCCGTATCCAATTGAATATCATAACTTTTCGATATATAGCGCTCGGTCTCATTTTTATCCCTCATAACGGCAGCGGATTGTCAAAGTTTGTTTCAGTCTTTGTTATAACAGATATCGTTTTGTTCAAAGCCGTATTTCGTTCTTAGCCGGAAAGCCGGCAAATATTATATTTTCAAATGAATTCGACGCCGCATTGTCAAGCCGTCAAATAAGACGCAAACAAAAGCAGTTCGGAGCGATTATTGCGCGATGCATTCGCCTGCCGAAGTTTCCGCAATGATCGGTTTAACGCTTTGTTCATGCGGTCGATAATAAAAAAGCGCGCATTCGGCATGCGCGCTTTTGATCGGCTCAAGGCAGACGGTTAACTCATTGCATTAAATGCCGTTTCGGCAATCGTTTGCGCGAGTTTTTCGAGTTCTCGGATGGTTGCCTTTACGTCGTCCGTGAGCATATCGGCCGGATCATTGCCGAGATACGACATGTGACGGTCGATTTCTTCGCGGAATTTGGCCGTTGTTTCTTCGGGCAAAAAATTGCCCATTTGCTTAAGCGAACGCTCTGCCATGTAAACGAGTCCTTTGGCTTCGTTTATTTTGTCGATGCGTTCATGGAGTTCTGCATCGCTGTTGCGCTTGGTTTCTGCCTCGGCAATCATTGCATCGATTTCCGATTCCGACAAACCGCCCGATGCTTCTATCTTGATATTGGCTTCGCGCCCTGTCGTTTTTTCCAATGCCGAAACCGAAACAATCCCCGAGGCATCGATCTTAAACGAAACCTCGATTTGCGGCATGCCGCGCAGAAGCGGCGGAATGCCCCACAATTCAAAGTGCGCAAGGGAGTAATTTTCCGAGGCCAATTCGCGTTCGCCTTGCAAAACGTGGACATTTACCATTTCCTGATAATCGACCGTTGTCGAAAAAATCTCGGATGCTTCGCAAGGAATAGGCGTATTGCGCGGAATAAGCGGCATAAAAACGCCGCCCATCGTTTCGATGCCGAGCGACAGCGGCGTGACGTCCATCAGCGCCACTTCCTGCACATCGCCGTTAAGGACGCCGGCCTGAACGGATGCTCCGATCGAAACGATTTCGTCGGGGTTGACATCGGTGTTGACGGGAATGCCAAAATAGTTTTGAACGCGTTCGCGGACGAGCGGCATGCGCGTCATGCCGCCGACGAGCACGACTTGGGTTATATCCTTTGCCTGAAGATTGGCATCGGACAGAGCCTGTTCGCAAATGGGAATCGTTTTTTCGACGATATCTTTTGTGAGATCTTCAAGTTCCGCGCGCGTTATGGTGCGCGACAAATGCAGCGGCGCGGCATCTTTTACCGTAATAAAGGGCAAGTTTATTTCAGTTTCCTTGGCGACGCTCAACTCTTGCTTGGCGCATTCCGCCGCCTCTTTGATTCGGTACATTGCCGACAAATCGCTGCGGAGATCGACGCCGTTTTCATTTTGGAATTCAGTCAGCAATGTTTCGACAATGCGGTTATCGAAATCTTCGCCGCCCAAAAACGGATCGCCGACGGTCGAAAGAACTTCATACATGCCGTCGCCAAGGCGCAAAATAGAAATATCGAATGTTCCGCCGCCGAGGTCATAAACGACGATCGTTTCGTGGCGATCTTCTCCGAATCCGTAGCCAAGCGATGCGGCAGTCGGTTCGTTGACGACGCGCAGAACATCGAGACCGGCAATCCGTCCCGCATCTCGCGTTGCCTGCCGCTGAGCATCGTTAAAATTTGCCGGCACGGTAATGACTGCCTGTTCGATTTTTTCGCCGGTATAATCTTCGGCAATGTCGCGCATTTGCGAAAGTATTAAAGCCGATATTTCTTGCGGGCTGTATTCTTTGCTGCCGATCTTAACTCCGGGCGTTTTGCGTTCGCCCGATCCCATCGGCACGATTTCAAAAGGCACAAGCGATTTCAATCGCTCGACTTCGGGGTCGTCAAACGTTCGGCCAATCAATCGTTTTACGGCAAAAACAGTATTTTTCGGATTTTTGGCAGCCTGTCGCTTGGCCATTTGTCCGACAAGCGTGTCGCCCGTATTCGAAAAGGCAACAATCGACGGCGTTGTCCGCGATCCTTCGCGATTTGCAATGACGACGACATTGTTTCCTTCCATGACCGACACGCACGAATTCGTCGTGCCCAAGTCAATACCGATTATTTTCGACATAAACTAATCCTTTGCATTATTCTGCCGGCGGCTCTTGCGAATGTTGGGACACAACGACAAGCGCCGGTCTCAAAACGCGATCGTGCATCATATACCCCTTAAGATGCTCTTGAACAACTGTGTTATGCGCTTTATCTTCATCGATGACGCGTTGCAAAACATCGTGATAATTGGGATCGCAATTTTGCCCGACGCTGTCGAACGGCGTGCATCCGAGTTTTCCCAACGCTTGGACATAAAGCCGGTGCGTCATTTCGACGCCTTGGAGCAATTTCTCAAAATCTTGCGATTGGCGGGCATGCTCAAGGGCGCGTTCCAAGTTATCGATAACCGGCAAAAAGACCGTGACGATTCGCTCTTCGGCTTGCGCTTTGTTCTGATCTTGATCGCGCAAGACGCGTTTGCGGTAATTGTCGAAATCTGCCGACAGACGGACAAGCCGATCGTTCAGCGCTTTGTTTTGCGCGTTCAGCGTTTCGGTTTCGGCATTTGCCGCAGCTTGGATCTTTTGCTGATTTTCATCGATTTCGGCTTCAAGCGATGCAATGCGCACTTTTTGCGCCTGAACGAGGTTTTCGAGCATCATGCATTTAGCGGCTTGAGACGTCTGTTCGCTTTGCGCCGGCGGTTTGACGCCGCGCAATTGGGGCAAAACGATTTTGGGCAGCGTTTTCTGACTTTCTGCGGCATTTTTTGCTTTGTTTCGGTCGGCGCCGGCTTCTGCCGAATTGCCGATATCGGACGATGACGGTTGCATAAGCCGGGGGATTTCTCCGTCTGCTGTTTTCGGCAGCGCAATATCGGGCAGCAATTCGTCCGATCCCGACAAATCGAGGTCGATGCCGAAATCCAAGTCAAGATCAAACGATTCCGAATTCGTCGTTCCGGAATTGTCTGCGGGAATTTTCGCAGACAATTCGCCGGCGTCCGGCGCGGCGGATTCTTTTGCCCCCGCCGCGCTTTGAGATGCGCCGATCGCGCGGGTTTCGGCATTTTCGACAGCTTCGAGGGCAGCTGCCATCAAATCTTCATGATTCGTCATATTGGGCTCTTATTATCATTTCGTTGCGGGGAAACGGCTGCAACAGATTATCTGCCGAGCAATTTTTGCATTCTATGCATATTTGACAAATGATTCAAATTTGTTGACGCGCTTTAGCCTCGTTTCTCAGCTATTCCCGGCGCCGGCATGCGCCTCGGGGGGGGGATTTGCGCAAGACATCCGGTCTGAATTCGGGGGCGATGATATGAAATGCCCCGGCGCATGCATCATGTTTTGGGAATTTGCGCATGAATCATTGCCTGCACCGCTTCAAGCGGCGACGCCATGAGCTGCGCCGGCGTGCCATGCGCAATGATGACTCCGTCATAGACCATCGCGATTTGATCGGCGATCCGAAATGTCGAAACCATATCATGGCTGATGACGATTGTCGTCAATTCAAACTCATCATGCGCTTCGAGAATCATATCGTCGACGTAGCGGATCATGATGGGATCTTGACCGGTCGTCGGTTCGTCGTAAATCATCAGTTTCGGTTTTGTGATGATGGCGCGCGCCAAGCCGACGCGTTTTTTTTGGCCGGCAGAAATGTTTTCAGGCCATGCATCGGCGATATTGTCGATTTTCAGACGGCGCATGATTTCGTCGACGCGCGCATCGGCTTCGCTCTCGGGGACGGCATGCCGGCGCTCTTTGAGCGCAAATGCGACGTTGTCGCGAACCGTCATCGAATCGAACAGAGCAGCCCCCTGAAATAACATTCCGATCCGCGTGCGCATATTTTCGCGTTCCCGTTCGCCGGCCGATGCCACTTCCGTGCCGTCGACGCAAACGCTGCCCGAATCCGGCGCAAAAAGCCCCAGCATATGTTTGAGCAATACCGATTTGCCCGATCCGCTGCCGCCGATTATCACCGTTATTTGCCGCGTCGGTATATCGAGCGAGACGCCTTTGAGAACCGGTTTGCCCGAAAACGATTTATGCAAATCGCGGACGGTGACATACGGTTTGGATGACGCGTCATGATGAACTTTCGCTATCTTGTTCGATGAATCGAAAAAACGGCGCACGACAGGATTGTCGGTTTTTTGAACATCGCCGATTGTTCCCTGAAAGATGATCCGGCCTTCGTGCAAAAAAGCCACGCGATCGGCCAAACGATATATGCTTTGAATATCGTGACTGATAATGACGCTCGTCATATCATAGCGGCGGCGCAATTCCCGAATGATATTGTCGACGAAGACGATCATGAGCGGATCGAGTCCCGTCGTCGGTTCGTCGAAAAAAACGAGTTCCGGCTGATGAATCGTTGCCCGCGCAAACGAAACGCGCTTTTTCATTCCCCCCGAAAGTTCATGCGGATATTTGTCGATTGCGTCGATCAAGCCAAGCGGACGCAGCGACTCCTCGACGAGGCGGCGGATTTCCGGCTCGGGCATCGATGTATTTTCGATAAGCGGGAACGCGATGTTCTCATATACCGATATCGAATCTATCAATGCATAATTCTGCAAGATCGTTCCCGTGCGCTTGCGAAGCGCAATAATCTGCGACGGGGAACAGCTGCGCGTATCTGTTCCGAACAAATGCGAAGACCCCGAGTCGGGCACGATGAGACCGTTCATCGCCTTTATCAGCGACGATTTCCCCGACCCCGATTCGCCGATAATTACCGTCGTCTTGCCGACGGGGATATCGAGCGACAGACCATCGATGACTTTTTTCGCGCCGTAAGATACCGATATATTGTCCAGACGCACGGCAGGACCTTGTTCGCACGTCCATCGTTCAATATCCGGCAAAAGATAATTTGTACGCATCGCCCGGTTGATCCCCCGTCTCCGTTTATCTTTGACGAAACGGAAACATGCTGTTTGAAACGCGCATCAGATGATTAAAAGCAATACCAAAATAAGCATCAGAATGAGGAGTGTGAGACAGACGCCGACGACAAGCGCAAAGAAATGTTCTTCATAAAGCGAATCGATGAATCGCGACATCCGCTTTCGGCCGCGCATCAAGGCTTGAACGAATGCCGAATTGCACAGTTTCAGTCCCAAAGACGTATGGAGCAATCGCATCGGCAATCGCGAAAATGCGCTTTCGTTGAAGCCCGTCGGACGGCGCGCGCCGATAATGTGAGACGGAATGAACTGCGTGCGCTGCGCGTGAAATACCGGCGAAAACTCATCGCTCTCCGGCGCCGGCGTGCTTTGCGAACCGATCATCTGCGTCCGAAGATTGTTGATGTCGTCGCCGCAACCGGGCGCGTCTTGCGAAAAATCGGGATATGCCGGCATGGCATGCGTGGCAATATCGAGTTCCGAACTTTGCATGCATTCGAAGGACTCCGTCGCAGCCGTTTCCGCCCGTCCCGAAAAAGGATCTTTCGATATCTTGTTGGTCGCCGATTGCATCGTCGGAGAAAGCCTGCTCATGTCGTCTGTCGGCGCTGTCTCCGCCATTTTTTCGATTTCTTCGTACAGCGATCGCGGCGCGCCGGCCGACGGACTCACGTCGCTGGCAAAAATCATCGTCTGAAAATTGCTCAGGTCGACGTCGTCGTCTTCTTGCGTTTTTGCCCCGCCTTCGCACATCGACGTATCGATGGTCGAATCCTGTTCGTCGACGGCGAAATTCGACGATGCCGAAACGCCCTGCGCGCAAGCCGATTTTTGCAGCGATACCGTCAATTGCGGCGCGCGCATGCCGGCCGCGCCCGCGTAAATCGGCAAATAGGGCGATTGCCGGCGCACGATGGCGTCGATGTCGCAATACATCTCGAGCGCGGTTTGGTAGCGCATCGACGGCTGTTTGGCCAAGGCTTTGCGAAAGATATCGAACAACGGACCTTGATTGAACGGCGGTTCAATCGTCGGAAACCGCCGCATCTGTTTTTCGACGATTTCCGACAGCGTTTTCCCCGATATGGCGGGTTTCCCCGTCAGCAATTCGAAAAAAAGCAGGCCGACGGCATAAAGATCGCTGTACGGTCCGACCTGCGTGCCGTAAAACTGTTCCGGCGGCATGTATTGCGGCGATCCGAATCCGACACCTTTTTCGAACGTCTGACGCGTCAAATCGGGTTGCGTCCCGTCAAATGCTTTGGCTATTCCGAAGTCGAGCAACTTTACGATATCGCGGCGCAAGCCCTGCTGCACAAGCATGATATTGGCCGGTTTCAAGTCGCGATGCACAATCCCCTGGGCATGCGCTTCCGAAAGCGCATCGAGCACCTGAAGCACGATATTGCTCGCGAAAACATACGAATACGGCGCGTCGCGCTTGATCAATACGTCGAGGTTTAGCCCGCAAACGTATTCCATTACGATGTAAAGCGTTTTGTCGGGAAGCGACCCGTAATCAAAAAGCTGCACAATCCCCGGATGGCGCAATTTCGATATGCAAGACACTTCTCGCATGAAACGCTGCTCAAAATCTTGGATTTTGCAACTCTCCTGCGGTCGCGAACACTTTACCGCGACATCCATCCCCGTGTTGTCGTCGGTTGCGCGGAAAACATCGCCAAAGCCGCCTTCTCCGACTTTGTCTTTAAGCGTATAGTGATCGATTTTTTGCCCGACATCCATAAAAACAGCCTTACCGCGAAGAAGTTTCCGCGCCGTTTGTCGGCGCCGGATCGTTGTTTGCGCTCCATGCGCCTTCGGCGTAAATCGATGCCCCGTCGCGATAACATATCGCCGCGATCGCGATCGCTTCGTCGCTGCACGTCTCCGCGCATGCATCGATCTGCGATTCGGCTTCGTCGTCGGTCAGATTCAGCGCCGATATCTGCTCTGCGCACGGTATGGAACACGCTTCGCCGATCGCGTTGTCGCGCGACTCTTCAATCGTCGGGCCTGCCGCCTGCGCCGTGTATAAAGCGCCCTTGATGTCGATGCGCGCAACGCATTCGATGAGCAAGATGCCGTCAAATTCGGAATCGTCCGAATTTGATTCGGTTCCCGACACATTTGGTGAATCATCTTCGGTTTCGGCGCTGCCGTCCGGCGGCGCCGATTGCTGCAAATCATTCCCGGCGTCGGGTTCTGTTTCGCTGCCGGCCCCCGAAGCCGGCGCTTCGGCGGCATTGTCTTGCGCGCCGCCGGCATCTGCGCCGCGCTCGGCTTCGCCGGCGTTTTCGCCGCCCGAAGAAACCGAAGCGCCCGGATCCGAAACAATCGGATTATCCGGCAATGCGCCGCCGCCATGCGCGCCGCAAGAAGCTGCGGCCGCGCACAAAAACGCAGATATCAGCAATTGACAAGCTTTTTTCATAAACAATCGTCCGTTAAGGCAAATCCCGATGCCGGCGCAGCCGAGCGCCGCAAAACGCAATTGTCCCGCGCATGCGGCGCGTCCGTGACCGGATGCGCCGCCGCCGCGCATCTTAATACACATTGCGTTTTGCTCTAATCATCTTTTGCTTCGTCTTCATTTTTCGTCTTCGAAAGCGCCGCATACAAATCGAAATCTTCTTCGGTCTCCGTTTTTTGAGCCGTATTTGCCCGAATCATGTCGAGTTCGTCGTATGCAAACCCCTTGATGACGAGATCTTCCGGATCGGCTTTTTTGGTGACGTCGTCCGGATCGCGCGGCGCATCGGGCGTCATCTGAAGCCTTTCGGCCGGCGCGGTCTTCGTCGCGTTCTTTTTCCAAGCTTCGAGTTCTCTCATCGACGCTTCGCGTTCGAGCAACGCCTGCGCCCGCGCCGCCTTGTGCTTTTCGGCATTGAGACGCGCCATGCGCTCTTGATACGACTCGATTTTTTTGATTTCCGGCGTCACGCTGCCGTCCGATTTGAGTTTTAACGCGCGCTTTTCCTTTTCTTCGGCGGCGCGTTTCGCTTTTTCGGCTTGAGCCGATTCGAGCTCCCGAATCTGATCGGCGCGCGCCCGCGCCGCATCGTCTGCCGTGACTTTCGCCGCCGGCGCTTCGTCTTCGAAAAATCGTTTGAAATCGCGCGCAGACGCTTGCGCGGCGTCCGGTTCAGGCGATGCCGAATCGTCCGAATCCGTTTCGCCGCGTTCGGCGGCGCTTCGGCAGCATTTGGCATTTTCTTCGGGGTCTTCCGACATCTTCAGTCCGAGCGTCGGCGCCGGAACCGTTTCGTCGAATAATTTCGCAAAATCGCGTCTCGGCGAATTGTCTTCGATCGCCGGCGCGCAGACGGTTTTAATTTTTTCTTCGTTTTTGGGCGCTTCGATTTTGGGCTGCGGATCGGGATCGGGCGTCATCTTAAGCCCCGACGGCGGCCGCCGGTCTTCCGAAAAGAAATCGTCCGAAAATGAACGCGCCGCGCTTGCGCGCATGGCGTCGGCGTCTTGCGATCCGTCGTCGTACTTCGGAATGGCCGCCTCATCGAGCGTGTCGAAAAACGACGCATAGCTCTTGCCCGTGTCTTGCGCCGCCGCGGTTTCTTCTTCGGCATGCGATCGAAGCGATGCATCGGTCGCGTCGTCTTGATCGAAAAAAGACGAAAAATCTTTCGTTTGCTGCGGCGCCGGCGAATCTTCGGCATCGTTCGCCGCCCGAATGCGATCGGCGTCGGGGCTGCCGCCGTCCGACTCGAAAAACCGATCAAACGTCTTTGGCGGATCGTGTTCGGGCGCCGCTTCCGATTCTGCGTCAAATCGGCTTCGATCGGCGCCGTCTTCGTCGCCGGCGAAGAAATTGTCATAGCGGCGCGGCGTTTTTTCGCCGGCTTCGGCGCCCTGCGGCGGTTGTTCGCCGGTTTGCGGATCGCCGTCGGCGGCCGAATCGTCTCGCGCAAGCTCGCGCGCCAATTTTTCTCTCACCGCAGCCTGCGCCAATCGCTGCTTTTCTTCGAATATTTCTGCCGCTCGCGCTTCGCTCTCTTCTTTGGCGCTGCGGAACGATTTGTCGGCTTCGTTTCCGCCGATGTTGTCGGGGTCGATCCCGGCTTCCTGCAAAATGCGGCGCGACTCCTCGTCGAGTCCGGGCACTTCGATGCGGCGTTCCGGGATTTCCGTCAAACCTTTTTCGAAATCGCGATACGCCGCTATCGCCCCGGTTTCGGGCAGCCGCAGCGCTTCGCCGCGCAATGCCGTCAGCGCCAATATCGTCAAAATTGCCGTATCGAAATACTTGGGCGGCGGCATCTTCTGCGGCGAAGCGTAGTTTTCGCCGCACCGCCGCCGCTGTTCTGCTGCAAAGGCCTCTGCCTCGGGCGCCAAAATATCGCCGATCATGCCGAAATTCCCCGCGCACAAACATGCCAGCGCCGCAATCAGCGCGTCGTAACGCATGATCTTGGGCAAAAGCGAAGCCGGCGGCTTGCCGCGCAGCGAATCCCGCGCCTTGGCATACGTGTTTATGCCGAGCGTCGCTTCGTCGTCGAATCCGCGCCCGATTGCCGCAATCGCGCCCGCATAAATGACTGCCGACAGCCCCGTCAATTCCGCAAAATCTGCGCAAAATCCCCGTCTGAAATACGACGTCATCAAATTCGCTTCGCGCATCACGTCTTCGGGCGCCGTATTTCCCAACACCATCATCAGCGGCAAACCGTACGTCGCCGAAAACTCGAGCGTCAGCATCGGCATCCCGCTGATGATTCCGAGCTCGACCGGCATTATCCGCCGCGTCATGAACATTTCGGGCGGCTTGAGTTCCAAGTGCATCGCATGCCGTTCATGCAGACAGCGCGCCGCCATAAACGCATCGTCGACGACTTCGTAAATATCGTCGCCCGCCGCAAAACGCAGCTGCATCCGCCAACCGTACCAATCCAAATTGCGGTAATCGGCCTCGTCGCAATGCTTCGAAAAATACGCGCTGCATTCGCTCAGACGCGCATCGATTGCCGCCAAATCGGCATCGCCGATTCGCGCTGCGCCGCGCGGCGCCGGTTCATAGGCACGGTCCGATTGGCCGTCTTTCGGCGGTTGCGGCGTTGTCTCGGTCTGAACTTCGTCTGTCGGGGCGTGTTCCGTTTTCTGCGCCATATTCAATCTCCTGCATTGCGAGAAGTTTTGCAAAATTCGGGCGGTTTCGCGGCTTTTGGGCGAGCCGCCTGACGGCTTTCGCCGATGCGGCGGCCAGCGCCCTTTTTCGCCTTTCGGCTCAATGCGGGCTTTGGCTCCGGCTGTTGCGGCTTGCGCCGCAATGCGCCTTCGCGGGCGCCCTTTTTCGCCTTTCGGCTCAATGCGGGCTTTGGCTCCGGCTGTTGCGGCTTGCGCCGCAATGCGCCTTCGCGGGCGCCCTTTTTCGCCTTTCGGCTCAATGCGGGCTTTGGCTCCGGCTGTTGCGGCTTGCGCCGCAATGCGCCTTCGCGGGCGCCCTTTTTCGCCTTTCGGCTCAATGCGGGCTTTGGCTTCGGCTGTTGCGGCTTGCGCCGCAATGCGCCTTCGCGGCCCGGCGTGCGCCGGGCGGTTGCGTCCGATTTTTCGGGCTGCGGCAGCGAGCCATGCGCATTGCGCCGTTTTTTCGTTTCGTGCTTCGCGAAACAAACGCCGCAAAAGCCGGCCGCCGCGCGGCCGAATCAATCTAAGCCGAGCTGATCGCGCGTAAAATACTCGGGCTCCGACGAATCGTAACGCAAATCGCGCTTGGGAACGAAATACACGAGCGGCGCTTCGTATCCTTCGGCGCGGCCGAAATAACGCGTCAGACGGCGCGAAATCTCGACCAAATGCGCAAAATCGACGGCATACGGCGTTTCGATAAAACCGAGACGGAAAGCCGTTTCGCGCGCTTTGGCAAGCGGAACGGCGCCGATTGCGCCGGCATCTTCGCATGTCAAAACGCCCATATCGGCGAGCTCGCGGAACATCCAGAGGATTTCATAAGTCAAATGGAATCGTCCGATATGTTCCCACAGCCCCGTCACGACGTCGGCGGCATGCGCGCCCGACAGAAGCTGCCGGACGCCGTCCGCGCCGAGCTTGCCCAACGCATGACGAATGATGAGCAAATAATGGAGATTGCCGAGATCTTCGGCGCGGTTGGCCATGCCGCCGTCCAAAAGACCGATCAAAATTTCGTCGACCGGCTGCGCCGATCGAATCAAATTCGAATAAAACCCCATCTGCTTGAGCATTGCGTACGATTGCCCGCCTTTCGACGTGTTCAGTTTCCCGCCGTATCGGAACAGCTGCAACGCAAGCGCCGACAGGCAAAAAAGCGCATAGACCGCATCTTCGGCGAAGTCGGCTTTCGAAAAGCCGTAGTCGGCTGCCGTAAGCAGGCGGCCGCCCGGGCGCGTGCGCCACCACGCCTGAACGGCATGGAGGTTTTGGGCGACGAGCGCATCGTCGAGACGCAGCTGGGCGAGGCGCACGGTCGGCGCGCTGCCGAATTCGCCGTCATCGTCTTCGATTTCTTCTTCGTCGGCGCCCCTGAGCGCTTCGCGCACGAGTTCGAGCGGCATATCGTCGGGTTTGGGCGCAAGCGGCTGCACGATGACTTCGACGCGGGTTTGAGAAATCGGCGCCGAAGCAGCCGGCGCGGCATGGACGCTCTGCGCCGCAACGCTCTGCGCCGAAGCCTCCGGCGCAAACATCGATGCGGCCGGTTCTTTGTCTTCGGCCGTTTCGGGCAAATCGGCGGCGTCCGGTCTGTCGGGCGTCTTTTCCGACGCATCGCAGCCGGCGCCGTGATGCTGAGGCGCCGAAACGGCGCCGTCACCGTCGTCGTCATCGTCTGACGGCGCATCGTGTTTTGCGGCCGCGCCGGAGGCGCGGGATCCGGCGCCGTCTTCGTCGCCGTCATCGTCGTCGTCGTCGTCATCATCGCCCGAACCGCCGCCTTCGTCTTCGAGCAGTTCGTCGATGTCGAGAAGCTTTAATTCGCCCTCGCAGGCTTCTTTGCCCAAATCGCTCAACCCCCATCGGATGCCCACGATGCGTATGTATCCCGTTGCCTCGAGCCACATCAGCCATGCTTTGAAATTGAGCAGCGTCAGCGTTTTTCCCTGATAGATGTAACTCGTCAGATAGCGGTAAATTTCGTTCGTCGAATACAGCCGCTCGGCTATCGCATCCATGATGAATTTCATCAGGATTTTATTTTTTTCCAGCAGATGCCGGAAGAGATGGCGCTGGCGATCTTCGGGCGCGGCGATCGTCGGCAAATCGCGCAGGAAGGCGTCGCATTTGACCCGGCTTTCGTCTCGGACATCGATGTTGAGGAATCTCAGAACCGTCTCAAACTGCTCTTTGTCGTAGAGCCCGTTTTCTTTGAAAAATTTGCGCAATGCGCGGAAATCGGGTTTTGCTTTGGCGATAAACGACGCGACAAGCCCGACTTTGGGCAACAATTCTGCGGCGGCGCAACCCGCCAATGCGGCATAATTGATTTCTTGCATAATTACCGGCCTTCTTCAAAACAAAGACATCTGCTCGATGCAGAACGGAACGCGATGCAATTTACACGTTTCGCAAGCCCGCGCGCAAGCGTTAGTTATCGGCGGCGTCGGCCGAAATCGGTTGCATGCCGCGGGCGGCGCGTCGTGCCGATTGAATGCGAAGCGCCGAAAACGGGCAAGCGCGCATAACCAAAGAAGGGCGCGGCGTATGCTCGCAGGGGCGAAAGCCCCGAGAACATAGCCGCGCCTGCCTGCCGTATTTGCAAAGCAAATAGGCAGGCTCAGCCGCGCGTATTGCCCCGTCGGGCAACAGCGCGGCCGCGAAGGCGCATTTCGCCCCCCGCGGGGGGCGAAACAGCCGAAGCCGTCCGAATCCCGAAGGATCGCCGGGTGCGAAATTTATTGACTTTTTTTGCCGGACGTGCTATGCGCGGCGCACTCTTGCGGCATGAGCGTCGGGAAGCCCGGGCGCCGCAAGGGAGGCCTTTGTAGCCGCGGCAATTCTTTTTTCTTTTTTTTATTTCGGAGACCGTCATGGCCCAGGAAACAGAAAGTTTTGAGGCGCTGCTCGCAGAGTATGAGCAAGCGCAGACATCAGTAGTTCGCGAAGGAGAAATCGTCAGCGGGAAAGTTGTCGATTTCGTAGGCGATTTTGTCGTCGTCGATATCGGATACAAATCCGAGGGGCAGGTGCCCAAAGATGAATTTAAAGGCGCCGACGGCGAATTGAACGTCAAAATCGGCGACACGGTCGATGTTTACGTCGAAGCGACGGAAAACGAAAACGGTCTTTGCGTTTTGAGCAAGAAAGAAGCCGACAAGCTCATGATTTGGGAAGAGATCGCCAAGATCGCCGAGCGCGACGAAACGGTCGAAGGCACGATTACGAGCCGGGTCAAAGGCGGTTTGGCCGTCGACATCGGCGTGCGGGCATTTTTGCCGGGCAGCCAGGTCGAGCTTCGTCCCACGCGCAACCTCGACAAATTCATCAATCAGAAGTATCGCTTCAAAATTATCAAGTTCAACAAAAAGCGCGGCAACATCGTTTTGTCGCGCCGCGCGCTTTTGGAAAAAGAACGCGCCGTGCTCAAAGAGCAAACGCTTGAACGTCTTCACGAGGGCGCGATTCTGGACGGCGTCGTCAAGAATATCACCGAATACGGCGCATTCGTCGACTTGGGCGGCATCGACGGTTTGCTTCACATCACCGACATGAGCTGGGGCCGCGTCACGCATCCCAACGAAGTCGTTCAAATCGGCGACGAAATCAAAGTCAAAGTGCTCAAGTACACGCCCGAAAACGAACGCGTCAGCTTGGGCTACAAGCAGCTCGCGCCCGATCCCTGGGTTCATGCCGCAGAACGTTATCCGGCAGGCATCCGCGCGCTCGGCCGCGTCGTCAGCCTCATCGATTACGGCGCGTTTGTCGAGCTCGAAGAGGGCATCGAAGGTCTCATTCATATCAGCGAGATGAGCTGGACGCGCCGCGTCAAACACCCCAGCCGAGTCGTCAACGTCAACGATGTCATCGACGTCGTCGTCCTGAGCCTCGACACGGAAGCCAAGAAGATCAGCCTCGGCATGAAACAAACCGAGCCCAATCCTTGGGAAATTCTCGAAGAAA
The DNA here is from genome assembly GCA_963633515.1 of Bacteroidaceae bacterium. Classification (GTDB taxonomy): domain Bacteria; phylum Myxococcota_A; class Bradymonadia; order UBA4248; family UBA4248; genus UBA4248. The sequence goes on from CAVGZQ010000001.1 coordinate 41,510, forward strand.
AGTATCCGGTCGGCACGATTATCAAGGGCAAAATCCGCAACATTACCGATTTCGGTCTGTTCATCGGCGTCGAAGACGGCATCGACGGTCTCGTCCATGTTTCCGATATCAGCTGGACGCAAAAAGTCCGCAATCCCAACGAAATCTACAAGAAAGGCGACGAAGTCGAAGCCGTCGTTCTCAACATCGACGTCGCAAACGAACGCTTCAGCTTGGGCATCAAACAGCTCACGAGCGATCCTTGGGACAAACTCCAAGATCGTTATCCGCTCGGATCCGTCGTTGATTGCAAGATTACGAAGATCACCGAATTCGGCGCATTCGCGAGCATCGAAGACGGCGTCGAAGGTCTCATTCACATCAGCGAGCTGAGCCGCGATCACGTCGAAGATCCTTCTCTCGTCGTCAAAATCGGCGAAACGCACAAAGCCGAAGTCATCAGCGTCGATCCGGCCGAACGCAAGATTGCGCTCTCCATCAAACAATTCGTCCGCAACAGCGAAAACGGCCGTCTCCGTCAGTATTCCGACAACGACGCCTCTTCGACGGCGCACTTGGGCGATTTGCTTCAAGACAAATTGAGCGACTTCGAGAATAAATAATCTTTCGCCGCGCGCCGAACACGGCGCGCCGAAGTTCAAAAGCCGGTTTCTTCGGAGATCGGTTTTTTTAATTTTTGTCGCGCCGAACGCGGCGCCGAAAAATCGCATCATTGCGGAATTTCGTGTTTTTTCGCATCGCGCTTTGTTCTATAAATCCCGATTCGGTTGATCTTCGGGCCGGGCGGCCCATGACGCGTCACAAGGGAGAGCAGCATGTTTGCGTGTGAAAGATTTGCGAAAGTCGATATACGAACCGATATCCGCGAGATTGCCGGCGAAGATCGCAAAGTATTGCCGCTTCTCATCCGCGCCGCCGCATGTCTCAATCCGATTTACTTGCGGCAGGTATCCAATCTCAATCCGCAATTCAAGCAGGAAATCGAAGATTCGCATTCGCAGCGCCTGATTGAGTCTTTCGGCATCATGGCCGGGCCGTGGGATCGTCTTGACGGCGACAAGCCGTTTTACGGCAGCATCGAAAAGCCGCTCGGGGCGGGGTTTTATCCTTACGATTTGACGCGCGAAGAGTTTTTGTCCTGGTGCGAGTCGCATCCGGAAGATGCCGAAGCGCTGAAATCGTTTACGACGGTCGTGCGCCGGCTTCCCGACGGGGGTCTGACCGCCGTTCCCTACAGCGCGGTCTATGCGCTCGAACTCAGAAAAGCGGCGGATTTGCTTCACGAGGCGGCGGAGGTTTCGTCAAATCCTTCTCTTTCGAACTATCTGCGATTGCGCGCGCAGGCGCTTTTGTCGAACGACTACGCGCCGAGCGAAGAGGCATGGATTAAGCTTGATGCCGATATCGAATTCGTGTTTGGTCCTTACGAAACGTACGAAGACAGGCTTTTCGGCTACAAGGCCGCTTTCGAAGCATTTGTTGCGCGCAAAATCCCCGAAGAGTCGCGCCGCTTGCGCCATATCGCCGATTTGGCCGAAGAGATGCAGACGGCGCTTCCCATGACCGATGCCATGCGCGCGACGCATCCCGAATGCGCAACATCGCCTTTTGTCGTCGCCGATTTGCTGTCGGCAGCGGGCGAATCGCGTTTCGGCATTCAGACGCTGGCGTTCGTTTTGCCCAACGATCCCGAGGTTGTTTCGGCCTTCGGGACCAAAAAAGTCATGCTCCGCAATATTCAGCAGGCAAAATTCGATGCGATTTTGCGTCCGATCGCGTCGCGTTTCCTTCCGCGCAAAACGATGGAAAATCTGTCGTTCGATGCTTTTTTCCGCCACACCATTTTGCACGAAACCGGGCACAGCCTGGGCGTCAAAGCGACCGCGGGCGGGGGCGGTTCGGTCATTCATGCTTTGGCCGACGCCTATGCGCCCATCGAAGAATGCAAAGCCGATGCGATATCGACGTTTTTGTCGTTTTGGTTTGCCGAACGCGGCGAGCTGACGCAACGTGAGTTAGACGAAACGTGCGCGACGCTTATGGCAGGATTTTTCCGATCGCTTCGCTTCGGTCTTGCGCAGGCGCATGCCCGAGCAAACGCCATACAGCTCAATTACTACATGGCGTGCGGCGCCGTCGTTTGCGACGGATCGGGATTATTCGTCTGCGATGTTGCCAAAATCGGCGACGCTTCGCGCCGGCTCATCGCCGAATTGCTTCGGATTCAATACGAAGGGAATCGCGAAAACGCCAATGATTTTTTGAATCGCTATGCCGTTTTGGACGCCGGGCTCAGCGCGCGGCTCGAAGCGCTCGACGATATCCCCGTCGATATCGTTTGCCGCTACGCGGCCGAACAGGAAGGATTTTTCGATGCCGTTTAAACGTTTGAGGGGCGTTTGGCGCGTTGTCGGGCGTCTGATGCCGGCGTTTTGCGCATGTTTTTGCTTCGGATGCGAAACATCAGCCGACAAACTCAGCCGACACCTCGATGCCATCGCCGACATTACGATGCAAAACGCGGCGCACTGCGATATTTTGGCGCAAAAACTCGATGCGTATCTCGATGAACACGGCGCCGAAATGAAACGGGCGTGTCATCGCCTCATGATGGCTCATGCCGAAGACTTGCGCGGCATTTTCCAATCGACGACGCGCATCGACATGGTAACCGAACATTGCGCGCCGCCGGTTTTAAAGCGATTTCGCTATCGCATGGCAGAAATTCTCTTCGAGGAACCGCAATAAATGACAGAATATCCGATTGTTTTCGACGCCGCCGTCGTGGGCGGCGGTCATGCCGGCTGCGAGGCCGCCTGCGCATTGGCGCGGATGGGGTTTCACGTGCTCCTGATGACGCTCGATATCGATCGCATTGCCCAGATGAGTTGCAATCCATCGATCGGCGGCATTGCCAAAGGTCACATCACAAAAGAAATCGATGCGTTGGGCGGCGTCATGGCTCGCGTTGCCGATGCGTCGGCCATTCAATACCGCACGCTCAACGCAAGCAAAGGGCCTGCGGTTCGGTCTTCGCGCGTCCAATGCGACACGCAAATCTATCGGCGGGAAATGCTGCGGACGCTGTCGGCATTTGCGAATATCGATTTGGTTCAGGCGAAAGCCGAGGACGTTCTCTTGGATGACGGCCGGCGCGTCGCGGGCGTTTTGACGGCGGACGGCGCCGTTTACCGCTGCCGAACCGTCGTGCTGTGCACGGGGACATTTTTGCGGGGACTTTGCCATATCGGCGATTACACGTTCGATGCCGGGCGCGCGGGCGACGGGGCGAGCGAAAAGCTGAGCGCAAAACTCAATGCGTCGGGTGTGCGCTGGCGCCGCCTCAAAACCGGCACGCCGCCGCGCATTGCCCGGCACAGCCTCGATATGTCGAAATTCGAAGTCCAAAATGGCGACGATAATATTGTGCGGCTCAGTTTCTGCGGCGATGCGCCGCTTCTCAGACAAGTGCCCTGCCATATCGCTTACACAAACGCACGCACGCACGAAATCATCCGCGGCGCGCGCGAACGTTCACCGCTCTTCAACGGCGCCATATCGGGCATCGGACCGCGCTATTGCCCAAGCATCGAAGACAAAGTTTTCCGTTTTGCCGACAAGGATCGTCACCAAATTTTCATCGAACCGATGGGGCTTGATACCGACGAGATTTATCCTGCGGGCATTTCTTCTTCGTTGCCGTTCGACGTTCAGCTGGCGTTTATCCGCAGCATCGAAGGCTTCGAACGCGCGCATGTCATCCGCCCGGCTTATGCCGTCGAGTACGATGCCCTCGAATCGGGGCAAATCACCCATGCCATGAATTTGCGCGATTTGCCGTCGGTTTTCGTTGCCGGGCAAATCAACGGCACGAGCGGTTACGAAGAAGCCGCCGCCCAAGGTCTCATGGCGGGCATCAATGCAGGGCTGATGTTAAGCAGGCGCGAACCGTTTGTCTTGGGCCGCGGCGAAGCTTACATCGGCGTCATGATCGACGATCTCGTCATGCGCGGCGCCGACGAACCGTATCGCATGTTTACGAGCCGCGCCGAATTTCGGCTCTGTTTGCGCGAAGACAATGCCGACATGCGTCTCTCCGAATACGGTCACAAGCTTGGACTCTTGTCCGAGGCCGATTACGGCCGGTTTCAAACGAAAAAAGCCCAAATCGCCGAGCTTTCGCAGATCCTCGAAACGATGCGCGTCTCCGATTTGCCTCCCGATCACGGCTTGCCTGCCCGCGGAAAACTCGTTCAAGTCCTCAAGATGCCCGAAGTCACGATCGAACGCTTGGCGCAAATCTGCCCGCAAATTGCGCAATTTCCTGCGCCCGTCAGGCAGTCGGCCGAAATCGCCGCAAAATTCGGCGGCTACATCGCCCGCGAGAATGCCCGCATCGCCGCATTTGCCGAGTTGGAGTCTAAACGCATTCCCGAAGATTTCGATTACAAAAAAGTCCATGGGCTGACGGCCGAAGCGCTCCAAAAGCTCGAAAAATTCCGTCCGCGAAGCCTCGGCGAAGCGCAACGCATTCCGGGCGTCACGCCCGCAGCCGTCAATGCCGTTTGGATTATGCTGAAATAGTCTTTTGCGCGCCCGCGCCTATTGCCGCAGGCGGCAATACGGCTTGGGGGCTTCGCCTATTGCCGCAGGCGGCAATACGGCTTCGCGGGCTTCGCCTATTGCCGCAGGCGGCAATACGGCTTCGCGGCGGCGCTATGTTCGCGCGAGGCGAACATACGCGCCGCTTTGCCGCAGGCGACAGGGCGGCAAAGCATGCAAAAAAATCATGCGCAAAAAGCCGAAAAAAAGCAGGCACTTTCGGCGCAAATCGTATAGTATCGCCCGCAGAACGAATGGGTTTGCGTCTGCGCCGATCGATGCCGCAAGGCGGCGGAGCTTGGCTCTCGGCATGAGACGCGCGTTTTTTGACTTTTTTTGTGACAATTTGGAGTTTCTTTTGACTCGCAGGATTTTGATTAATGGGCGACGCGCGGAAGAGGTGCGCGTTGCGATAACCGACAACCAAACGCTTGAAGATTACGAGATAGAAGCGCAGCGGAGCGGACTTTTGCGCAACAATATTTACCGGGGCGTCGTATCGAATATTGCGCCGAGTCTGAATGCGGCGTTCGTCGATTTCGGCGATGCAAAAAATGGTTTTTTGGCGTTTAACGATGTCGTCGAAAGCGTGTACTGCAAGCCGGCAAAAGATGCCTATCGCATCGGCGACGTGCTTGAGCCCGGGCAGGAGCTCATCGTGCAGGTCATCAAAGATGCGGGCGGTCCCAAAGGCGCTCAGGTGACGACGAACATCAGCCTTGCGGGGCGTTATCTCGTTTTGCGTCCCAAAGATGCCAAAAGCGGCGTTTCGCGCAAAGTCGACGAAGATGCCCGCGCCGATCTGACGCAAAAAGTGCGCAGTCTCGATTTGCCCGAGGGGTACGGATGCATCGTGCGAACGAATGCGATGGATCAATCGCGCGCGATTTTGCTGCGCGATGCCAAAGCGCTCGTGCAATTGTGGCATAAAATCGAAGCCGAAGCGGCGCGCGGATGCGGTCCGCAGTTGCTCTACAACGACCAAGACATTGTCGTTTCCGTTATGCGCGATTACTTCGATTCGACGATTAACGAAGTTCTGATCGACGACAAATCGTGTTACGAACGCGCCATGACTTATGTCCGGGCGGCGATACCGAGCGGCAAGGACAGAATTCGGCTGTATGAAGACAAAATGCCGATTTTTTCGCGCTTCGGCATCGAAAAACAAATCGAGCAGATTTATGCGCGTCAAGTTGCGTTGCCCGGCGGCGGTTATATCGTGATCGATCCGACCGAAGCATTGACGGCGATCGATGTGAACTCGGCGCATGCGACAAAACGCGAAAACCAAGATTTGACGGCATATCATACGAATTTGGAGGCTGCGGCGGAAATCGGACGCCAGCTGCGCATGCGCGATATCGGCGGTCTTATCGTCGTAGATTTTATCGATATGCGTTCGGGGAAACATCAACGCGATGTCGAACGCATGATGCGCAATGCCATGGCTCGCGATAAGGCGCGCAACAAAGTCGAGCGCATCAGCGCCAACGGTCTTTTGGAGATCAACCGTCAGCGCATCAGTCAGGCGCTTTCGCAGCGCATGCATCTGACTTGTCCGACGTGCGGCGGGCGCGGCACCATTCCGAGCGCCGAGGCCATCGGGCTGAGTTTGATGCGCGAAATCGACGCCCGCGCGGCGTCGGGCAACTTGGGCGGCGTCAATATCAAACTCCATCCCGACATTGCCCAGCAGCTTCAGAACGAACGCCGCAGAGATTTTGCGCAAATCGAAACCGAATACGGCATCCGCATCGAGATTATCGCGACGCGCGAAATGTCGCGCGGCGAAGAGGCGATTGAGTGGCTGACAAAGAAACAAATCGATGCGCTTCGTCCCGAAAAAACGGCCGTCCGCGATGCGGCATCGATTATCGATGTGGCTCGGGTGTATGAGACTCAAGATGACTCGGACGATGCTTACCGACCTAATGATTACGAAGAGTTTGCCGGCGACGATGCGCGCCGCAAACGCGCGTCGAGACGCGCGCGCCGGCGCGATGCCGCGCGGTGCTGCGTTTGCGAATCCTGTGCAAACAAACCCCAAGACATCGAAGATTATTCGGCGGCAAGCGAAGAGGCTGAAGAAGATTTGTCAAAGCGCCGTTTAAATCGCGACGATCAATTGAACCGCAGCGCAGACGGCGGCGCGCGCCGCCGGAGCGTGTCATGCGCCGATGTTGCCGCGCATAAGCCGCAGCGCATCGCAGATATCGGGACGGTTGCCGGTCTTGCCGTTCTCGCGGCGCTGATCGGCAAACTTGCGCCGCATATGAACGAAGCCGGCGATGAAGATCGGATGAAGCGCCGATTCAGCGCGCGCCGCCGTCCGAGCAAAAGACCGAACGCTTCGGGCATTCCGACCGATTTCCGCATGTTCGTTTGGGATTTGGCAAAAGCCGTGTGCGTTCGGGTTTTCGGGCTTTCGGACGAAATCGCGCGCAAAGACATGGCCGAGCGATTGGGAGACGTTGCGAGTTATTTTGAATCGATGGCCGAAGCTTCGGGCGAAGAGCGCGACGAAGCCGTCAGCCGGCTTCGCGCCGCGATAACGTCCCGTCATGCGTCTTCTCGGCTTTCGAATATGTTTGATGCCGAGCCGGAGGCACCGGCCGACGAAATGGCCGCCATGCTTTTGGCTGCCCGCGACAAAGTCGTTGCGCATATCGCCGACCGAGGCATGACGGGATGCGCCGAAGCCGCAGAAACAGCTCTTATGCCGTCGATCGCGCGATTTTTGGGCGATAATAATAATGCCGGCGCAGCTCAAGACAACCGAAACAGCAGCGCGGCGGCCGATGCCGACGAAGCGCCCGCCGACAGCTATACGGTTGCCGATGCGATTGAGGCATTGCCGGAAGACGCGCGTCAGGCGGCCGATGCTTCGGCGGATGCGCCGCAGCAATTGCGGCAGATGCGCCGAAGCATACGGCGCCGCAGCGCGATTTCCGAACAAACCGCCGATCTGCCGTCCGAGATCGCATTGCCGGCCGGCAATGCCGAGGCGTTTAAATCGCCCTATATTGCAGACAATGAACCGGTTGTGACTGCCGATGTCGCCATTGCGTCCATGACGCCGGCCGAAACGGTTAACGCCGATCGCGACGAAAGTTTGATATCGACATCGGAAATGCCTGCGGTTTCGCGCAGCCGGCGTTCGCGATCGCGCGACAGAAAACGCATCGATCAAATCGGCGGCGCGAGCCGGGCCGAGGACGCAATCGCCCCTGCGTTGCAAGCCGAACGCGGCGGAGACGCCGATGCCGAACCGTCGGAAGCCAAAGCCGCCGAAACGTCGGATGCGCCGCGAAGCGACGATGCCCCGGAAGGCGCCCGGCGCCGAGTCCGCCGTTCGCGCGGAAACATTTGCGATTCTGCGCTCAAATCGGACGGCGGCGTTGCCGCCGACGAAACGCGATCGGTTTCGGCGCAGTCCGATGCCGAGGCATCGGACTGCGCAGCGCCCGAGACGACGGCGGCAGACGAAAACATGCCGCGCCGGCGCGAACGCCGCGCGCGCAGACCGGAAATCGGCGGCGATAATGCAGCCAAATCGGGCGAAGCCGCCGAAACGGCTGTTTCGCAATGCGCCGAAATCTCTGCCGCCGGCGCGAAAACGCCGATTTCCGCCGAACAAAAGCCGAAATCGCGGCGTCTTCGCAGCGAACGCAAAAATGGTCAAACGGAGAAGGAAAAAGCGTCGGCTGACGCCGCAAACGCGACGTCGGAAGCCGGGGATGCCGCTTGCCCGGCGCCGCGCAATGACTCGGCTGCCGACAAAAGCGCCGGACGCAGCGTCAGACGCGTGCGCAAAGTCAGCGCGGTCAGCATGAACCTCGATGCTTATGCCCAAGACGAAGCGCGCATGACGCCGTCGGCAAATTGCGGCGGGCGTGTTCCCGAACATGCGCCGGAGCCGCAGTCCGAGATCCTATCACGCCAAATGCCGCCCCAAAAAGCCGATGCCCAAAGCGAACGGCGCAGTGCCGACGCCGGCATGACGGACGCTCAAAAGCACGAAGCCGGCGGCAGCGTCATTGAGTCGGCCGACGCCCGCAGCGAAAAAGACGGCGGCAATGCGCCTCGCGCGCGCAGAACGCGCACGGTTCGCGCCAAACTTTCCGGCAATGATGCGCAACCGACAGCGGCCGATGCCGAAGAATCGGATACGCAACCGGACGGCGAAGATGTTGCGGCGGTTGCAGCGCCGAGAGAACGCCGCGCGCGGCAAACGCGCCGAACGCGTCCGAACGGCGATCAAAACGCATAAAAGCAGATTGTTTGCCGCAATCGGCGATTTTTAAGTTCTCAGACGCGTCCGAAGCATTTCGGACGCGTTTTGGTCTGTATCCGTCATGGTTTGACGGTTTTACGCATTTCGTTTGAGATACCCGATAACAATGATAACAACGCAACAATTAAGCATGCAAATTGCACGGGAGCTGTCGATCGGCGAGCATCAGGCCGAAGCTGTTCTCGGTTTATTGGAAGAGAACGCGACCGTTCCGTTTATCGCAAGATACAGAAAAGAGCGCACCGGCGGTCTTGATGAAGTGCAAATCCGAGCCATAGAAGAGCGCCGCGACTATCTTTCCGATCTTTCCCAACGGCGCGATGCCATCCTTTCGGCGATCGAAGCGCAAGGCAAGCTTACCCCCGAATTGCGCAAGCAGATCGAAGACGCAGCGACCAAATCGACGCTGGAAGATCTCTATCTTCCCTACAAGCCCAAGCGCCGCACGCGCGCGATGATTGCGCGGGAAAAGGGGCTTGAACCGTTGGCCGAACGCATTTTGGCGCAGCCTGCGTCGGGCGATCCGCTCGAAGAGGCCAAAGCTTTTGTCAATCCGGAATTGGGCGTCGAATCGGCGCGGGATGCTCTTGACGGCGCAAGCGACATCGTCGCCGAAGCCGTTTCGGAAACTGCCGAAATCCGCGATTATCTGCGGCAATTTATGACCGATGCCGGCGAAATTTTCGCTCAAAAAACGGAAAAAGCCGACGAAGAGCGTTCGAAATTCGAACAATATTACGATTACAAAGCACCGCTCAAAGATTGCAAAGGTCACCGTTTTTTGGCCATTCGGCGCGGCGAACGCGAAGGTTTTTTGCGCGCGCAAATCGAAATCGACGGCGATCGCGCCGTTGCGGAAATAGCGCGGCGCATGCATATCGACGAGAAATCGCCGTTTGCCCCCGTTCTGAGCGAATCGTGCCGCGATGCTTATGAGCGGCTGCTTTCATCGAGCATCGAATCGGATGTGCGCGTGACGCTCAAGCAAGAAGCCGATGTTGAGGCTGTCGAAGTCTTTGCCAAGAATGCCGAAAATCTTCTGCTGGCGGCGCCGCTCGGCACATTTGCCGTCATCGGCATCGATCCGGGGCTTCGCACGGGATGCAAGTGCGCTGCGCTCGATGAGACGGGCAAATTTCTCGATAACATGACGATATATCCCGAAACGGGCAATCGCGAAAAAGCGGCGCAAGAGTTTAAACAATTTATGCGCAAGCATCCGTCGAGAGCCATTGCCATAGGCAACGGCACGGCCGGACGCGAAACCGAAGCGTTCGTGCGGGAAATCGTTTCGCAAACGGAAGCGTCCGAACGTCCTTTCGTCGTCATGGTTTCCGAATCGGGGGCAAGCATTTACTCGGCGTCGGACGTTGCCCGCGAAGAGTTTCCCGATCTCGATCTTACCGTCCGCGGCGCGATTTCCATCGGCCGGCGGCTCCAAGATCCGCTGGCGGAACTCGTCAAAATCGACCCAAAATCGATCGGCGTCGGGCAATATCAGCATGATGTGTTTCAGCCTCTTTTGAAACGCAAACTCGAAGAGATCGTCGAATCGTGCGTCAACCGCGTCGGCGTCGAACTGAATACGGCTTCGGCGGAATTGCTCAAATACGTTGCCGGCATCGGTTCGTCGATGGCAAAAAAAATCGTTTCATACCGCGAGAATAACGGAAGCTTCAAATCGCGGACGCAGCTTCTGAAAGTCGCCGGACTGGGACCGAAAACATTCGAGCAGGCAGCGGGCTTTATTCGCGTCCGCGAAAGCGACAACCCGCTCGATGCGTCGGCTGTTCACCCGGAGCGTTATGAACTCGTCGAAAAAATCGCGCGGGATATGGGTATTTCTGTAAAAGATCTCGTCGGAAATGCAGGGTATGCGAAGAAGATTCCCATTCAATCGTATATCGGCGGCGACGTCGGAGAAATGACGCTGCGCGATATTGTCGATGAACTTCAAAAACCGGGGCGCGATCCGCGCGCCCGATTCGAACCGCCCAAATTCGACGCCGCCGTTACGCAAATCGAAGATCTTAAGCCCGGCATGATTCTCAACGGCATCGTGACAAACGTGACGAATTTCGGCGCATTCGTCGATATCGGGGTTCATCAGGACGGACTCGTTCATATTTCGGCGCTGAGCAACCGATTCGTATCGAATCCGTCCGATATCGTTGCTGCGGGCGATTGTGTCCGCGTGCGCGTGTCGGATGTCGATGCCGCCCGAAAACGGATAAGTTTAAGTTGCCGGCTTGAAGACGATGCGGACGGCGGCGGCCGCAAAAAAACGCCCGAAGCCCAAACGAATTCGGGCAAGAGCGCCAAGCCCCGGCAATCGGCGGGCAAACGCGACGGAAAAAACAGCGCCGCCGGCGTGTTCGGCAACAATCCGTTTGCGTCGCTCAAGCGCTGATTGCGCTTCGCGCGGAATTGCCTTTGCCGCGCGAAGCGGCAGTTTTTGGGCGTTAATCCTCTTCACAACGCCGGATTCAATGCGCGGATTTTCCGCCCCCCCTCGCGAGGAAATTGCCGATGGATGATATCTGTTGGATGAAAGAAGCCATGAGCGAAGCCGCCAAAGGCGGCCGGACAACGCATCCCAACCCGATGGTCGGGGCAGTTCTCGCGCGAGACGGGATAGAACTCGGACGCGGTTATCATCGCCGCGCGGGAATGCCCCATGCCGAAATCGAAGCGTTGCGAAACGCCGAAGCAAACGGTTTTGGCGACGTTTCGGGGGCAACGCTCTATGTTACCATGGAGCCGTGCAATCATTACGGACGGACGCCGCCTTGCACCGAGGCGCTTATCGGCGCCAAAATCAAACGATGCGTCATCGGGACGCGCGATCCGAACCATCATGTGCGCGGCGGCGGCGTCGAACGGCTCGAGGCGGCGGGGATTTCGTGCTCCGTCGGTTTGTGTCAAAAGGAATTGGTTTTCCTCAATCGGGCATTCTTTACCGCATCTCGGTTCGGCCGTCCTTATATAACCGCCAAATGGGCGATGTCTGCCGACGGCAAAATAGCGACGCGCACGGGGCATTCTCAGTGGGTGACAGGCGATTTGTCGCGGCGCGACGTGCATGAACAGCGCGCTCAAAACGATGCCGTCATGGTCGGCACGCAGACGGCGTGCGCCGACAATCCGCAACTCAGCGTCCGTCATGCCGCAACCGATCGTCAGCCGCTGCGCGTCATACTCGATCGGCGGTTGCGCATTCCTCCCGATGCCCGGGTTTTCGATACGGCGCAACAGAGAACCGTTCTTTTCACGACGCATGCAAATGCCGAGTCTGCGCGCGGCCGACGCAACGGCGCAGCCGTCGAAAGCGTCGATGAATGCGCGATGCGGTCTTGCGGCGGCGATTGCAACGGCGATGCCCTCGGGCTCGATTTGGATCAAGTCTTCAGAATACTCGCCGAACGCTATGACGTAACGACGCTCTACTGCGAAGGCGGCGCCGAGCTCTTGGGACAATTGCGCGATAAAGGCTTCATCGACGAATGCCACATATATATCGCGCCGAAAATTGTCGGCGGCCGCGATGCGCTTGGGGCAATGACGGGATTCGGCGCGCAAACGATGGATGACGCAAGCGTTTGCCGATTTGATCCGCCGGTTTGGTTGGGCGGCGATATCAAACTCGTCGGTTATATCGATCGTCTGACGACGGCATGCGTCTGACGATTAAAAAAAAGCGCGTATGCTCGCAGCTGCCGCCTGCCTCGCGCGGCAGGCGGCAGCGAGAACATAGCGCGATCGGCGCGGCGCATTTGCAACGCAAACAGCCGCGCCCGCCTGCCGTATTTGCAACGCAAATAGGCAGGCTCGGCCGCGCGTATTGCCC
>CAVGZQ010000002.1:0-9862 GCA_963633515.1 Bacteroidaceae bacterium
CGATTGGAATATTCATGCGCATCATCAGCAAATCGCATCATCACCCCCGACGCCATATCGCATGCATCGCCGTTGCGGCGTGTTTCTGCATCGCATGTCTCGCCGTAAGCCGGCTGACGCCGCAATCGGATTTCGAAACGGGCATTGTTTCGGTTGCGTCAAATCCCGGATCGCCGACACGCCCGGCCGCCTCGACGGCGCTCGCCGTCAAACGCGTCAACGGCAATGCGGCAGGACTTGCTGTCGGCGATATTATCGAAGCCGTCGGCGGCGTGCCCGTCAAAACGCGCGCCCAACTCTATCGCGAGCTCATGCCGTCGTCTGACGGGCGCGCCGATTTAACCGTTCGGCGCTCGGGCGCGCGGTACCAACGGTCGGTCAGCGCCGGCGATTTTGCCGGCGCAAGTCTGCCGCCCGGCGTCCGAAGCGACGATATCCCCGAGTTTATCGCCGACGAAAACGGCAACTACACGCATCTTAACGGCGGCGATTTCGAATCGCTCAAATCGATCTTGTCATCGCGAAACGGCAGCGTTCCCGTCATCTTCAAACGCCCCGAAGAAGTTATCGACATCTCTGCGCCCATTGCCGACAATCTGCCGCGCACGCTCAAAACGGCGCTTGCCCTTCTTTTTTTGCCGTTGATGGGCGCGGTCGCCCTGCGCGGGCGGCGCATGCGGCGCGACGGCGCCGCGCTTTGGACAAATTTCGTTCTGGGTCTGGGGTGCATCGGCATGCTGACGGCGGCATTATGGACGCCCATGATGACTTGCGCGCCGCTTTTTGCCGTCGGACTCGCTGCGCTCGGTCTCTTTAAAGCCGTCGATTTCGACTATCATCTCACCGTTTTCGGCAAACGCCGCAAAACAGAAACTCCGGCGCGCATCGCCATTTATGCCGGTCCGGCTGCCACGATCGCCGTCGCGCTTTATTTTTGCATCGGACTCATGCCGGCGGCAGGCGGCGGCGACGTCATGCCGAATGCCGAATTGCGCCTCGATTCTTTCATCCTTTTGCCCATGATTTGGGTCGCAATCTATGCGCTTCTCGATGCCGCGGTCTTATGGGCGCGGCGCAGCCGGCGCAGCGGCTCAAGAATTGAGCCGCATGAAATCGGCATCTTTTTCGCAGCCATTTTATCGATCTTCGTCGTTGCGCTCCTGCATATCGATGCATCGGCCGCGCAGATGTTTCTCATGGCGGCAATTCTCGCAAGTTGCTTGGGCAACGCCATCGGCATCCTGACAAAATCCCCGTCCGACAACGATCTCCGTCTTGACAGCCCGATCTTTTCGACGGCGCGATTGCGCGCCGTTCTCGGCAAGACGAAAGAAATCTTCGACGATTCTTGGCTCGTTCAGGTCATCGTCGATCGCCCGTCGCCGCGCCACATCGTCGCGCTGACGACGACCGATTCCGACGCCGGTTTCGGCGGCATCGATCTCAATATTCTCGACGAAAGCTGGCGCGATTTTCTCGAAGTTTTCCGCATCGAAGATACCGTCATTTCAGGCGACGCCCAAGATCGCGACGCGCGCAATCCGGCGCAGGGGATTGCCGACAAACTCGGCATCGTCATTGCGCTTCCCATCGGCGAAAATGTCGCCGGCACGCTGTCGAGTCTGACGTTTGCCGTCAGCAGCAAGCAGCTCCCGGGCTGCGGCGAAATCCCCGTCATGCGGCTGTCGCCGAGTCAGCGCGAACGGCTTTCGGATATTATCGATGAATTGCGCGAATGCGCGGCGGCAGCCGTCTATCAGTCGGCCGAAATCAGTCTCGAATTCGTCGGCGAAGATATCGACGAATTCACGCGCCGATACCACGAAACGGCTTCTTTCGCGCGCGCCGTCAAAGATACGGCGTCCCAAATCAACAACACGGCGCAGCTCGATCCGCGCGCCCTGCCGCACGGTCTCATCGACGAAGACGATTTCCTCGACGACGGAATAAACGAAACAAAAGACGAACCGCATCATCCGCCTGCGGCCGACGCCGACGAAGCGAGCGCCGAATGCGAAACGCGCCAATACGAAGACGAAATCGCCTTCTTGCGCAGTCAGGTTTCGGCGCTTCGCAGTCAGCAAGTCCGCGCCTATGCTCTGAGCGAAATATCCTTCACGCAGGCGCAAAATGAAGCGGCAAGCGAAATTGCCGCCGTCGATCCGCCGATTTTGATCGTCGGCGAGCCGGGCACCGGCAAGCGGACGCTGGCATTGGCGGCGCATCGGGCGCGTTCGCAAAACGCGTTTCTGTCGATCGATGCGGCGATCGTTTCCGAATCGATCTTCGCGCTCGATATGTTCGGCGACGGCCAAGACCCCGGACTCATCGCATCGGCCGCAGGCGGCGGGCTTCTCATTCAAAACGCCGAACGCGTCGGCGAAGGGCTCATGAACGAAGTCGTCGAAATGATCGAACGGTTGCCCGCAAAAGACAATGTCGCGCTCTATTTGACCGTCAACACAGATCCCGACGCCTTCTCCGTCGACCAATACCGGCGCGATCCGGCTGTTCTGCCCGAAAAAATTCAAAAACTCGCCGACTGCGCCGACGCCGAAATCGTCGTCCTTGCGCCGCTTCGAAACCAAGACGATCTCGATGCCGTCGCCGAATTTTTCTGTCAAAAGCAAGCATTCTCCGTCGGAAAAAACGTCGAAGCATTCAGCGCGGAAGCCCTTCTGGCGCTCAAATCTTACGCTTGGCCCGGAAACTTCGCAGAACTCCGTTCCGTCATCGAACGCGCCGTGTTGCGCTGCGAAGGAGCTGTTATTGCCGTCGGCGATTTGGGACGCGATTTTGCCGAAATCGCCGATGCTTCGACAAAAAATCTCGCCCTTTCCGGAACCGATGTCTTCCGCGAACAAGCCCGGCTTATGCAAATTTTAAACGAAACTTTGCAAGGACAGGTCGAGCAGCTCAATGCCCGCATCCGGCAGCTCGAAGATCAAGCCCGCGCGCAGCAAGCGGACGGCGGCGAAGAAGAACGGGATGATTTTTTGGACGGATCGTTTGCCGATATCGAAAAACGCCTGCTCGAAAAAATCTTGGACAAATACAATCGCGATCCCGACAAAGCCGCGCACGCCCTCGATCTCAACCGATCGCGCTTTATCAGCAAACTCAGCAAGTACGGGCTGCTGACAAATGGATGAATTCTGCGGCGCGCAGGCAATCAAACGCGCCGCCGGGCGCGGCGGCGGCTTTTGCGCGCGCATTGTGAACCGATGCGGCAAATTATCTCGATTCCGGCAAGACTTCATGGTATTTTGAGACGTTGCGTCACGGACATCAAAGCGCGATGAATTCTTGCGGCGCAATACGTTTATTTGTATCAAGCTCTGCGGAGCCACGGCAAAGGAGACCATCTTTATGGCAACGATTAAACGCGAAATTCATCATTCTCTCGGTTTGGAAGGCGGCAAAAATGCCGTCAACGATTTGCTCGGAAAACTTCAAAGCAACTACGGATCGCTCATCAGCGACATCAAATGGAACGACGACAAAACGAGCGCCGATCTTTCGGGCAAAGGCTTTAAAGGCAATTTCTGCATCACCGAAGATTGCATGAAGCTCAATATCGAACTCGGTTTGCTGACCTCCGCGTTCAAAGGCACCATCGAAAAAGAAATCGATAACCAAATCAAAGATATCAAGTAGCCGATCGCCGAAAAAACGGCAAAACGGATGCGCCGCGCCGAATGCGCGGCTTTTTTTTTGGCTTTTTGCGCGGAAAAAAAACAGCATAACCGATGCGGCGCGCCGAATGCGCGGCTTTTTTATATGAATATTTCGAAAATCATTGCGTTTTGTGCGCGGTTTTTGTGACTTTCGGTCACAGCTTTTTTAAGCCGTCATATCCAAAACTGAATCGGACTCGATACGAATGCGTAAATCTCAATTTCTGATGGGCTGTGCTTTTGCGGCGGGACTTTCGGCGTGCGCCGCGCAGGCGTCGGCGCAAGAGTTTTCCTACAAAGGTTCTATAACAAGCGACTTGCGTTTTACCGTCCCCGGGCAAGATATGCCCGAAGACCTCGATAAAGTCCGTTTCGACCGAACCGACAACACGTTCCGCTTTACGGGCGCTTTTACGTGGGGCGTCGTCGACGCCGTCGCCGACATTTCCGTCACATACTCCGGACAAAGCGACGTCTATGAACTCTATACCGACCGAAGCCGCCAACACGTCGATCCGCTCTATTTCGAGAGCGAAGCCCTTTCATCATCGACGGCATCGATATCCGCGTCGGACGGCAAATCATCGACTGGGGTTCGGCCGATCGCTTCAACCCCACGAGCGTCATCAACTCCCTCGATCTCGAAGATTACCAAGATTTCGGACGCCGCGTCGCCAACGAAATGATCAACATTACCTATACCCCCGGATGGGAAATCGAGGGCGAAGAAACACCCATCTTCAGCGAATTCCAAATTCAGCTCGTTTGGGTGCCGACATTCCGTTCGGGATTGATTCCCGAATCGTCGGAGTATCTCTTCGGCGGTCCCGACCAATTCCGCCGATTCGTCCGAGCCGATACGCTTAAACGCCTCGTCGACCTCCAGCAAGCTTATGTCGATAACTTGGGCAGCATCAACTACAACGTCACCATCGACGAACCGAGCCGCGCCATACAAAATTCGCAAGTCGGGCTTCGCATCGGCTTTTCCCTTTTGGGGGTCGACCTCAACTTTATGGGCTACTACGGATACGACCACAACATGCAGCCCAAAGACATCAAAGTCGATCTCCAAACGAGCGATTCGGTTCTCGAAACCGCCATCAATGCGCATATCGACAAAATCGCCGATCCCGACAAATTCCCCGTGCTCATGGATCTCATGAACGATTTGGGCGTCGAACACATCCGATTCCTCACCGGAAACACCGACGTCACCGTAACATATCCCCGCGTTTGGGTCGTCGGCGCCGACTTTGCCACGAGTCTCGATTTCATGGGCGGCGTAGGGCTCTGGGGCGAAATCGCCGTCACCATTCACGACGATATCGATATGAATATCGACGTCAACGGCACAAAAATCCGCGACGTGCAGGAAAAGAAAGGCGCTTTCGTCAAAGCCGTTGTCGGCATCGACAACACGTTTACGAAATGGCTCTACGTCAATATGCAATACATTTACGGTTTCGTCGACGAATTCGGCGCATCCGACCTCAACCACTACCTCATGTTAAACGGCGACTTCAAAGCATTTAACGAACAAATGCTCTTCCGTCTCTCCGTCGTCATGCATCTCACCGAGCCGAGCGCCATCATCATGCCAAGCTTCTCATTCAAATTCTGGCCCGGCACCGAAATCATCGCCGGCGCACTCTTGCACGCCGGTTCCGACAGTTCCACATTCGGAAACCGCGTCACCGGTCCGAATTACGTCTTCTTGCAGGCAAAGTATTCTTTCTGATTGCGTCAAAACGCTTCAAAACCGCCGATTTGCGCGCATTTCGGCGGTTTTTTTTTGTCATGCGGCCGCCCGGCATGTTTTATCAAAACGTTATATTCTGCCGGCGAACTTTATCAAAACTATATAACCGCCCGGCGTGTTTTATCAAAACGTTATATTCTGCCGGCATATTTTGCCGAAACTTTACAACCGCCCGGCACGTTTTATTCAGAACATTATATTCTTCCGGCAGAGTTTTATAAATAACATTATAAACCGCCGGGCAATCCGGCGGTCATTCCGCGTCAGACGACGATCATCGGATTGCGCATCGATCGCGCCAATCGTATTTCGACGCCGTCGCCGGCAAATCTTTTTTCAAGCATCGCTTTCATCATTTCGGGAATGTATTTTTCGGTTTCATAATGTCCGGCATCGACAAGCGCCATGCCGAAACGGCGCGCCAAATCGAAATCGTGATGGCCGCAATCGCCCGTAATATAAACGTCGCATCCGCGTTCGGCGCATTGTTTCGCATATTTGGCGCCGCTGCCGTTGAGGATGGCTATTTTTTGCGCCGGCTTATCAAAAGGCATATCCGAAACTCTCAAAGCCCCAATCCCCCAAACGCGTTTGACGGTTTGCAATAAATCGCCGAGTTTCGTCGGTTGCGGCAAACGCCCGATCGTGCCGAATCCGTACGCATCGCTCAGGCCGGAAACATCATTTTCGAGCTTAAACACGTCGTATGCCGGCTCTTCGTACGGATGCGCCGCGCGCAATGCCGCTTCGGTTCGCGACAAATCGCGCTCCGAAACGGCCATTTCGATCCGCGTTTCGGCAACGGTTTCGGCGACGCCGGGCACGCCGATTGCCGGATGCGACGTCGCATCGCCCGTAAAATGCCCATGTCCCGCGCCGCGAAATGAAACATCCCGATACCGCCCGATGCACCCCGCGCCGGCGCGATGCATCGCTTCGGCAACCGACGCCGCATGCGATTCGGGCGCAAAGACGACGATTTTATAAACCGCATACGGCGCATGCGGCAAAAGCGCACGCGTCTCTTCGAGTCCCAAATCGAGGGCAAGCTTTCGGGCTATCGCCCCGGGCGCGCAATCGAAATTCGTATGCGCCGCATAAAGCGCAATTTTCGCCGCCGCAAGCGATAAAAGCATCCGCCCCTCGGGCGTTGCGTCGGTCAGCGATGATACGGGCTTAAATATAAACGGATGATGCGTCACAATAAGATCGATCCCGCTTTCCGTTGCTTCCGACACGACTTCCGGCGTAAGTTCCAGCGCCGCGAGCACGCGCGAGACTTCCGACGAATAACGCCCGAGCTGAAGCCCCGGATTGTCCCATCCCTCGGCGCTGCGCAACGGGTATTCCGACGCCAACGCATCGCATATATTTCGTATGCTTACCATCTTTAATATCCTCCCTTCGGATTATCTATTAAATGTCTGCACAAAATTCGCCATCCTCCGATTGCCCCCTTCCGCGATCGAACGCCCGGCGCCGCAAATCGAACAAAAATAAAACAACATCGGCTTCAACGCCCCAAAAATCGACGCGCCCCGCGCATTCTTCGTCAAAATCGCAATCGAAAAAACGCGCCTCCCCTCCCGCCATCGCCAAACTCAGACGCTTCGCCGTCGCCGCTTTCGCTGCCGTCTTGGTTTTCTTCCTGTTTTTCGACATCGGACGCGTCCGTTCCGACGCCATGGCTCCTGCGCTGCGCCGCGGCGACATCGTTCTGTCGTGGAATCCGAAACTCTTCTCCGTCGGTCTCACCCCCGGCGACATCGCGCTCATTCGCCCAAAAAACGACGGCGAAAAGTCCGACGACGGCGATTTGAATCCGAATTTTCTGCGATGCATTGCATCAAACGGCGAAGATATTTCATTCAATCAAGATGTTTTGCAAATCGGAGACACGCCCGTTGCGCGCATGCCGCTTAGCAGCGACGCCATCGTCCGCCCGCCCGACGTCCCCGAACGATGGCGCGAAACGCTGCCCAACGGCGCCCGATACGAAATCACCCTGCCGCGCCTCCGCCTTACCGGCAACCTTTCGGGCAATCTCAAACTTTCGCCGGGAGCGTTCTTCTTGGCCGGCGACAACCGATCGGCATCGCTCGATTCGCGGCAAAACGGCGCATTCGACCAAAGCGAAATCCGCGGGCGCGCCCTGTTTGTCGTCGTGGCATCGCAAAACGACGGCTTCATCGGTCATTTGTTCAAAATCCCGCAATAATCCGAAACGGCTTTTTTTTGTTTTGGGGGGCTCCGGCTATTTCGCCCGCGCCCGCCCTCTTTCAAGAGGGCGGACGCGGCTCAATACGCCTTCGCGGCCGCGCTATTGCCCAAAAGGGCAATACGCGCGGCTTGCCTGCCGGCAGGCAGGCAGGCGCGGCTATCGCCTTGTTTTCCGCTGCGGCGGAAAAACTGCGCCGATACGCCGCGCCGGCGCGCTATGCGATCGGGCTGAACGCCCGATCGCATACGCTGCGCCTTCTTCTTGCGCCCGATATGCTTGCCGATAATCGATTCGGCGAATGAAATATATCAAAAACGTATAGCCTCAGAGAAAATGCGGCAAGCCCTGCGTTAAAACATATCATCGGATCTGAAAGCGATAAAAATCATTATTTTTTCCCGTTCATATGCAATGCGCAATCAAATACATGCGCAACATCAAAAGGCGGTTGATGTCAGTCCTTGCCATAGATATAATATATCTTAAATATTGAATAAACAGTAACGGCATAAGTCCGTCAGAGTGTTTGCGCGGCGCTCTTGTCAAAGCGCCGATGCTTGTCAGCGTGACGGCTTTTCTGCTGTATCTTGCCGTCTGCAACGATTCTGACGGCAAAGACAATCCGGCCGAGATGCAAAATCGGCGGGCGGACATCAAGAAATCAAATATTCGGCAGACATTCGGTTTAAAAAATAAAAAAACAGCAAACCGGTAGATAATATAAATGCTTTCGGCAAGCCTTCTGCCGGCGGAAAAAACCGAAGCCGGCGGCGCGATTTTCGGAATAATCAGGCGCTGTCGCGCAGCGCATCGATGATATTGCGCAAATTCAAAGCCGCACGCTCGGGCAATATCCCGTTGATATATATATTCGATCCGATCTCGAAACCCGCAGTTTTCGTCAGACGCGGAATAATCGATATATACCAATGATAATCGCCGCAGGGACATCCGACAGGCGCCGATCGGATGACAAAATTATAATCCGGATATTGCAGCAATCGCTCATGACCGCGTATGACATTGCGCAATATTTGCGCAAGCGACGTCAATTCCTCATCGCCGATGCGGCCGAAATGCGCGTTATGGCGCAGCGGAAACACCCACGTGTGATAACTCGAAAGCGCCGCATAGGGCAAAAGCGAAACAAAATGATCGTTTTTGTCGACGATGCGTTCGTTCGCCGCAATCTCCGCGGCGATCATATCGCATATCAGACAACGCCCTTTTTCCTTGCGATACTCTCGCGTTGTTACGATGCGCGCATCGATTTGCCCCGAAACAATCGGCGTTGCAATGATTTGCGAATGCGGATGAATAATCGACGATCCGGCTTTTTCGCCGTTATTTTTGAATATAATGATGTGTCTGACGCGTTCGTCGCGTTCCAGAGCGCGGTATCGGCTTCGGAATGTTTCGAGCAGCGTTTCGATATCGGCAATCGAAAGCTGCGTAATCGCGCAATCGTGACGCGGCGAATCGATAACGACTTCATGTATTCCGAACCCCTCGATGCGCGGGCGAAAGAAATCGCCGCCGGACGTCGGAACAGCATTTTCGCTCAGCGCAGGATACTTATTTTTTATGACGCGCGTCTGCCAGCCGCCGTCGGCCGCCGCCCGCCGATCGACTTCGATATTCGTCTTATTTTCGTTGCCCGGGCAAAACGGGCACTTATCGTCGTGACGCGGCAGCAACGGACGCACGGCCGATTGGGCAAATTCAATCGGGCGTTTCGATCGTTCCGTTGCAATAATCACCCATTCGCCGGTCAAAATATTATAGCGAAACTCAGGCATATCACTCGCGCTCCGTCATGCGCGCCAAAAACGCGCGGATATCGGGATTGCCGAAACACGCAGCGAGTTTTTTCCCGATATCGGAGGCTTTGGCAAGGATGTCCGCAATCTGCCCGTCGCCGATCCGATCGGCGGCATAGCCCAAATCGCGGCGCAAATCGGCGTGTTTTTCGGCGTACAGATTGAGTTTTCGTGCAATATCGCCGCAAACGGCGGGATCGCCTTTGGCCGTTTGCGCCGCGCCGGCAATCGCTTCGATGCCTTCGATATAGGCCAGAAGACGATCATAAGCCGGCGCCGGCTGCAAAATCGGCTGCGATTGCGGCGCTTCGCGCTCGCCGATGCTGTCTTGCGCCGATGCCGGCGCGGCGACGGCGCAAAAGCTGCCGGCCATGCTCAAAAC
>CAVGZQ010000002.1:9872-21972 GCA_963633515.1 Bacteroidaceae bacterium
GCTCAAAACGATCGCGGCAAAAAGCGGTTTCCATGTCATTTGCAACTCCCGAAAACACCAAAAATCGACGCCGATTTCTACACAAAACACGGCATTTTGTGCTACTGAAATATGTGCGTTGCCGTCAAGGAAATCGGCGATTTTTCGCCGGCGCGGCGGATTTCGCAATCTTTCCTGCCGCGCCGCAACGCAAATCGGAATTTTACGGATATCATCATAAGAAGGAAACGTCTCAATGCGCAGAAGCGGCATTTTACTTCACCCGACGAGTTTATTGGGGCGCGCGGGAATCGGTTCTATCGGTCAACCGGCGCGCGATTTTTTGCAATTTTTGAGCGATGCCGGGCAACGCGTATGGCAAATGCTGCCGCTCGTCCCGACCGACGACGGCGGATGTCCCTACAACTCGACTTCGGCATTGGCCGCCAACACGCGCCTTATCGATCTCGACGACTTGTGCAAGCCTCCCTACAGCCTGCTCGCGGCGCAAGACCTCGCCGACGCCCCCATTCCCCCGCACCCCGAGCGCGCCGAATTCAAAATGGCAGGCGATTACAAAAACAAATGCATCCAAACGGCCTATGCGCGGCTCATCGATTCGGTCCGGCCCGAACACCGCGCTTTGTGGAAAGAATTCGAATCGTTCTGCGATGAAAACGCCGATTGGCTCGACGATTTTGCCCTTTTCGACACGTTGCAGCAAAAACTCCCCCAAGGACCGATTTGGACGGCGTGGCCCAAAGGGCTGCGCGACAGAAATCCGAAAGATCTCGAGGCGGCGCGCGAAAAATACGATGCCGACATCGAACAGCGAAAATTTGCGCAGTTTATCTTCCGAAAACAATGGACCGACCTCAAACAGCGCGCCCATGAACTCAAAATCAAACTCATGGGCGACGTTCCCATCTTTGTTTCGCACAATTCCGTCGACGTTTGGACGCATCGCGATTTGTTCGAACTCGACGAAAACGGTTTTCCGGGGTTTGTTTCGGGGGTTCCGCCCGATTATTTTTCTCCCGAAGGGCAGCTTTGGGGCAATCCGCTCTATGCCTGGAAACGCCACGCGCAAACCGGCTATGCCTGGTGGATTTCGCGCCTCAGAGCCATGAACGCGCTCACCGATATCGTCCGCCTCGACCATTTCCGCGGTTTTGAAGCGTTTTGGCGCGTCGCCGCAGGCGCAGAAAATGCCATCCGGGGCGAATGGATAAAAGGTCCGGGGATGGATTTCTTTAATGCCGTCAAAAAAGCGCTTCCCGATTTGGAAATCATCGCCGAGGACTTGGGCATCATTACGCCGGGCGTCGAAAAATTGCGAAAAGACGCCGGATTTCCCGGGATGCGCATCCTTCAGTTCGGATTCCCGTACGGCGAACCGAACGATCATCATGCCCTTCACATGCACGAAGCAAACTGCGTCGTTTATTGCGGAACGCACGACAATGACACGATTTGCGGATGGTACGACAGCTTGGACGAAGGCATGCGCGACCATGTGCGCCGGTATTTGTCGATCGACGGGCGCGACATCGCTTGGCAACTCATGCGCGCGGCGCAATCGTCGGTCGCCGATCTTTGCATCCTCACCGCGCAAGATATTTTCTGTTACGGATCATGGGCACGGATGAACGTGCCCGGCGTTGCCAAAGGCAATTGGACATGGCGCATGGTCAATACCATTCCCGGATGGAATGCCGATCGCCTGAGAGAGTTGTCCAAACTTTACGGACGATCGGAAGATTGACCGAACGCGGCGCGCCGCCGCCGCGCAACGGCTGCTGCCGGCATAAAGCGCGGCGCGCCGCCGCGCCGGCCTGCCTGAAAGGCAGGCAAAGTTGCGCGCATTTCGCCCCGCATGGGGCGAAAAAGCGCAACCCGGCGGCGTATTGAGCCCGCAAGGGCGAAATAGCCGACGATGCAAAGGCGTATTGAGCTCCCGAAGGGGGCGAAATAGCCGACGCTCCGAAAAATATTTTATTGATTTTATTATTACGCGAATTTCATGCGACGATTTTTTTATTTTGCTGCGTTCAGTTTAATATGTGCTTCGTGCACGCCGTCCGAAACGTGTACGCTTTCGTCCGATGCATTGTGCCCCGATGCGGCGGCGCAGGCGTGCGCAGACGGTTCGCCGGCGTTTTGGGATCATGCCCGGCAGCTGAATGCGCAAGATCGCGCTCAAATTGTCGCGCAAATCGAGATGTCGGGGGGATGCGGCGGCGCGGCGGCGCAGTTTCGGCAGATGGCAGACGAAGCGTATGCGGCGTTTGGCGCGGTGTTTTATGCCGACGAACAGCCATGGACGGCGATCCGGGCAAAACGCGCTTTGAAAGAAATCGAAGATAATTCAAAGTTCTCTCAAAATGCCGCACATTATTTGAGAAATCACCTCGAAAATAAAGATAACCGCAATATTCTGTCGGATAATATCGAATTGTTAAAGGCGCATGCGACATCAGACGACGTGTTCGGAATATTGGCAGAAATCGGCGACAGCGCGGTTTTGGCGCAGCTTTGCGATCTTCCGCCGACGGCCGAACGCAGCAAAATGCTCATTGCGCGCTGGCCCGAATTGCCGCCCGATGCGCGCCGGCATGCATTGGAATCGTATGTTTCGGCGAATTGGTCGATGCAAACGAGCGGTTCGTCGCAGCTGCCGCAGTATCTCGTCTTCGATTGGGCGAAGTTTTCCCTTCCGAATCGCGGAAAAATTCCCGATTTTGCCGTCTCCGTCGAAGTCGATTCGGTAAAAATACGAAATGAAGAAGTAAAACGCGGCGATTGGCGGGCAGCGGCCGCATTGAACCGCCCTGCGCTCCGCGACCCCGGGAGCCGGCATGCCCGCATCGATTTAAGCCCATGGCTGACGACTGCCGAAACGTACCGAATCGCGGCAAAAGCAAATATCTATATTTGGCCGGAAGATATCGACGAAACGTGTTTAACCGATCGCGCGGCATGCGCGATCGAACCGTTGGCTCAAAGCGCGTCGGTTTTCGGCAAAAACTACCGCGTATTTGCCGGCGTCGATACGGGAGCGCCCCATCGCGTCAAAAACGCAGAAACGAATCGCGCGGTCATGGAGTCGCTTTCGCTCGAATTATGCAACGAAACAAAATGCATAAAAATATTCGAAAAAAAACCGCTGATATCAAACGAAGTTCTTGAAGTCATTCAAGGTCACGATTTTTATATATCGGCAACATTCGAAGAGTCGCCGGTTCCCATGGCGTGCCGGCTGATGGCGCGCATGGGCGAAGGGAAAACATGGCGAGAAATCGCAACATTTTACGGAAATGCGCCGATGGCTTATCGCGTTGCCTCGCGAGGCGATATCGAACTCGGATCGTTATGCGCAGCCGTCGGACATTGCAAATTGCAGCTGCAGCTTCGCCCCAGTCTGCGAATGGCTCGCCGCGATCCTCGCATTGCGCGCTACTTTGGCGCAAATATCGATTTGGGCGAAATCACGATCGATGTTAAAAACCTCACCGCGCAACAGATTTGGGAGAGCATTTGACGCATGAAAACAATATATAATAATGCATAAAACGATACATATCTTTTTATAACGCCATGCGGCGCTTTTTTTGATATGCGCACAAACGGTTATCCTATGCCGCTGTTCGCTTTACCTCTGACGCCCGGATACGATTTATGTCTTTTGATCCCGAAAAATGCATTCTTCGCGCACAAATGACCCAAGAAGCCGCAAATTCAAACGGCACGGCAAAAATTATTGCCAAATGGGACGAGGACGCCGTGCGCAATTGTCCGATATGCGGCGGTTTGCAATTTATCGAACAGACAAACGCGCAGGGCTACCGGATTGTAACGCCTTGCCCGGGCGCTTATGCGCTCAATCGGATCGGATTGTTCAATCAAGCGCAGGTGCCTGCGCGGTATCGGACAGCGAGTTTTGAAACATTCGATATCGGAAAATGCATCGACGGAGGAACGTCGGTTGCGCAGTATGCGGAAGAAATCAAAAATTATAAAAAAGGCGATATCGGGCGGCTTTTCGAAGGCGATACGGGGACGGGAAAAACGCACCTCATGTGCGCCGGCATACGATATCTTACATTGCAATTGGGAATACCGTGTCTTTACGTCGATTTTTCGATTCTCATAAGCGATATACGGGCGGCATACGGCATGGGAACGGCAAATGCATGCGAAATGGAAATATTGCGTCCGATTTTTAACATTCCCGTCTTATTTCTCGATGAACTCGGCAAAGGGCGCGGCACGCCGAACGATTTCGAACTTCGGACCATCGATGAAATCGTCAACCGCCGCTATGAAAACCCGGATTTGACGACGTTTTTTGCGAGCAATTATCGCGATCGCGCAACGAGCGGGTATTGGTTTTATTGCGCAAGCGGGTATAACCCTTCGTCGAATTCGCCGATGGAATCAGAAAAATGGAGAAAATTCGCAAAAACACGTTGGAAAGAAGAGAATAAACGAAAATCGGACGGAGAAACGAAATTTGCTGATTGCGAAGCTTTCGAATTGTGGGTGCGCAAACTCATGGGCATGGAACATATCGAAGACCGCGTTTCGGAGCGAACGGCGTCGCGCATCATTGCCATGTCAAAACCGACTTATATAAACGCCCCGGACAATCGGCGAAGCGTTTTGTAACGATGCAAGGATTCTCAACGGTAAGCCTTGCGCAGATATTCTTGCGGTTTGAATTCGAAGCTCCGCATCCGGACAGCCAAACGCTCAGCCAAGCTCTGAGCTATAAGCTCCGGAATATGCCGCGCCCGCCTGTTGCTTGCTGCGCAAACTCAAAAACTCTTATCCCGCGATAAATGAGCGCAAGTTTGTCATCGATTCGGTAAAATCGCACGTTTCCGGCATAGTCATAGATATCGTCGGATTTGCCGGGTTCGTCTGCCGCAGGATAAGCAAACCCCGTCAAAGCTTCGTACGTTTCGTCGGCGCGAAAAGGCGGCACATCATACCGCCATGATATTTTGCCCGTTTCGAGATCGATCGCCGCTATGGATTCCGTGACGAGATCCAAAAAAAGCATTTCATTCCCGACAATGAGATAATTTGACGCCCGCCGGCGCGGATCGGGCGCATTGGGATAAGACGCCGCAAACCCGAAATGCCGCAGAACTTTGCCCGATTCGGCATCAAATGCCCATAAGGATTCGCAAAACGCATCGTCTGTCCATCCGACATAAACGGCATAAAGCTTGCCGGCGCGATATTGGATCGATTCGGTTTTATGCTTGCACGACGGTCGGCTGTGCGGACATATTGCGCGCAATGGCAATTTGTTTATCGTTTTCGGCCGGGCGCGTTCCGCAGGCAGCGTTTTGAGCGATGCGCGCATGATTTCGGTTCCGGCGGCGACGAAAATATCGCCGCCGGCCAATGTATTTTCGTCCGGGCGATCCGGCGCGGTTTTGATTTCGCTTTCCGATGCAACGTCATATGCGATCAAACCGTCCGATTTATTGTATATTTTTAAATGATAATCGGACCGGTCATTTCCTTGGGCGCGGCAAAACAGCATGAAAACATCTTTCAGCCCCAAAAAATCGAATCGGCGGCTGTAACCGAATGCATCGTATGCATCGTCGTTAACCGACAAAAACCGAGGCACAAGCGGAGATTTCCAATCGATCGTTCCTGCCGATCGATCGATTGCATACACATGCGACTCGGCATCGGTCACATAGATGCGGCGATCGTCGGCGCCCAATATCGGCAGCGCGTTGATGCGTTTTGAAACGATCGGCTGCGATTGTCTGAGTTTTCTGCCGTCGTCGGAATACTCTTCGATATAATAAGCATGATCTTCGCGCTGCTCTTCGGGCGTCAAATCTTTGCCCCGGCCGAATGTCACGCCGGGGCCGTCGGAAACGGCAAAAACGCTTCCGCCATAAAGGCTATACAACTCAAGACACCGGCCGATGCCGTCATGCGTAAACGGAAAATAACCGGTCGGTTCTTCCGGGTTTCCTATTTTGCATTGTTC
This sequence comes from Bacteroidaceae bacterium, assembly GCA_963633515.1. Classification (GTDB taxonomy): domain Bacteria; phylum Myxococcota_A; class Bradymonadia; order UBA4248; family UBA4248; genus UBA4248. The sequence goes on from CAVGZQ010000002.1 coordinate 15,874, forward strand.
GAGCTCCGTGCGCGTATAACAATGATATGAAAAACCGTTTGTTATTTCAATGCGATAACTGTATGCATAATCACGCTTGAAACTGTTTTTCCAAGAATAGAAAAAAGTCCGGAATTCGCCGTTAATCGCAAAATATCCATTTTCAGAAGAATACGTTTTTCTCCTTTGTTATAATCTTGCAATTCAGATTTAAGCGATTCGCTGCCAAACAAATACTTTAGTTTTTTATCCGATATATTTTCTCTTTTATTGCTTTCCGCAATTGCGCGATTATCGGAAACAGCACATGTCGGCGGCCGTCCGTTTTTTGAGCAAGACACCGTTATTGCCGCAATTCCGGCGATAAAAAACAATATTATTTTTTATCTGCATTTTATACTCCGGGCTTACAGGGCGCAAAGCCCAAAGATAAATTTTTGTCTATTATTGCTCTTTCGCCTTCGGGCGAAGTTTTATCGTGTTTTATCCATTCGCAGTTTATCCCGGCTTTTGCCCGATTCGGATGACCGTAAACCGACGCATCGGCATGGTTTTCCGATAAAACGCAATATAAATCTTCGGCAAAAGACGGCGCTTTTTCGAGCTTCAGAATTGTCTTTGCCAAAACCTTCATCTCTGCAATGCATGCTTTGGGGGATGTTACGTAATTTCCCGGCATGTTTGAGCCGTCAATTTCGTCGCTCAAGCTCTTAAAATTGTTTCTTTTAATGATAAGCACCGGGTTTCTGAAGTTTATTTCCGTATTTTTTGGAACAGAAAACCGTCCTTTTACGGGGATAACGCCGCCGTTTCCGTCGTCGGCGCATCCGCGAAACATCAAGCTTCCTTTGCAGAGGCAAACATCCGAATAGCATTGCGAACGGTCGCCGCCGTCCAAAATATTGTTCATTTGCCTTTGAACAGTCAACGCGCCGTAACAGCAAACGATGCCGGTCAATTCGTTTTTGCTTCGTTTGGATTTCCATTTTATCGGCGCTTCGAATTCCGAATTCGCAACATAACATTCTTCGTTGCGCTCGGAACTGCTGCACGCATGCAAAAAGACCGAAACATTTTTCGTCAGACATTCCGATAAAACGGAAAAATCGCCCGTCGTCTCTTGTTTCGGACGGTTTGCAACGTTGGCTTTCGGCGTTATGCCCGTCCTTTGATTGTCTGAACCGACGATGCTTTCGGCCGATCCGCGGGCCGGGATGTGTATTTCTGCAATTTTGCCTCGGCATTCGCCGATTTTTTTCAGTATGCGGATAATATCGCGCCCTGTATGAAATCCGACCGCGTTGCCTCTTGCAAACCCTTCTCGTTCGTTCCATCCGAAACATCGGCTTTTTCTCGCTTCTGCAAGCGCAATTGCCGTATTTTCTATTTTATGCATATCGCCGTCTTTTTTCGTCCGATCTTCGGCACTCGCATTGAAAACGACGCGTCGTCCTTTTCCGGGCAACGGACGGTCGCTTTCGAAATCGACAGCATCTGCCGTTTTATCTTCGAATTTTCTTTCGTCGGCTGTTGACTTTTTGATATCTTTCGGCCGTTCGAAACCGTGCCCGGCGGTCAAAATTCGGCGATCGCGATCGTTTTCCGAGCATCGCCCTGCAACGTCTCCGCAAAAGCGTTCATAATAAGATTTATTCTCGCGGTTGCGCCCGGACTTTCCGCCGCACAGGCAATCGTTATCCTTCTTTGATTCGATATAATCCATCGTTGCCTCCGCTTCGGAAATTAAATACAATATAAGCGTTGAACCCCCTCCGGGGCAGATCCGGCACAAACGGGCAATTTGTTGCATAACGTCAAACGGCGCTTTGACCGAAGAAACAATCGAACGGTTAAACGATGACGCCGTTATAAACACGGCAAAAACGCCGTTTATTTTCTCTGCCGAACCGAAAAATCGTATCATGACGGCTTGATTTGTTCAAGATGTGATAAGATGATTCGGGACGGATCGGCATCGCTTGCAACGTGCAACCGATTATCTCCGCAATGTCAAACGCAAACGGGAACGCATATGGAAACGGCAGAATACGGCGAAATTCAACCCCGTCAGCCGATCGGCGGAATCGGCGATCGCGCAAAACGCATTTTGTTGGCCGGCGTTTTGGACGCTCAAACGGCATATTGCATCGGGCGCATGCAATCGATGCAATCCGCCCCCGCAAAAAGCGAAAACTTGAATCGGCGCGCGCATCGCTTCGAATTCGGGCTTCTGGCTTCGCAAAACTGCATCATGCCCGGATTTAAAGACATGATATGTCATGATATAAACCCGACCGACAATCGCGCTTTTGATGAAATCATTTCGCAATACGATGCCGCCGCATGGTTTGCGCTGACGCCGATGCCCGATAAACAAACGCGCGAAGGCATGCAGCGCGATATTGAATTGTTTCGCGCTTTTCAATTGACGCGAACGCTGCGCGCTCATGCGCAGCGAACAAATCATAACATTCCGCTTATTTTCGTCACGCGCATTTTTCCGGACGATGCGCGAAAACTCGGCGAACCTTACGGCCATTGGCGAAAATTGCATCATTTGTTCAACGATGAATATGCAAACACGCATAACATTCGCTTATCGGCCGAAATGTCGGAAAACGATGCGATTTTTGTTTCATTGTTCGAACATGCCATGAAACATTCGTCTTCAGATGCCGATGATATATCTTGGCTGAACCTTTCGAGCCCTTGCGCGAAAGATTCTTTATCCGAAATGATCGTCAAATTTTTTGCCGATGACGATGTTTCGCAACCCAAACAAGTTTTTGCCGTCGGAGAATGCATCGTTTCTTATGAAGATATTATAAAATCAATGCGCAATGTTTTGCGCGGCCGGCATATGCTTTCCGCGCGATTGCGATGCATCATGTCGGACGAAGCCAAAGAACGCGCGCGTCTTTTGGCATCGGCGCGGGCATTTCATGCAATCGCCGAAAATATGACGCCGTCTTTTGATGATAATATCGCCCCGGCAATGGCGGCTGTCGAGCGCGCAGCCGAAGATATTGCCGATGAACAAAAAATGCCGATTCATTTGCTGCTCGAACCGGGCAAAATGAAAACAACCGGATCGAAACAATCGTTTGATATCTGCCGCATCGCGCACGCGCCCAAACGCAGTTTGCGCGACACGGCCGAACTTTTTATGCATTGGCTGCCGTCTTATTTTAAAAAATCGCTCAATATCGAAAAAATCCGCAGCGATGTATTGCTGTGCAAACTTCTCAATGCAACCGTTTGCGAAATCGAACACATCGACGACGCGCCTTTTTTTTCGCGCCTTGCCGTATACCGGGCAAACCGCCGATCGCCGCTGTTGACCGTAAGTTTGGCCATGCAAGATGCAAAATCCGACGACGGCGGCGTTCTCCTCATTGCGTGGCAGACGCCTTCGGATAACCGAATATGGCGCGCATTGTTCGGACGCACAATCGGAGAATTCGGAAAATTTGTCCGAGAATACTGTTAGAATCCGTCAATCGGCAATCGGTCGGCTTTTCTCGGTTTAAATCGCCGACCTTCAGAAACGGACGGCGAAATGCCTAACGCCAAAAAAAAAGCGCGGCGCATGCTCGCTCGCAAACTGCGCGAACATGCGCCGCGCCCCGAAGCCGCGCGTATTGCCCCCCCTCGGGCAATAGCGCGGCAAGCCTGCCGTATTTGCCGAAGGCAAATAGGCAGGCAGCGAAGGCGTATTGCGGCATATGCCGCAATAGCCTAAGCCATTCAAAAGCTCAAAAGTCCGTGAATTTCTGTCGCGCCGAAATTCGAAGAACCGAAATCAGACGGCAAATATCGGCGTTAAACCGAGGCGCTCGGCGCTGAGCGCCGATTCAGCGGTTATCGAACAGCTTTTGCTCGATCATTCGGACATTGAGCTCGAGTTCGCGGTCGGTTTTGAGATCGTTTGTGATGCTCTGCACGGCGCTCATAATCGTCGTATGATCGCGGTCGAACGCAAGCCCGATGGCAGGCAGCGAAAGGGAAGTATGGTTGCGGGCGAGGTACATCGCGACTTTGCGCGGTCCGCTGATTTCTTTTTTTCGGCATCGGCCCATGAGATCGTCGCGCGATATGCCGAAAAACGACGAGACGCAACGAATGATGAGGTCGACGTTGAGGAGTTTTTGCGGCTTTTGATAGAAAGGTTCGATGAGTTTTTGGGCAAGCGCAAGACTAATCCGCGTCTTTTGGGCGTCGGCCGCGCCTTTGATGCGTTTGACGCATCCTTCGAGCTCGCGGACGTTTGTGGCGACTTTCGACGCCACGTACTGCGCGACTTCGTCGGGCAGAAAAATGCCTTCGCTGCGGCATTTCGTGCGCAAAATGGCCAACCGCGTTTCGAAATCGGGAAGCTGTATGTCGAACCAGCCGTCGCAGCAAAACCGCGATCGCATCCGCTCGTCGATGTCTTTGATTTCGTTTGGATGGCGATCGCTTGTCAGGACGATTTGCTTTTCGTTTTCGATGAGATAGTTGAACGTGTGGAAGAATTCCTGCTGCACGCGGTCTTTGCCCGAAATGAATTGGATATCGTCGATGAGCAAAACATCGATATTATCGCGGACTTTCGCGCGGAATTCGGCCATTTTTCCGGTCGTCATGTATTCGATGCATTCGTTGACGAAATCTTCGCTCGTCAGATATTGCACGCGCAGCATCGTCATATCGAGCATTTCGTTGCCGATGGCCTGCGCGAGATGCGTTTTTCCGAGCCCCGCGCCGCCGTAAATAAACAGCGGATTGTATATTTTTGCGGGCTTTCCGGCGACGGCTTTGGCGGCGCACAGCGCCATCTCGTTTGAGCTTCCGACGACAAACCCTTCGAACGTGTAGCGCGGATTGAGGCGGCTTTGGCGGCGCACTTTCTGCGAAACGACAAACGGCTCGGACTCGCAGGAATCATCGATATAACGCGAAATTGCAGACGAAATGCCGCCCGCGCCGGCGCATGCCGTCTGATTGACGCGGAATGCCGCCTGCCTGTCGTCGACCGTCGAAAGGTCTTCGACGTGAACGGGGTTTTCGGGAAAAGGCAAAAGCCCTGCCGCCGATTTCGTTTCGGGCCGCGGCGCAATCAGCGAAAACACGAGTCCGACTTCGTCGTCATATCCTTCGCATCGCAGCAAATCGCGCAAAATGTCGGACATTTTCGCGCTCAGCGACGACTCGACAAAGCTCAGCGACGACTTCTCGGGAAGTCCCAATTCCCACGTTTTGTCCGTAATCTTTACGCACGTCAGCCCCGACAAATACGACAAATAGCGCGGCTGAATATGCTCCCTGAGCGCAGCGGCATAACGCGTCCAAAGTTCGGAAACGGCGGATGAATCGGTCATAGAATCAAAAATCTTGAGTGTGAGGGGAAAACTGTCGCTCGCGAGGTTTTTTTTTTTCGGAGCGCAACAAGCGCGAAAATTAGGGTATTCATCCCAAACCGTCAAATACTTTGAATGCCGCGCCGCCCGTTCATCTGCGCCAAATGTCCTTAAATGCTTGCTTTTCGGCTATTTTTTGTGCAGGCAAAAATTTCATTCGCATTTTTAGGCAATGTTTTGAATTTTCTCTAAAATCGAAATATTATTGCGCAATATACGTGAATATTCAAAATGATATTCGCTCTAGTTGCTTATTTTTTGTTTTTAATTTTTATTTTCCGTGCATCTTGCAGCGAATAAAAAAACGTATTGATTTAAATTGATACAGTTCATGTTTAGGTATAAAATCTAAAAAACGCTGCTTTTTTTCTTATTTTATAAAAGATGCCACGTTTTTTTTGAATTTTATTGCGATTTTACCCAAAACTCCGTCCTTCGGAGTTATCCACACAAGTCTGTGGATAACCCCGGGGATTTTCGTTTTCTTGCGTAATTCCGAATTATTCGTCTGTGCCGAAAATAAACGAATTAAATTCAGGGTTTGCTATAAAAAAGCGTTTTATATTCCGAATTGCGAAAACTTCGCCATTGCCGTTTATCCATATAATAAAGGCGCAAAAGCATCGGACAAAAATCGAATTCGGAGTTATCCACAGCAAATGTGGATAACGTGTTGTCGCCGTGTGGGTAATAAGAAATTCGCAAATACTCTGTTTATGCC
>CAVGZQ010000002.1:21982-22740 GCA_963633515.1 Bacteroidaceae bacterium
ACCCTGTTTATGACTAATTTAAATCGTTTTTTTTTAAAAAAACCGAATATTGCAACTATTGCGGACAATTTCGTGCATAAGTTTGGCGATAACTCCGGGGATTGTTGTGGATAACTATGCGGATAACTTTTCGCGGCTTCGGTTATCCACAGCCATCCGCAATTTGTCCGCAATTTATCCGCAGGCAGCAACACGCCCGTTATGCGCCGTTTGATGCTTTCGCGCAGTTATCCACATATCCCGAGACCCGATGATGAAGACGAAAAAATAAAAAAAAAAGAGAAGTTAAAATATGCGTTTTTCATCGGGCAGACGGTCGGCCGGGAATAATCGCCGTGCGCGGGAGTTGCATTTATGCGGCGTCTGTTTTTTGGGCTTCGGCTATTTCGCCCCGCAGAGCGCGGCTCAATACGCCTTCGCTGCCGCGCTTTTGCCCCGGGGGGCAATACGCGCGGCGGAGCCTGCCTGTTTGCCTTCGGCAAATACGGCAGGCTCTGCGCGGCTATGTTCGCGCCCGGGAGGGGCTGCGAGCATACGCCGCGCTTTTTTCGGCATTTTGACAATCGCATTTCCCGCCCGGGCGCATGCGCCCGGAGACGAAAAAATAGCGAGTTTAAAGCTTGACGCTTGCCATATAATCATAGAATAACGCATAGCGTTTATTTGCGCTTAAGCAACGGATGATCGAAACGGCGCTGCGCGGCGCCGGCACAATTGCTCAAGCCGTGATCAACAGAGTCGATGAATGGGGTAAAGAC
>CAVGZQ010000002.1:22750-26608 GCA_963633515.1 Bacteroidaceae bacterium
CGGTAAAGACAGATGAAATTTGCAGTCGATAGGGATTTGTTTCTTGGCGTTCTCAAATGCGCAGACGGCGTTTGCCCGCCCAAAGGAAGCTTTGTTTCGCTTGCATGCTGTCATATCGAAGCGCGCGCCGATACGATCATCGTGACGGGAACGGATTTGGAATTGACGCTTCGGATTATCGAACAGGCAACGGTTCTGGAAGAAGGCAAAGCGATCATTCCGGCGCATCAATTGCTTGAGATCGTCCAAAGCCAGCCGTCGGGCGCGCAAATTTTGATCGCAACGGAAGGATCCCTCACGCACATCACCGCCGGCAACTTCAAAGCGCGGCTCTCTTCGATGGATATTTTCGAATACCCGCAATTGCAAAATCTCGAAGCCGAATCTTGCTTTAAAATTAGCGCGCCCGAATTAAAAAATCTCATCGGCAAGACGAAATTCTGCATTTCCAAAGACGAAACGCGTCAGGAGTTTACGGGCGTTTCGATGCGCGTATCTCAGAACGGCCGCGTTCAGATGGCTTCGACGGACGGTCACAGGCTTTCGCGCGTCGAAACGACGGCAGAAATACAGGGGACGCTGAATCCGCGGTTTGAAAAGGGGATTATTCTGCCGCAGAAAGCTCTGAACGAATTCAGCAAGGTTATCACCGACAACGGCGATATCGAATTCGGCATCGAGCCGTCGGGGAAAAAGGTTACGGTGCGCATGGGCGACATGACGTATTATGCGACGCGCATCGAAGGCGAATTCCCCGATTTTTCGAAAGTCATTCCGTCGCAGCTCGAGCACAAGGCGATTATCAAACGCGATTTGTTCATGCAGATTTTGACGCGCGCGGCGATTTTTACGAGCAAGAGTCTCAATACGATCAAACTTACGCTTTCAAACGGCAAAGTCGAAGTTGCAGCCTACGATCAGGCGCGCGGCGAAATGGCCGACTATATCGATGCCGATTACGAAGGCTGCGGCGTCGTCGCAGGATTTAACCATTCGTATATTTTGGACATTCTCAAGGTCATCGAGAGCGATTACATTTCGTTCGAAATCATCGATACGGATTCGCCGGTCGTCATCCGCGACGTTACGACAAATCGCTACGATTTCATCGTCATGCCGATGCAATTCTAGGTTTTGACGATGGCGCCGTTCGGAAAAATTGCGCGATATGCCAAATTTTTCGAATTTCTCCGACAGCTGCATTAAAAACGACGAATTTTATGTGTTGCCGTATCCGAAGATTGGGTACGGCTGTTCGATATTTTTAAGGAGTCAAAAAGCATGACACAAGAACAAGCGTGGGAAACACAATTGGCGCAAACAGACATCGACGAACTGAACATCGCGACCATTCGCACATTGGCAATGGATATGGTTCAGGCGGCAAACTCGGGTCATCCGGGGGCGCCGATGGGCTGCGCGGCAATGGCTCATGTTCTTTGGAGCCGTCACATGAAGCTGGCGCCGAATCATATCGGGTGGCCGAATCGCGACAGATTTGTGCTTTCCAACGGCCATGCTTCGACGCTTCTCTATGCGCTTTTGCATTTGAACGGGTATCCGGTTTCCCTTTCGGACTTGAAACAATTCCGTCAAATGGGAAGCATTACGCCGGGTCACCCCGAAAATCACATCACCCCGGGCATCGACACGACGACGGGGCCTTTAGGTCAGGGGATTGCGAATGCGGTCGGTTTTGCGATTGCCGAATCGCATTTGGCTGCGCGCTATAACCGTCCGGGTCATGCGATAGCCGACCATTACACGTATGCGATATGCGGCGACGGGTGCTTGATGGAAGGGATAAGCGCGGAAGCGGCATCGCTTGCCGGCCATTTGGGTCTGAGCAAGCTCATCGTGCTTTACGATAACAATCGCATCACGATCGACGGAACGACCGATGTCAGCTTTACCGAAGACGTTTGCGCCCGGTTCGAAGCGCAGCGCTGGAATGTGATCAAAGTCGAAGACGGCACGGATTTGGCGGCAATCGATGCGGCAATCGTTCTTGCGAAATCGCAGCACGAAAAACCGACGCTTATCAGCGTGCGCAATCACATCGGATTTGGCAGCCCGCACATGCAGGATACGTCCAAAGTGCACGGGTCGCCGCTTGGCGCCGACGAAATCCGCCAAACGAAAGCGGCGTACGGCTGGCCCGAAGAAGCGCAATTTTTTGTGCCCGAACGCGTTTCGCAAAGCCGCGAAGCGCGCGTTGCCAAACACGATGCATCGTACGAAGCGTGGAAACGCGATTTCGAAGCTTACCGCGCCGAATATCCGGAATTGGCGCAAGAGTATGAGCGGCGCATGCGCGGCGAACTTGCGCAAGGCTGGGACAATATCCCCGAGTTTGAAGCCGGCAAAGCGATGGCGACGCGCGCCGCGGGCGGCAAAGTTTTGAGCGCGCTTCATGAAAAACTCCCCGAATTGATGGGCGGCAGCGCGGATTTGCACGAATCGAACAAGACGTATGTCAAAGGTTCGGGGGATTATTCCAAAGCCGATCGCGCCGGGCGCAATATGTTTTTCGGCATCCGCGAGCATGCCATGGGTGCGATTGTCAACGCAATGGCGCTTTACGGCGGTTTCATACCCTATGGCGCGACGTTCCTCGTCTTCAGCGATTATATGCGTCACTGCATCCGTTTGGGCGCTCTCGAAGGCGCGCATGCGCTCTGGATTTGGACGCATGATTCGATCGGCGTGGGCGAAGACGGTCCGACGCATCAGCCGATCGAACATTTTGCTTCGCTTCGCGCCATTCCCGAATTCGTCTTTATCCGCCCGAACGATGCAAACGAAACGCTTGCGGCATTCAAGTTTGCGATGACGTCGAAGCGTCCGGTCGGTTTGGCGCTTTCGCGTCAGAATTGCCAAACGCTCGATCGCCGAAAATACGCATCGGCCGAAAACCTCTCCAAAGGCGCTTATGTTTTGGCCGGCGACTCCGATCCCGAATACATTATTTTGGCATCGGGATCGGAAGTCGACACGGCGCTTGCTGCTTATGAAATGCTCAAAGCCCAAGGCAAACGCGGACGCGTCGTGAGCGTTCCGGCGCATCGGCTGTTTTTCGAGCAATCGGAACAATACCGCGAATCGGTCTTGCCGCAGTCCGTCACAAACCGCGTCGCCGTCGAAGCGGCCATCGAGATGGGTTGGGAAAAACTCATCGGCGGAAAGGGCGCGTTTGTCGGGATGACGTCGTACGGCGCAAGCGCGCCGGCCGAACAGCTTTACGAAAAATTCGGCATTACGCCGAAATCAGTTGCAGAAGCCGTAATGAAAAATTTCGGTTAGCGTAAAAAATTCGGCGTTTTGCGCATGTTTTGAGTATTATTTCACGACTAAAACGATACTCGGACGAAGCAAAACGTCCGGCAATTCTCTTTGAAGTTATTTCAAAGATTGACATGACGCCGGCGCCGATTCGCCGGCAGCATTCTGAGAGAATTATGTCCAAACATCGACAAGAAAAAGTGTCTCACGAAATCCTGCGATTGCTTTCGTCGGCGTTTCTCGAAGACGTCAAAGATCCGCGCGTCGCCGATATCACGCTGACCGATGTGCGCGTATCGTCGGATTTATCGGTCGCATCGGTTCGGTATTTGTGTCCGAAGACGTCGGATCGGGCTGAAATCGAAGCCGGTTTGATCAAAGTCATGCCGTATTTGCGATCGCTCATCGGCGAAAGACTTTCGCTTCGCCGCGTGCCGAGTCTGAATTTTTACTACGACGAAGCTTACGAAAAAGGCGCTCAAATGTCGGATTTGCTCGCAAGGCTTCGCGCCGAAGGCCAAATGGGTTCGGACGGCGAAGAGGGCTAGAGAATTATCGCAAAGAACGGGTCATGCC
>CAVGZQ010000002.1:26618-51648 GCA_963633515.1 Bacteroidaceae bacterium
GGAAAGTTTTGAACGGTTGCCGCTGATTTCGGCGAAGATCGATCGATTGGCGCAAGAGATAGAAAAAAGCCGCAAAATACTCGTCACGATGCATTGCCGCCCCGACGGCGATGCCGCAGGGTCGGCAATCGCGATGATGCATATTTTGCGGCGGATCGGCAAAGATGCCGTCGTTTTTAACGTCGACGAAATACCGGCGCAATTTTCCTTTCTCAGCGGCGTTGCCGACGTTTTGCATGATATCTCGGATTGCGCCGGGGAATTCGATTTGTGCATCGTTTTGGACTGCGCCGCCCCCGGGCTTTTGGGACGCAAATTTCCGTTCGGCAAGCTGCGATGCCCGTTTGCATACGTCGATCATCATTCGGCGATGTACGAAGACTGCATCGTCAATGTCCATGATTCGAAGGCGTCGTCGGTCGGAGAAATCGTCTATCACATCATGCGCAGGCTCGGCGTTACGCTCGATTGCGATATCGCGGCGGCGCTTTACACGTCGATTATTACCGATACGGGGTCGTTTCGGTATACGTCGACGACCGCCGATTGTTTGCGCATCAGCAGCGTACTGGTCGCGGCGGGCATCGATGTGTGGGATATTTGTTCGCACATATACGAAGACAATCCGGCGGCGAAACTCCGTCTTTTGGGTCTCGTGTTGCAAACGCTCTGGATATCGAAGGACGGCAAATTGGCGGCGCTTTATGCGAATAGGGCGATGTTGCGCAAATGCCGGTGTTCGGGTGCAATGACCGACGGGTTCATCAATTATGCGCGCAGCATTCACGGCGTCGAAGTGAGCATATTTCTGACACAGCTCGAAGACGATCTTTATCGTCTGAGTTTTCGCTCGCGCGGGCATATCGACGTTTCGGCAATAGCTGCATCGTTTGGCGGCGGCGGTCATAAAAATGCGGCCGCCTGCACGCTGCGCGGATCGGTCGAGTCGATTCGCGACAAAGTCGAAAACATCCTCAAAGATCGTCTCAAAGATTAGCGGCCGGCGGGCGCCGTCCGTCAGATCTTCGATTCGATCGATTGCATCGGGCAATCGCATTGCACGCAATAGATGCGATGCGCCGCAATCGCGCCGGCTTGTATCGTTTGGGCGTCGATTTGGTTTGCCATGACGTTTTCGCTTTGCGTGCCTTCCCAAGAATCGTCGCCGATTTCGGCCGAAAGCGACTTGCGCCGAAGTTGCCAGAGATCGTCCGAAATCAGCGTCATCGAATGCGCGATAACTTTATCGCATTGAATTGTGTGCGCAAATATGCAGCGAGCTATAATTTTATTCGCCTGAAGATTGGAATAAACAAATTTTGAGCAACATATCGATTGATTTTGCAAATCGTGCGCGATATCGCGTTCGGATTGCCCGAAGCGCGCCGGGCGCCCCGAAGCAACGGTTTGCGTTTTTTCCGTTTCGGCGTTTTGGCGTCGGAGTTCGGGCCCGGCGTCGGGAAATTCGCTGAGATCTTCCAATTCTTGGGCACAACGCGAAGGCGACGGTATTGCCGATTTGCGCATTGCGGGCGAAATATCGCCGCAGACGATGGCGCGAAGTTCGTCGGACTCGTCGCAATCGCGTTCTTCTTTGCCGATGTTGCCGCCGGCGCAAGAAACGGACGGCCGGTCCTGCGCATCGGGCGTTTTGATTTGGTCGGGCGAAGTTTTTCGTGCGGCGGCGGAATTGCGGCCGGAGAAGCGTTCATTTTGTGTCGGGGCGTTGTTTTCGCCGCCGCCGACGGCGCGAAAGACTGCCGATTGAAAGATCTTTGCGTTGCGCCGCGATCGATCGTTTGCCGCTGCGGGGTCGGCGTCGGCGGCACTGTTTTCGGCGATTATTTCGTTGGTTTCAGACGGAAAAAAGTCGGGGGGATTGAGGAGCCATTCTTCGATGGCTTTGAGACGCTGTTCGCCGAAGGCCGGGATTTTTTCGAGGATTTTGTTGGAATAAGCGATTTGCAAATCTTCGGGCGTGCAGATGCTCCGATCGAAGTACATGCGTTGCGCCATGACGACGCCGATCGAGGGAATTTCGCACAAAGCGCAGAAAAAGGGGTTGTGTTTGGGCTGGAGTTCGTCGAGCATCCAGCACGTTTTCGTGGCGAGGATTTCGTCGTAGATGCGGAAAAACTTCGGACCGTAGCCTGCAAAAAGTCGGCGCGTCGATATTTTCGACGAAACTTTGTCGGGGTCGTCTTTCCAGGTGCTTATGAAATCGATGGCGCGCCGCAAGGCAAGCGCCAAATTGTTGCTTCGCTTTTCGATGATGAGCAAGGTGTGAAGTCTTCGAAGTTTGGCGATCATTTCTTGACGCGTCATAAACACCTCCCTCTCGTGCAAAAACGCAACCGCAACGTCATTATACACGATGCATCGCAGTTTGAAGCATGATAAATTGCAAAGTGTATCAAATATATTTCTTCGTTTATTGCGTTGAAATCATTGAAGAAAAATAAGTTTTTTATTTTGCGGGCGCGTTATGATTGCTGCATATATATAAATTATTGAATTTAATTCAATGCGCATGTTTTCGTGCTTTTCGGTTATTTTTCGTCAGACGGATCCGAAAGCGACGATTTTGATGCGCAGCGCCATATTTTGAAGCGCGCCGATTATCTTCATAAAAGCCGCGCGTATGCTCGCAGGCCGCCGGCGGCGGCGAGAACATAGCGCGGCCGGCCTGCCGGCAGGCAGGCTGCGCAGGCGTATTGAGCCCGCAAGGGCGAAACAGCCGAAGCCGCGCAGGCGTATTGAGCCCGCAAGGGCGAAACAGCCGAAGCCGCGCAGGCGTATTGAGCCCGCAAGGGCGAAACAGCCGAAGCCGCGCAGGCGTATTGAGCCCGCAAGGGCGAAACAGCCGAAGCCGCGCAGGCGTATTGAGCCCGCAAGGGCGAAACAGCCGAAGCCGCGCAGGCGTATTGAGCCCGCAAGGGCGAGATAGCCGAAGCCCCCCCGAAAAACAATCAAGTTTTGATCGATTGAAAGATGCGCAGGAAATCGGCTTTTGACAGCGATTCGGCGCGGCAATCGGGTTTGTGTCCGAGGTCGGCAAGGCATTCTTGCCATTGGGATTTGGGCATTTGATTGAAGCCTGCCAAGCTGTTTGCAAGCGTTTTTCGGCGCAGCGAAAAGGCGGCGCGGACAAAGGCGCGGAAAGCCGGTTCGTCGCTTTTGGGGAGTTCGCGCGCCCGCGGGCGGAACGCAGCCACGGCGCTGTCGACTTTTGGCGGCGGCACGAAGGCATGCGGATCGACGCCGAGCACGATTTCGATATCGTGATAGTACTGCCCCAAGACGGACAAAAGCCCGTAAGACGGGGAGGACGGTTTGGCGGCAAAACGCAGGGCGACTTCGCGCTGGAACATGAGCACCATGCCGACGAGCGGAAAATCTGCGTCGATGAAGCGGAAGTATATTTGCGACGCGACGTTGTAGGGGAGGTTTGAGACGAGCAAGGGGCGCGCATTGGGGTCGGAACAGAAATCGGGGAGCGGCGCGGTCAGCGCGTCGCCGCAGATGACTTCGAAACCGGGCACGCACGCGGAGAAGATTTGACCGACATATCGGGCGCAATCGTCATCTTTTTCCAAGACGGATATGGGTTTTTTGAGGGCACACAGCGCCAGCGTGAGCGCGCCGGCGCCCGGACCGATTTCGAGAATGCGTCCCGGGTTAAACCGATCGGCTTGCTCTGCGATGGCGCGGGTGACGTTTTCGTCGATGAGGAAATTTTGTCCGAGGCTTTTTTTGAGACGCCGTTTAAGCCCATCGGCAAGCGCGCGCGGCGTCAGGGCACAGAGATCGCGCATCGGTTATTTTTGACGGGCGGCGGATTTGCGGCGGGATCCCAAAGCGATGCCCGACAGACCGAGCAAAGCAAGGACGGCGGCAAAGGGCGACGGTTGGGACCGGGGCGCGGAGCTGCACGAAGACGTCGCGGCGGGGATGATATGTTCGACGCTTTCTTTTTTGCCGACGGTGACGGTTATGGCCGTTTTGGGGTCGGCATTGCCCAAATAGATGCTGTATGTGTCGGGTTTGACTTTTCCTTCCCACGGGCAGACGTATTCTTCGGCCGTGCCGTCTGACGCTTTGAGGACGAATTTGGAAGCGCCGCGCGGGCAGCGCACGCGAATGTATCCTTGCGAACCTTCTTCGCCCAGCGCGGGGATTTTAAATGCGCCGCCTTTGTCCGAAACCGCAATCGTTTCTTTTGCCGGGACGTGGCCTTTTTTGCTTGCGGTCACGGTATAAGCGCCCGGCATGAGTTTTCCGTAGTAGGGGCAGAGCGTATTTTGCAGGCTGTTTGGGATTTGAATCATCGTATCGGGGGTTTCGCACGTGATTTCGACGGAGACGGCGTTGCCGCATGTTTTTTTGATCGTTTTGAGGTGCGAGTTGAGGCTTTTGTAGATGTCGGCGTTTTCTTTTTTGACGCTGTCGGGGCGATTTGAGAGGATTTCGTAGTGATAGAAGGCGTTGGCGCAGTCGTTGGTGAGGTCGTAGAGACGGGCCAGCATATACTCGGTATAGGTGTCGGAGGTACACATGCGCATGGCTTTTTGCGCAATTGTCAGGGCTTCTTCGTAGCGGCTTTCGTCGACGGCTTGCTGCATTTCGCCGGAAAGCTCGTAAAAATGCTGCACTTCTTCGTCGGGCAACGCGTTGCAATCGACTTCGGGACGTTCGGCCCGGGCTGCGCAGGGCAGAAGCAACAAGGCAAGAGCAGAGCTAATCCAAACGCGTGTATTCATGATCGATGTCTCCCAATCTTAGGATGAGTCAAGTGACGCGGCATTGACGCGCGCCTGCGGCAAAACCGCCCCGCGGGCGGGGCCGAAAAAAGCCATCACGCCAAAACGTTGATATGTCTCAAAAAGCGTCAGTTGTCAAGATTGCCGCCGACAGCCCTTAGTCTGCGGCAGTTTTCGGGGTTGCCGCTTCGGATCTGCATCAAACTGCCCCAAAAAATGAATTTAGCATTTGTTGCCTGCCGCCTAATGCGCAATGCGCTCTGAGCTCTGCGCTCTGAGTTTTGAACAGATCCCCGATCACCGACTGCCGTCTGAACCGGCGTCGCGGCAATTCGGGATGAGGAGCTTTTGACCGATTTTAATTTTGTCGTCGGTCATATGGTTTGCTTTTTGAATTTGTTCGGCGGAGCAACCGAATTTCTGCGCGATTCGTCCGATGATATCGCCCGAAACGACGGTATACCGCGTCGATTGATCGCGCAGGATTTCTTCGGGCGAAGCGCTTGAGTCGTAGACGATGCCGGCATTGCGCATTCGGTAGAACCCGAGTTTCGGCGCGGACGCGCCGGGCGGCGCGGGAATGCGGGCCAAATCGGCCATGGCACGGGCCTGGCGCGATTTGTCGGGCGCGCCCTGGGGAGGCGGAATATGCGCCGGCGCGCCCGGCAGCGTTTTTTGTTTTTCAGCCGCGGGTCGTTTTTGCGCCCCGAGATCGGTCGCAGCCCGGCGCTCAAGATCGGGCGCGGGATCGAATGCGCCGGCTCCGTATTCGCCGGCTCCGTATTCGCCGATGTCGGCCGAGACATGCGCCGTTATATTGCGCGTTTCGGGGGCATCGGGGATATCGCTTTCTTCGTCGCGCAGGGCAAAAGCCAAGATGACGAGCCCCAAGCCAAGCGCCAAAATGGCAAAGATGGCGACGGCGCGCCAATCGCGCCGTTTTGCGCGTTTTTTCATCGTCAGTGAAGAATAACTTCGGTTGAGCATCATCGGTTGCCGCGGGCAATATCCGCCGTCTTTGCGCAAAAAAGCGTTTTTTTTCTTTGAGATCGGCCGGCGTTTTGGCCGGGAAAACCCGCAGCCGGGCGCCGTTTTTTGTCATGCATTGACTAGAACAAGCGCCGCCTTTTGACAACAGGGATCTTGCCGAAAGCGGCGGCGGCTGCGCGCCGGCGCGATTATTTGCGCGCGGTTGCGCATAAATCCGATTTTAATGCATGGATAAGCGTATAACATGTTTTTAATTCGCGTTCGGCTTATTAAATCGATGAAAATGCAAAGCGTTTGAGCATATGCGATCAATGCGCAGTTGCGCCGGCGGCGGGATTTTTGTTACAAGCGGCCGACGGAAGCCGCGCCGATTTTTGTTTTTTTGCGCCGCCGGAGCAGAATTCTGCGAAGCGCTCAGAAATCGCGCCGAGCGGCCGATGCGGCACGATAAAACGTGAGAATAATCGGCGAATTGCAAAATATCATGCAAACGATTTAAATAATATCAGAAGAAAATTCAATAGATCGGATATATATCCGCCGACAGGATATATTGAGGGAAACACGGGGAAACGGACAGATGGCCAAATTATATTTTCGCTACGGTGCGATGGGAAGCGCAAAAACGATGAATTTGCTTGCGGTAGCGGATAACTACGAACAGCAGGGCAAGCGCGTCGTTTTGATAAAGCCGTCGCTTGACGATCGTTTCGGCGCCGACATGATACGGTCGCGGACGGGGATGGCGCGCCGCGCCGATATTTGCGTCGGCGCCGATACCGATATTGCGCCCGAAATGCTCGAAGGCGTGAGTTGCATTTTGGTCGACGAGTGCCAATTTCTGAGCGAATACGTCGTCAATCAGCTTCGCAGCATTACGGTCGATCTCGACATCCCGGTGATTTGTTACGGTTTGCGGACGAATTTCAAAACGCGTCTTTTCGAAGGATCGAAGCGGTTGACGGAAATTGCCGACGCGATCGAAGAAGTCAAGACGACGTGCGCATTTTGCAACCGAAAAGCCGTATTCAACATTAAGCTGCGTCGCGGCAGCGCGTGCACGGAAGGAAGCGAAATCGAATTGGGCGCCGAGGAATTGTACCGTCCGACGTGCTGCCGGTGTTTTGAGGCGCGCATCGGGCGCGACAATCCGCTTCGGAACAAACAAACGCCGAGCGGCGAAGACCGTGCGCCGCTTCAAAACCGCGCCGAAGACGGCGGCATCGTCATGAGCGGCGCCGATGCGGAAACCGGTCGCATTCAAACGCCCGAAGAATTGTCGAAGCGCCCCGATTTTGTCGAATTGTGGCTCGTCCGTCACGGCGAAACCGTCGAGAATGCGACAGGCGTTTTGTCGGGTCAAATCGAAGCGCATCTTTCGGAAAAGGGGATTGCGCAAGCCAAGGCGCTGGGACCTGCATTGGCGGGCGTCCATTTTGACGGCGCATACGTTTCGCCGCTTGAGCGCGCGCGCGATACGGCGCGTTATGCGGGGATGACGCCGTCGATCGAAGACGCCATAAGGGAGTTCAGTTACGGCGATTACGACGGCAAACGGCTCGACGAAATTCCCAAGCAATGGGTAGACGATCTCTATGCGTTCAACGATTTTCAGACGCCAAACGGCGAAACAATCGCCGACGTGCAGCGGCGAGCAATGAATTTTATTCAAACATTGCCCGAAGGGCGTTATATTTTATTTTGTCACGGCGGTGTTATACGCTCGATTGTGCAAGAACTTGGGTGTGATCGGTTTCTCGAAAATGGCACGGTCATCGTCATCGACCGGACGCATAAGGAGATCATCCGGACGATCAAACCGTACGGAGCGGAACTCGATCGCGACCGCGCATTGCGTTAAGCATGCGCGGTTTTTCCGGGCTGCTGCTGCGCAGCAGCGTTTTCCGCATTTATTGTTGCCGGAAGTTGAATGACGCTTGCGAATTGCATAAAGACAGAAACCGTTGCGTTTCGGTTCGGACGGCGCGCCCGGATTTCTCGGACTTGACGGAGCAAAACGTTGAAAAAGGCAGTTATCTGCCGGCATTCAGACAATGAATGCGCGGCGGCGGCCGTCTCGGATCGGGCGAAAAAATCGGCGGCGCCGCATTTGACGAATATTCCGATTCTGCCGCCGATTGCGGCGCGGCACGGAAAGTTTGCGGAAGATCGCGCGCAAAGCCCGGCGCTTCATGCGAAATCGATTTATCGGATGATTGCACAGACAAAGCGGAGCAGAGGTTATGAAAAGAAAGATCATTTTGGCGCTTGTTGCCGCAACGGCGGCATTATGCGGGTGCAACGAAAGCAATCGCGTTGATTCGTGCGGCGACGGCATTTTGGGCGAGCGCGAAATATGCGACGGAACGCTGTTTCACGAGGGGATGAAGGCATTTTGCCCCAACGGCGCCGTCGCCGACAATGAATCGGTGCGATGCACGTCTTCGTGCACGCTCGACATGACGCAAGCCTGCGGCGATGCGCAAAGCGCATGCGGCAACGGCGTGCTCGAAGCGGGCGAAGAATGCGACGGGACTATTCCGGCGGTTGTTGCCGGCTGCGACAATCCCGATTTTTCGAAGCTTTCGTGCAAAGACTGCCGGCTTTCCGATGCGGGCGTATGCCCCAAAACATCGGCAGAGGGCACATGCGGCAACGGCATTGCCGAAGACGGCGAGTTGTGCGACGGCGACGATGTGCCGGCTGCCGCCCGCGTTTGTCCCGAAAATATGGTGCTTGCGGCAAAACCCTATTTCAGATGCACGGATTCCTGTCAATTGGTCGATGTGTCGCAGGCATGCGTTTACGGTTTGGCGCCGCAATGCGGCAACGGCGTGCTCGAAGCGGGCGAAGAATGCGACGGCTCCGAATTTGACGAAGATTTGGATTATGCCGTCAATTGCGGCGCGATAGGCAAAGCGTACGACGGCTCGCGGGTAACTTGCACCGACGAATGCAAAATCGACTTGTCGGAGGTTTGCGTCGACGTGCCTTATTCGGGCGTCATGGTGTCGGAGCTCGTGCCGGCGGTCGAAGACGGCGAATTGGCGGGGATTGCCATCGAAGTCGCCAACCGCGGGACCGAAGAAATCGATATGTCGGCGTACGGCATTGCGCTTTTCAGCGCCGAAAAAATCGAAAAAGCATACAGTTTTCCGTCTCTCGGCCTGAACGCGCTTGGCGGCAAACAAGTCTATGTCGTGTGTTCGCGCAGCACATCGTCGCCGAATTGGGGCAATGCGTGCGATTTCGATTTGTCGCAAGACGATATTTCTGCGAATTTGACCGCCCAAACGACGCTCATCGGGATTGTGCGCGATGCCGACGCAGGCGACGGGACGGCGGCAGGCGGCAAGACAATCGTCGATTTGGTCAACGTCAATTCGTTTCTTCAGGCCATAGCCCAAGGCGGCGCCGTCGATTTTATCCGTTTGTGCAAAGCAAAACCGCATACGGCCGCCGCCAATGCTTTGATGGGCGACGGCTGGAGCATTACGGCGCAGACAGACAGCGCGCCGGAATACGATTTGGGCGCGCATTGCAGCGGAGAGTCGATCGACGGCAAGGTATCGTCGTGCAAACTGTCGATATCGCGAAACGCGCTGACGTCGCGCGATCAGAGCGTCGAGATTGCGCTCGAAGCGAAGATCGCGGGCATTACCGACAAAACCGACAAAACCGACGATACGAACGCCATGCGCGTCGAGTTTTTCTCGGGCGCATTGTCGGACGGCGGCAAGGTTGACGGTCCCAAAGTCAATCATTGGGTTTTGGCGCAGGCCGATGCGGCATGGACAAACGCCGACGGTTACGATCGCTACGTCGGCACGCTCCGGAATTGGGACACGTACGAAGGCTTTTGGAGCGACGAGCAAGGCACATATGTCATCGATGCGGGCATTACGTTCGACAACGGCGAAACGTACACATATTGCGGAAAAAAGGGCGTTTTGGGGGATTACGCAGCCTATGATTCGGCCGAACGCGAAACGCTTACGGTAAAATACGAATCGGGCACGTGCGGCAACGGTCTCATCGAAGCCGACGAAGTTTGCGACGGCGACAAATTCCTCGGCAATGCGCTTTATTGCGACAAAGACGGGGAGATTATACTCGATCCGTCGCGCGTTTCTTGCGGCAATTGCCAAGCGGCATATACGGGCACGGCCTGCGGCAAGCCGTTGCCCAATTGCAACGGCGAAGCGCTCGACGCGGGCGAAGTCTGCGACGGCAGCCATATTCCCGACGAAGCAAAAGTTTGCGCCGCCGGCGAAACGGTTTCCGACAATCCCCAATGGGCATGCGGCAGCACGTGCGCATATGCCGATAAGTCGAAAGCATGCGAAAAAGCATGCGGCAACGGCCGTGTCGACGAAAAAGTCGAAGGTCAAAATGCCGAAATATGCGACGGCGAAATCGTTCCCGACAAAGCAAAAGTTTGCCCCAAAGGCATGGTTGAAATCGATAATCCCGTTTGGGCATGCAACGATTCGTGCTCGGGGATTGACGAAACGCAGGCGTGCGAAACGGCCTGCGGCAACGGCAAACTCGACGCAGCCGTTTCGGGGCAAACGGCGGGCGAAGTCTGCGACGGCACGCTTTATGCCGAAAACATCGCCGAACAATGCGACGCCGACAGAACTTACGAAGCGTCGCGCAAGTCTTGCACGAGTTCATGCAAACTCGACGAGGCCGCCTGCATTCCTTCGCAGCAACTCGTTTTCGACGAATACGCCATCGTTTCCAAACCCGGAACAAATCTCAAAGGCATGGCGCTGTCGCTCAATCTCTACGGCAGCGAAGCACTCGATGTTTCCGATTGCACGGTGTCGATTTTGGATAAAAACGGCAAGATCGTTTATTCGAAATACGCGAAAGACGGCTCGCAGCAATATATGTTGGCACGCGTTGGGCTTGCGGAAATCGGAAAAGATCGCATCGAAGACGGCGATTCGGGGAAACTCGTTTTGAAGCCGTGCGAACCCCTCGTCATTTGTTCGATTCCGACGGACGCCGAAGACGATTACAAGTACTTCGAACAAACGGCGTTTGGCGGAAAATGCGATGCGAGCCTGACTTTGGCCGAATCGGATTCGAAACTGAACGGCGATTACCTTATTGCCCGCATGGATGAAATTCACCGCATCCAGCTCACATGCGGCGGCGAATACATCGATTTCGTCGATTACAAGGGCTTGGGCGAAGCGTATAAAGCCGGCAAAATTTACGGCAAGCTCAAGGAAAGCGACAAACGCCCGTGGTCCGGCACCGACTCAGTCGTTCATGCCGATCGGTTTGAGCTTTCCGACACGGCAGCAAGCGCCGAATCGTTTGCCGCGCCGACGTGCAATGACTAGCGCGATTTTTTAGGTTGGCTGCGCGCATTGCCCCCGGCGGGCAATGCGCGCAGCTTTCGCCCTATTTCGCATTCGCTCAATACGGGCTTTTTTTCGCCCTATTTCGCATTCGCTCAATACGGGCTTTTTTTTGATATTTTGCGCATTTGCCGCGCAGGCGTCGGATTGCGGAAAAGAGAATGCAAAAAAGCCGCGCGTATGCTCGCAAGCCGCCTGCGGCGGCGAGAACATAGCGCGGCAGCGAAGCCGTATTTTGCGGCAGCATGCCGCAAAAAAGGCGAAGCGGCGCGGCGTATCGGCTTCGCCGATAGCCGCGCCCCATCGCGCGTTTAAACCGAAAATCGGTTTATAAAATTCGCATAAAAGCGCAAGAAGTTGTTTTTAATTCATATCGAAGTTGCGAGCGTTTGCGGCGTTGACGGGGACGCCTTCGGGCAAATCCATGTGCGGGAGATCCTGCGAGACGAGGGGTTTGTGCTGACGGCGGTATTCTTCTTCGGAAAGCGGGGGTTCGCCGCGCTCGGCGCGCAGGGCATTGGTGAGCGGGCGCGGGAGATTGTCGTTCATGAGCATGCCCAATTCGCGGCATTCGGAGATGGTTGCTTCGGTCAGTTGCGCGAGTCCGATTTCGGTATTGTCGCGTTTTGCGTAGAAGGCGGCTTTGAGGACGGCCTGTTTGATGTGACCGCCGCTGATTTCGAACTGTTCGCCCAGCAGATCGAAGGGGATGCCGGGTCGGACGGGCGCGGTTTTTGGCAAGAGCGATTGGAAGAGTTTTCCGCGCGTTTTGGCGTCGGGCATGGGGAAATAGATGCGGTATCGGATGCGGCGTTTGAAGGCGTCGTCGAGGTTTGCTTCGATATTGGTCGTGAGGACGGTGACGCCTTCGAAGTTTTCCATGCGTTGCAAAAGGTAGGCGACTTCGAGGTTTGCGTATCGGTCGTTGGTCGACTTGACCGAAGTCCGTTTTGCGAAGAGCGAATCGGCTTCGTCGAAGAGGAGCATGACGTGTCCGCGTTCGGCTTCGTCGAAGACGCGGGCCAAGTTTTTTTCGGTTTCGCCGACGTATCGGTTCATGATTCGCGACAAATCGACGCGGAACAAATCGAGTCCCAAATAATTGGCGATAATGCTTGCGGCCATTGTTTTTCCGGTGCCCGGCGGGCCGTAGAACAAGACGCTCAGACCGCGTCCGTAGGGGAAGCGCGCGCCGAAACCCCAATCGGTATAGATGGTGTCTTGGGCGTTGGCATAGAGGAGGACTTCGTCGAATTTGACGCGTTCGGCGTCGGGGAGGATGAGCTGTTCGGGTTTGAAAGCCGATGGGGGGACGAGGTCGGCCAAATCGCTCAATTTGTGTGCGAAATACGTTCGGCAAGCTTTGTCGAGGTCGTTGAGATCGATGCGTTTGCGCCGCGCGGCGATGCTAATGCGGCGTGCTTCGGCGGCGGCTTGCCGGATTTGTGGCTCGGACATTTCGTAGCGCCGCGCGATGGCGTCGATGGCTTCGTCGTCGGGTCGGCGTTTTTCGCCGGCAAAAGATTGGGTCCAAATTTTGATGCGATAGGATTGTTCGGGCAGGGGGAGTGCGATTTGCGGCCATCCGGCCGTGAGCTGTATGAGCCACAATTTGACTTCTTCGGCGCCGAGCAAGAAGCGTTCGCGTCGAAAGAACGATTCGAGGACGATTTGCTGCGAACCGGAAATGAATTCGGGCAGCCGCTCGCAGCGAAAATAGACGAAATCGTTGCCCAAGCGCGCTTCTCGGAACAAGTCGGCCAGATGCATTTGGAGGTCGTCGGCGCCGAGCGTGAGCAAGCTGGGCAAATCGGCGCTGAGCAAGTTATTGCCCAAAAGCGTGGCGACGGCGTTTGCGGCGCGTTCTTTTCCGGAGCCGACAGGTCCTGAGAGAAGCGCGGGGAAAGTCCGCGAACGGATGATTTGCAGCAGCGACGTTTGGCAGTGTTGGGGCAAATAGAGCGCTGCGAGGTCGACGCGATCGCACGAGCGATAGGCATAGGAGGAGAGGGCTTCGTCGACGGGGACGTCTTGGGCGGCGGGATTTCGGAGAAACTCGACGATGCGATCGGCGACGATGACGCGGCGTTTGAGCAGATTGCGTTCGAAGCCGTCGTGGGGATTGATGCGTTTTTCGACGGAAATGAGGCAGTTTTTCCGCAGCGGCGCATCGTGCGAGAGCCTGCTGAGGTACGTGTCGAACGCCGATTGATTGCCGTTTGCCAAGATGCGGCAAATCGAACAAATATCGGGGGTTGTGACGTTTTGGTCGCTGACGGCAAACATAAACAGATCGCGCATTGCGGGGTTGACGGCAACGCCGACGAGAAAAGCGAGCAATTCGACGTCTTCGAGGGAGAGCATGAATCTTGTGTAGAGGTCTGAAATTCCGATGCAATTTTCGTCGGGATTTTCGACAATTCTTCGAATTATGCTTTTTACGCCGTCGGGATAATTAAGCGGCGGATCGAA
Organism: Bacteroidaceae bacterium; assembly: GCA_963633515.1. Lineage (GTDB taxonomy): Bacteria > Myxococcota_A > Bradymonadia > UBA4248 > UBA4248 > UBA4248. The sequence continues at coordinate 40,216 of CAVGZQ010000002.1, forward strand.
GATCTTTCCGGTAATTTTTCTCAATTCATTGAGCGCGGACGTTGCGCTCATGCCGTAAGTGAGCGCAGCGGCATCGTTGTCGATGATGCGGTCGGCGGTTTCGAGATAGATCCTGATTTTGAGCAGACCGTACCCGATAATGCCGTTCAAATCTTGTTTTGCGATGTTTTGAGCGTTTTGGGTTTCGTTGCCCTGGGCGATCGCGTTTATCGCGTTTTGTGTTTTGTCCATCGGTGTCGGGGCTCCTTTTTTCGCAAAGAGAGAGCGTTATTTTTGCAATGATTTGCGCAGGTTTGCAACAGGCATGGGGCGTCGGAGCGAAAGCGGCGGCGCGCGGTTCAAATCATATCGTAAGGGTCGGCGTCGATCGAGACATGTATGATATTGGCGGCTTTTTGACAGAGTTGTGCGGCGCTGTTTCGGACTGCGGCCATCCAGCGGCGGAGATCGTTTCGGTCGGCATGCTGCAGGAAGAGCTGGAAATGGAGTTCGCCGCCTATCATGGCCATCGGAGCGGGGGCCGGACCGAGCAAGGCGGCGTCGGGGCTGTTTGGTTTGAGGGAACGTGCGATGCGGGCATAATCGGACGCGAAGCGCTCGAGTTCGAGGAAGTGCGCGCTTTTGAACGTGACAAGGATGAGCGAAGCGAAGGGAGGTTTTTGCAGTGCGCGGCGAATCTTGAGTTCTTGGCGGGCGAAGTCTTCGAAATCGAGGTTGATTTGCCCGGCGATGGCGGGGTGATCGGGGCGCAGGGTTTGGATGATGACGCGCCCGGGCCGGTTTCCGCGTCCGGCGCGCCCGCTGACCTGAGCGAGCAGTTGGTAGGTGCGTTCGGCGGCGCGGAAATCGGGCATATTGAGTCCGATGTCGGCGCAGACGACGCCGACCAAGGTGACGTTTCGGATATCGTGTCCTTTTGCGATCATTTGCGTTCCGACCAAGATATCGGTTTGGCCGTTTCGAAACGATCCCAAGACGGATTGCAATGTTTTCGTCGCCGAACGGTCGCGGTCGAGCCGATCGATGCGAGCATCGGGGAATATTTTTTTAAGGAGCGCAGCGACGCGTTCGGTGCCGAATCCGGAGAACGACAAGTCTTTCCTTCCGCACTTTGGGCATGACTCGGGCGCGGGTTCGTTATAGCCGCAGTAGCGGCATCGCAGGGCGTCGGCATATTTGTAGTAAGTGAGCGAAACGTCGCAATTCGGGCAATTCAAAACGTGACCGCAGCAATCGCATTGAACAAACGTCGAGTAGCCGCGGCGATTGAGGAAGATGATGGCTTGTTCGCCGCGTGCGAGGGTTTGTCCGAGCGCCGTTTCGAGTTCGGGTGAAATGAGGCGCAAGCGGAGCGCTTCGAAGTTTGCGTCGGTTTCGGGATCGGATTGATTGTTTTGGCTTGAATTTTGTTCGCCGGTTTCTGCAATATCATATTGTTTGCGTTCATTATCTTCATCTTTGCAGAATTCTTTGCGATTATTATGTTTATTATTTGAATTTTGAAGTTTTGCCCGATTTCTCATGTCGACGATTTCGATATCGGGCATAGGCCGAGCCAAGGGTCTGCGCGTGAGTCTGAGCATGACGGTACGATTTTGCAGCGCGCGCCAATACGTTTCGAGCGACGGAGTGGCCGACCCCAAGATGACGGGGCATTTTGCTTGCCGTCCCAAGTAAAGCGCCATATCGCGGGCGTTATAACAGGGCATTTCGCCTTGTTTGAACGATCCGTCGTGTTCTTCGTCGACGACGATGAGTCCGATGTCACGGATGGGGGCAAAAATGGCGCTTCGCGGACCGATGGCAACGGAAATGCGTCCGTCGCGCATGCGCGACCACGTATTGAACCGTTCGGTTTCGCTCAGCCCGCTGTGCAGGACGGCGACGCGGTCGCCGAAGCGTCCTTTGAAAACGGCGCAGAATTGCGGGGTGAGCGCGATTTCGGGCAAGACGAAGATGCAGCCTTTGTTTCGCGCCAAGACGCGTTCCATGACGCCCAAATAAACTTCCGTTTTTCCGCTTCCTGTAATGCCGTAGAGCAGAAACGCGGCGAATCCTTCGCAATTTGCGACGGCTTCGACGGCTTGAGTCTGTTCGTCGGTCGGCTCGACGTTTGAGACGATGGGCGCGATATCGTCGAAAGAAGTTTTGTCGCGCGTTGCCGACGATTTTACGATGCGTCCGAGTTCTTCGAGCCGCCGGAGCACGGGTTGGCATGCGCCGAATTCGGCGATAAGCGCGCTATGGCGCGCGGGGGCGGGCTGCATTTCGAGCCATTCGATGATTGCGCGCTGTTTTTTTCCGAGCCGCGGGGCCGATTTTTCGCCGCCCGCAACCGTTTTATTTATCGAGTAGACGGGTTCGATCGTTTCTTCGGAACGTTTTTTTTCGAGGCGCCAGACCGGTTTGAGCAATCCCGAAGCGATGCAATTCCGGATGAAATCGGGCGAAGCTTTGAGCGATTTTCGCCATTCGGCGTCGGACATGGGTTCGGGATTGTCTTTTGCGATTCGGATAATTTTTTGCAGGCTGTTCAAAAAATCGCCTGATTTCAGGCGTGAATTGCCATTTTTTTGCAATACTGCCGCATTTTGTTCGGCGATATGCGGATCGGATCCGTTTTGGCGGATGAGCTGTTCAGCGGCGGCGATATCGGCGCGATAGCCGCAGCGTCCGTCGCGCATCATGCCCGAAGGAATGGCCAATTTGAGGCAAAAGCCCAAGGGGGCGAAATAATAGGCCGACATAAACGAGAGCGTGCGCATGAGGGGCTCGGAAATGAACGGTTTCGGGTCGACGACTTCGAGGATCGTCCGAAATCGCACGCGGTTAAACTGTTCGCCCGTCGGTTTGTCGGGAAAGATATCGGTGATAATTCCGGTTGCGGACTGCTGTTTGATGGGGACTTGGACGATGGCGCCGACGGGGACGTCGGCGTTGAGGATGTAAGTGAGCGCAGAGATGGGGCGGGAAAAGAGGACGACGTTGCAATACATGGGACGAAGCGTGGATGAATCGAATATGCGCGAAAGCCGGCTTGCCCGGCGCGAAAGCCGGCTTGCCCGGCGCGAAAGCCGGCTTGGCGACGGCATTTATACGCCGACGGAGCAATTTTAAAATAGGACAAAAATTATACAGGTCATGAAATCGCAAACTCAAGAAAATGCGCGGTTTTTCGGAAAAAAAAAGGAATTTTTCCGCCGGAAACGTCAAAAAAGCCGTTGCATGTAGTTTTAAGTGTGATATAAACATTCCAAAACAGTCTATAAAAACGTGAATTATTCTTTGACGAAACGAAATCAACGTCCTAGATTACGCGGACATCAACCGCCCATGCAGGGCAAATTCACTCAGGAGAATGAGCATGGCAAAGACCCTCTTTGATTCTAAGGATATTCGCAACGTAGCGCTTGTCGGTCATGGCGGCAGCGGCAAGACGACGATAGGCGAAGCGATATTGCTGAAGACCGGCGTCACGACGCGTTTCGGCAATACGACGGCGGGCACGTCGGTGTTTGACTTCGAACCCGAAGAAGTGAAGCGCGGCGGGTCGAATGCGACGGCATTTGCGTGGTGCGAATACGCGGGCAAGAAGGTCAATATCATCGACACTCCGGGTGACGGCAACTTTATTTACGATTCGTTTACGGCGATGCGCGGCGCGGATTTGGCGGCAGTCGTCGTGAGCGCGCCCGACGGCGTCGAAGTTCAGACGGAACGAGCCTATCAAGAGGCGGCGAAACTCGGTCTTGCGCGCATGATCGTCATCAACAAGATGGACAAAGAGCGCGCCGACGCGGCGCAATGTTTGGCCGACATCAAAGAAGAGCTCGACGTCACGCCTGTTCCGCTTCAAATCCCGATGGGCGCGGCCGAAACGTTTAAGGGCGTTATTTCGGTTATCCGCAACAAAGCCTATGTTTATGACGGCGCGACGGGCAAATCGAAGGAATGCGATGTGCCGGCAGAATATGCCGACGACGTGGCGGCAGCTTGGGAAGTCATCGTGGAAGCGGTTGCCGAAAGCGACGATGCATTGACGGAAAAGTATCTCGAAACGATGGAGCTTTCGCGCGAAGAGTGTTTGGCGGCGCTGCCGCAGGCGATCCGCAGCGGCAAACTCGTTCCGGTCATGTATGCGTCGGCGGTCAATCAAATCGGCATCGATTTGTTGCTCGACAATATTGCGAAATACGGGCCGAGCCCTGTCGAACGCAACGAAATGACGGCCGTCCGAAACGGCGCCGAAGAAACGCTTTTGACGAGCGCATCGCAACCGTTTGCCGCGCTTGTCATTCGGTCATTTTTTGACGAACGGACGGGGAAACAGACGATTTTCCGCGTGATGAGCGGCAATGTTCCCGACGACGGCGCCGTGACGAATATGCGCACGGGCGACGGCGAGCGGTTGGGATCGCTCTATATTTTGCGGGGAAATAACCGCGAAGCCGTCGAAAAAGGCGTATTCGGCGATATCATCAGCGTAGCGAAACTCAAAGACACGCGCACGAACGATACGCTCGGATGCGGTTTGGATTATGCGTTCAAGACGATAGCGTATCCCGAACCGATGATGGATTTCAACGTGACGACGAAGACGAAGGGGGAAGAAGACAAGCTCAAAGCAGCCATCGACAAGCTCATCGACGAAGATCCGACGCTTTCGACCGGATACGACGAATTGGGCCGGGCGCTCACGCTTCGCGGCATGGGTCAGCAGCACCTCGATATGGCGATCGAAAAGCTCAAGCGCAAATTCAAGCTCGAAGTCACAGTTTCGCTGCCGCTGGTTGCCTATCGCGAAACGATCAAAAAGCGCGTCAACGGGATCGAGGGCAAGCATAAGAAACAATCGGGGGGCGCGGGGCAGTTCGGCGTTTGCTACATCAACGCCGAGCCGCTTCCGCGCGGCGAGGGATTTAAATTCATCGATCAAATCGTGGGCGGCGCCATTCCGCGTCAATTCATTCCTGCCGTCGAAAAGGGCATCGTGAGCCGCATGGAAGTCGGTCCGATGGCCGGTTATCCGGTCACCGACGTTGCCGTCGAGCTCATCGACGGCAAGTATCACCCCGTCGATTCGAAAGAAGTCGCGTTCCAGATGGCCGGGAAAAAAGCGATTCGCAGCGCGCTTGAACAAGGCGGCGTAAAGCTCCTCGAGCCGGTCTACAAAATGGATATCACGATTCCGAGCGCGTCGGTGGGCGATATCATGGGCGACATCACGTCGCGCCGCGGCCGCGTATTGGGCATGGATCCCGATCACAAGAAAACGGTCATTCATGCGGTATGTCCGTTGGCAGAGATTCAGCGGTATGCGCCCGATCTCCGTTCGATGACGAGCGGTCAGGGGATATTTACGATGGCATTTGAGGGGTACGAAGACGTGCCTTCAAACCTCGAGGCCAAGATTATCAAGGAATCGCCGTTTGGCGGCGCGAAAGACGAAGACGAAGAGTAGTTTTTATTTTCTTTGCGGCTGCGCCGGGCGCAGCAACTCAGGGTCGGGGCGGAAACGCCCCGATTTTTTTTGCGCGCGCGGCGTTCCCGGCTGCGCATCTTTTTTTTGCGCCGCGGCTTCGGATGCAAATAATAGAGAACGGCGCTCATTCGGAGGCTGAGTTCGGAGCAGACGCGGCAGACGTTCAAAACATCGAAAAAAAAGCGCGGCGTATGTTCGCAGCCCCCGCGCGAACATAGCCGCGCCCCGAGCGTATTGCCCCCCCTGCGGGGGCAAAAGCGCGGGCAGCCTGCCGTATTGAGCCCCAAAGGCGAAATAGGCAGGCTGCGAAGGCGTATTGCGCCGCTCGGGCAAAGCCCGGGCGGGCAATAGCCGCAGCCCCTAAATATTTTTTTCTTTCGGCGTGTTGTGGTATGTTAAACCGTTGATGCATTTCGCTTAACGCTTTTTTTGTGGGGGTCAATGTGACATCGCAAATTGCAGTTATCCGCGCAACCTTGAGATACTCGACGCAAGAAGAGTTCATTACGGGAATGCGGCCGTTGCTGTCCAAACGCGGGCTTTTCATCAATACGTGCGCGACGCGTCCCGCAGGGTCCGAAGTTCGGTTTGAGTTTACGCTTGCCGACGGGTCGGTGACGTATGCCGGAGAGGGCGTTGTGCGCAAGGAAGTTCCCTTTGTGGGGGGGACATCTTCGCTGAAATCGGGGATGCTCGTTTCGCTTAAGCGCGTAAACAAGGCGTTTAAAGCCGTAGTCGATGCGATATTGGGCGAGACGGAAGGCCGCAGCGCGCAGCCGCATGCGATGGGGCGGCAGTTTATCGTCGAATCGCGCGCGGGCGAACATCAAGGGTTTGATTTGTTCGGCGACATCGACCTCGACGAAGGTCTTGATACGTTGTTTTCGGGGATTGCGAAGAAGCCCGCGAAAAACGAACCGAGCGGAATTTATGAGCCGCCGACCGTTGTAAGCGGGATGTTTAAAGCCCCCGAAAACGAAATCATGCTCGAATACGGCGCGGGCGATGCGATCGGCGCGCCGGCGACGCCCGTTTCTCAGCTCGGAAATCGGCTCGGCGAACGCGTCGTCGGCGGCCGGCTGCAAGAACAGTCGCGCGCCGTGACCGGCCAATATGCGGCAGTCGCCGACAATATCGCCAATGCCGAGCGCGAGGCTGCGCAATCGAAACAGTTCGGCGCGCTTAAATCGCAGGGCGCGACGACTGCCGAGTACGACGATGCGCCGACTGTCAACGAAATGCAGGCTGCATTCGAGGCGCGCGGCGTCGGCAATTTCGATGCGTCGGCAGACGGCGGCGAAGGCAACATGTTCGGCGACGCGCTCGATTTCGGGAATTCTCCCGTTGCCGAACGCATGGAACGCGATTTTGAATTTACGAAGCGAAACGCCGATCGCGACGAAACCCCCGTGCAAATGGAGCGTGTTTCGGCGCAAAGCGCCGCGATGCAGACCGACGAATCGATCGCCCGAACGCAAGACGAAAACGGCGCAAGCATCGATGCGCAAAATGTTGCGCCTTCGCGCGCCGAAGCCGAAGCTTTTGCGCAGGCGTCGGCAGAATCTTTCGATTACGCTCAGTCGGCTGCAGAATCTTTCGATTACGGTCAGTCGGCTGCAGAATCTTTCGATTACGCTCAGTCGGCTGCAGAATCTTTCGATTACGGTCAGCCTGTTGCAGAATCTTTCGATTACGGTCAGCCTGCGGCAGAATCTTTCGATTACGGTCAGCCAGCGGCAGAATCTTTCGATTACGGTCAGCCTGCGGCAGACTCTTTTGATTACAGCCAATCGGCAGGATCCGACGCCGCGCAAGCGGTTGCGCAGTCCGAAGGCGCTCTTGCGCAAGAGACCGAATTTTATTCGGAAAGCGAACGGCAATACGTACAAAATTCAGATTTAAATCAAAATGACGAAGCGAACGCGGCGATTGAACATTCGCCCGCAGGAGCAGCCGACGAACCGCAGCCGTTTTTCCAAGTCAGCGGCGGCGCGCAAGAAACGCCGTCGGAGTTGTTCGAAGCGCTTCAGGCCGATATTTTGGGCGAACCGAGCGTTGAAATGCCGTCGGTCGAAGCGGCGATGATCGCCGCTCAATCGCCTTTGCCCGAGGCGCCGGCCGACGATGCGGCAACCGTTGCCATGGAACAGCCGAATTTTTCCGACATCGTCCATAAAGGTCCCATTCCCATCAAACTCGCGTCGCAGTCCGAGGTTCGCGAAGAAAAAGCCGAGAAAAAGCCCGATATTTCGCTCGACGAACTCATTTCGAAGCCCGTGCCGCGGCGGGCATCGCACGCGCAGCCTCAATCGACCGGCGATCTTATCAACACCGATTTGTCGAAGGTTTCGCGCCCTGTGCCGCGCAAACGCGAAAGCGTTCAGGAAGAAGCTCCGACGCCCAAAAAGGGCGGCTTCTTCAGCAATTTATTCAAACGATAATCATGTTTTAAGCCGAAAATGAGATATCATGCGCCGCGCATCGAATAATTTTCATTTTCGGCAAAGCGAACGATTTTGCGCATTGCCTCCCATTTTGGCGCGTCCGGCATGGGATGCGGCATCGCCGTCGATAGGAGTATGTCATGCCTGTTATCGGAATTGATCTGGGAACGTCGAACACTTGCGCCGCAGTCGTCGTCAACGGCAAGCCGCAAGTTATCCTCGATGAAAAAGGGCGATCGACGTTGCCGTCGGTGATGTCGCTCAACCGAAAAGATCAATTTTATGTGGGTTACATGGCGAAGGCTCAAATGGCCGTGCAGCCCGAGCGGACGATTCATTCGGCGAAACGATTGCTCGGTCAGCGGTTCGATTCGCCCAACATTCAGCGTCTTTTGCCGTCGCTGACGTATGCCGCCGTTCCGACCGAAGACGGGATGACGGGTCTTATCGTGGGCGAACATTGCTTCAGCCCGACCGAAGTGAGCGCGGCAATTCTGAAAAAAGTCAAAGTTTTGGCAGAAACGGCAGTGGGCGAACCCGTCGAACAGGCGGTCATCAGCGTGCCGGCGCATTTTGACAACATCCAGCGCAAAGAAACGAAACGCGCCGCCGAAATCGCGGGACTCGAAGTGACGCGGTTAATCAACGAGCCGACAGCCGCCGCGCTGGCATACGGTTTCGGCGCGAAAGTCGGTCATACGATCGCCGTCTATGACTTCGGCGGCGGCACGTTCGATATCTCCGTTCTCGAAATCGACGACGGCGTTTATAACGTTTTGGCGACCGGCGGCGATACGTTTTTGGGCGGCAACGATTTCAATCAAGCGATAGCGTCGTGGATTATCGATCGGTTCAAAAAACAGACGAAGATCGATCTTTCCTACCATACGCTTGCGCGTCAGCGCATTCTCGATGCGGCAGAGTTTTCGAAAATTCAGCTTTCTTCGCAGAATTCGGCAAAAATAGAGCTCCAAGGGATAGTTCCCGACATCGATCCGACGATCGGGGTCAACGAAGTGCTTACGCGTTCGCAAATGGAGTCGCTGTGCGAGCCTCTCGTCGATCGGTCGCTTCGGATATGCCGCAATGTATTCGACAGCGCGGGGATTCATTGCGGCGAGCTCGATCAAATCATCATGGTCGGCGGCATGACAAAGATGCCCCTTATTCGCAAAAAAGTCGAAGAATGGTTTTTGCGTCCGCCCAATACGAGCATAAACCCCGACGAAGCCGTCGGGATCGGCGCTGCCATTCAGGCCATGGCGCTCGACAGCGATTCCGATGCCGTGCTTCTTCTCGACGTCATCCCGCTCACGCTCAGCATCGAAGCCGCCGGCGGCGTATGCATTCCGCTCATTCCCAAGAATACAAAAGTTCCGCACCGCGTTTCGCGCGTCTTCACGACGAGCCGCGACAACCAGCAGAGCGTCATCATTTCCGTCTTCCAGGGCGAAGGCAGTCACGTCAAAGACAATACGCGGCTCGCGACTTTCGAACTCGCCGGGATCCGTCCTGCCAAGCGGATGGAGCCGCGCATCGAAGTATCTCTGCGCATCGACGTCAACGGCATACTCGCCATTACAGCCGTCGATCTCGATTCGAAGCAGTCCCAATCCGTCCAAGTCGTCGATATGAACGTCAAAGCCATCGAGGCTTTGTCGGCGCTCGACGATTAGCGGCAGACCGGGCGCCCCGGCTGTCCGGAACCGGCGCGTCGGCCGGTTCACCCCCGCGCTTCGATTTCTTTTTTTTCTGCAGATTCCGTTTTCATATTCGCCTGACGGCGCCAAAAGGTCATTTTCCGTGCGCGTATCGATCCGTGATTTCGACCCTGCCGCATATCGGCAAATACGGGCTTTTATGTCGATGCATCCGTTGCCGCAAGTTTCCCATTGGGAAACGAAAGCGCGCCAATTTCGCGACGAAGGCATGATCGGCGCCGCCTATTTCATGATCGACGCTTTGGCGAGATATTACGGCAAAGACGTTGCTCGCGCGGCGCTTTTGCGCTTTGCGCATTTGCCGCTTTTTTTGCGCGGACGCGGCATTCCCGCCGATTGGACGAAGCAAACGCATCCGGCGCTTTATTTTTTGCGCGACGGTTTGCGCCCCATCGCGCGCAACGGCAAAATTCTCGTCCGTTCGGGCGCAAACGTCTTGTCGGTTTCGCCCGATTCGCCGACGGCGCGCGCCTATCACGTCTTCGACGATGTCCCGACGCAAACCGGCTTCGCCGGCATGGGAAACGTCGCCCGGCCGATCGAATGGATACCTTATGCCGACGGTTTTCTGTACTTCGATGCCGCGCCCGAAAATGTCGGCAATGATGGATCTGATGCAGATAATGCGGGGTGTGTTGAATTTAATTCGAATAATTTAGATAAAACGGAATATTCATCAAAAGTCAAAAATGCCGCCGTTCGGCGCAATCGGCTGCATTACGTCGATTTGCGGCAAATCGACGCGTCGCTTGCGCTCGAAGTTGCGAATAAAGTGCGGCTTCGCATTTCATATATCGAATTTGATTCAGATATTCGGCATATATCTGACCCGCTTGAAGACGGTTCATTTTTGATAACGCTGGCGCCGTCGATTCCCGTCTTTTCCGATGTCTGCCGCATTGTCCGATTCGATGATTCAAAACTGCGATCGGCGCTCGCGGTTGACGATCCGTCCGATTTTATCGATTTGCGCGAACTCGGCGCAGTTTCGCGCGATATCGTTTTGCCCAATGCCGAACAGACGCTTCGCAACGATTGCGTCGCGCACGGCGGCGTCTACCTGACATGTTGCGGCGGGATGCAAAATCGCGAATTGCGGTTTATTGCGCCGGATGGGAGCTGGCGGACGAAATTTCTGCACGAAGCGCCGGTTTGTGCCGTCATTGCATCGCCGTCGGGCGCCGTGTCTGTCGACGAATCGGGGCGGGCGTTTTTGTTAAATAATAAAACGCCCGTCGGCGACGGTTTCTTCAATATCGGCAAATTGCCGTCCGACATCCGCGATCATTTGGCGCAATGCATCTTGTCGGTCGATTGGGACGGCAAAAAACTGTATGTCACGAAACGGATGAAATTCGAAAAAATTGACGATTTATTGGAAAATCTGCGGTCTTATTGCGTCACCGAAGAGGAAGTTTCCGAAACTTTCGATATTCAAAGAATCGAATGTAAAGACTCGCCTTTGCTCGCGCTGCGCGACGGAACGTTTCATTTTTGGTCGGATGCGACGCGCAGCATCGATCCGGCTTGGCAAATATCGCGCGAAACATCAACGGCCGACGATTGGAAATCGCTTTTGTCGGCGGATGATCGCATAACCCCCGAAGACGATCCGCGCATCCGATGGTACGTCGATTGACGGAATTTTGGCAGTCTCTCCATAACCCCCGAAGACGATCCGCGCATCCGCCGGTACGTCGATTGACGGAATTTCGGCAGTCTCTCCATAACCCCCCGAAGACGATCCGCGCATCCGCCGGTACGTCGATTGACGGAATTTCGGCAG
>CAVGZQ010000003.1:0-5655 GCA_963633515.1 Bacteroidaceae bacterium
TCAAGAATCAATTCCCCGGCGGGATAGAGCCCGACGATTACAAAGCGCAGAAGCTCGTCAATCAGCTTTTTAATTATTCGGTCGGCATGTGCTCGCGGGAGCAGGAATGCCCGGCCGATTTGGACGCGGCGCGCGAGGGGTTGCGCAAGCAATTCGGCATATTTTGGCCCAAAGATCCGTGGGGCAATTTTTATCAATACAAGAAAACGGGCACGATGTCGTGCGAAGTTTGGTCGTTCGGCCCGGACGGAAAAGACGCGACCGAAGACGATATTCATATTTCGGAGAGCAATCGCGAAGATTTGCCCAAGTAATGCATTTCGCGCTGCGGTCCGTTTTTACGGGAGATATTCATGCATCGTTGGTTAGGGGCATTGGGCTGCGCCGCCGTTTTGTGCGCCGGCGCGCAGGCAAATGCGCAAGAAATACAATCTTCTGCCAAACCGGACCTGCCGCAAGCTTCGGACGCGGCGCAAGATGCGGGCAACGAATCGGCTCGGACGGCGGATGCGCCGGAGATGCGCCGGGACGGCGGGGAGGGCGATCGGCAACGTTCGGCGGCTGACGGGCAAATCGCGGATTTGCAGCGTCAGATCGGTGATTTGCGGAATCAGGTGCAGGCTTTAAAGAATTTGTCCGAAGAAAATTCGAAGCCGTCGCGATCGGACAGCGTATTAAACTCTATCGAAGATCGTTTTAAGTTCGGTTCGTACGGGCGGGTTCAGCCGTCGATGAATCCCGACGGGATGCAATCGGGGCGTCAGGCACGGATCGTCTATCCGTCGCCTCGCGTCGACGAAGGCAGCTATGCCGAGTTTCAATTTAAGTATACGCCCTATAAATCGGAGACATCCGACACGGTCGTCGATTTTGTGGCGACGGTTGCTTTTGACGGCGACAATCTGTTCCATTACAACGGCGAATGGACGGCGGGCATTGCCGTGCGCAATCTCTATGCCGAAGCGCGCAATCTGTGGTTTGACGGGTTTTCGGTTTGGGCCGGATCGCGCATGTATCGCGGCGACGACGTCTATTTGCTCGATGCGTGGCTGCTCGATAATTTAAACACGTACGGCGGCGGCATCGGCTGGCACGGCAAGACGCGCACGAATATCGACCTCCATTTCGGGACAAACCGTCTCAAAGACGATTATCAATACGAGACCGTCGATGTCGTCGACGAGCGTTTCGTGGGCAAACAAGACGTCGTTTTCCTCGATCGGCAGCGCTTCATTGCGTCGCTCAAAGCCGAGCAGTTTTTTGGCGGCGGCGATTTGCCGACGTTCAAAGCAAAAGTCTACGGCGAAGTTCACGCCATCGGCAAGGGGCAGTATCTCGAAACGCAGCCCGAACTCATCAAAGAATTGCCCGCCGACTCGGGGTGGCTCGTCGGCGCGCAGTTCGGCGTGTCGGATTTTTCGGACGGATCGTTTGTCAATCTGTTTTTCAAATATTCGGCGGGGCTTGCGGCCTACGGCGAGCAGACGATTCCCTTCGGCGTCGCAACCGATTTGCGCGCCAAAGATGCAAAGAACATCACCGTCGGCTTGAGCGCGGGGATAAACATTCTCAATTATGCCGATATTTTGTTGGGCGGTTATGCGCGTTATTTCGAAGATGCCGACGGCATCAAAGAAGATTTCGACGACGGTTGGGAAGGCGTTTGGGATATCCGCATAACGGGCAACGTCGGGCATTATTTCCGCCCCGGCATCGAGTTCAGCCAACAGTTGCGCCGTCCCAACGGTTTGAGTCCCGTCAGCAACAAACAAGAGACGGCATCATTGTTCAAATTTTCGCTTCTTCCTGCAATCCGATTCGAAGAAAGCATTTTCGGGCGGCCCGAAATTCGCTTTAATTACACAGTGAGCGTATTGAATTCGGCGGCTCGGAATCTGTTTGCCGATCGCGACTATTTCCGTCACAATTCGGTCGCTCATTTTATCGGACTCGCCGCAGAATGGCAGTTCAATCTGTAAACGCGACGATCCTCGCTGCATCGGTACGCCGGGCGGTTCGAAACGCATCGGGGATTTGGAGTAAGCAATGCCTCTGAAACCGTACGATTATTACGATTTGATAAGCAGCGGCCGGGCGCCGTCGTTTGACGCCGAAGCCGCCTATCGTTTTTTGGCCGAACATCGCGATCCCCTTTGCGAGATGCGGCTCGCGCATTGGCGCGGCGATATCGATAATGCGGAATTTTGGCGCGTCATGCGTCAATATCAAGGCGCAAACGGCGGTTTCAAGGGCGGACTCGATCCCGACTACACGGGCGATGTCGGTTCGATTCATTCGACGATCGAGGCGATGCGCATTCTGATCGCGCATCAGCAGTTTGAGGGCGAAGAAATTCAACGTCTTCTGAGTTTTTTGCACGCAACGGTTTTGCCCGACGGATCGTGGCAGGAGATTCCCGAAGTGCTCCAAAATCCGCGATGTCCCGCGTGGTATCAGCCGGCGCAGTTCAGAATTTGCGAGACGTCGTGTCTCGCGGGGTACGCGCTCGAGTTCGGGGCATACGATTTGTGGACAAATGCCGTGCGTTACATCCGCCAAACGTGGCTTCAAATGCCCGATGCCCAAACGGCGCACCCGTACTGGTCGGTGCTCTTGCTTTTGGGGCGCAGCACGACGTCGAGCGACCGCAGCATTGCGCTCGACGCGCTCGACAATCTCAATGCGTTTGTCCGCAACCGCAAGATCGATGCTTGGGACTGCTCGGCGATCGTCGAAATTCTCGTCGGTCTCGACGCGCTCGACGTCAACGATACGCTTTTGCGTCTTTTGGCGATGCTCGGCGCGGCGCAAGATCCCGAAGACGGGGGCATTCGGACCGAATACGGCGCGGGTTTGCGCATCGGCGCGACGTTTAATGCCCTGATGGCCGTCGCCCTTCTCATGCAGCGCGGACTCGCCGAATCTAACGGTTAGCGTTTGAAATTGTTTTATGTTCGGCGCATGGCTATGGCGTCCCGGCCGGGACGCCATACGCCTTTGCGGCACGGCTATGGCGCCCGTTTCCGGGCGCCATACGCCTTTGCGGCGCGCTATCGGCGGTCGGACGCCGATACGCGCGCCTGCGCGTCTATATCGCCCGCGCCCCGACGGGCGGCGGGCTCTGTACGCCGCGCTCACCCCCTTTGTCCCCCTCAAGGGGGAAATGATGCGGAGATTTCGCCATGCATGACGACGAAAGAAGAAAAAGGCTCGATCAAGCGCTCGGCAAAGAAAAAGCCGATTTGGTTCTGAAAAATTGCAGACTCGTCAATGTTTTGAGCGGAGAGATCGAAGAAAATGCAGAGATAGCGATCGGCGGCGAACGGGTCGTCGGCGTCGGAACGGGCTATGACGGCCGCCGCATCGTCGATTGCGGCGGGCGTTATGCGTATCCGGGGCTGATCGATGCCCATATTCATCTCGAAAGCACGAAGCTGTGCATTCCCGAAGCCGCGCGCCTATTTTCGCGTTTCGGCACAACGGCCGTCGTCGCCGATCCGCACGAAATCGCGAATGTTGCGGGGATCGACGGGATTTTGTTTCAATGCGAATGCGCGCGCAGAAACCGCTTTATCGACGTTTATTTTGCGGCGCCGTCGTGCGTGCCCGCGATCTGCGACGAAGCGATCGAAACGCCGGGGGCAGTGTTGGGCGCCGATGCGCTGGCGCTTTTGGCGCATGATGCGCGCTTCGTCGCCTTGGGCGAAATGATGAACGTGCCCGGCGTTGTGACGGGCGACGAAGAGACGCATGAAAAGATTGCCCGATTTATCCGAATGGGCAAAGTTGCCGACGGTCATGCGCCGATGGTGTCGGGGCGCGAACTGAATGCTTATATATGGAGCGGGATCGGTTCCGACCACGAGTCGACGGGAGCGGAAGAGGCGCGCGAAAAGCTTCGCCGCGGCATGGCCGTCATGATCCGCGAAGGATCGAGCGAACGCAATCTCGAAGCGCTTTTGCCGCTTATCGACAAATGCGGGCGCAATGCGTCGCGTCTGATGTTTGCGTCCGACGATCTCGATCCCTCCGATTTGTTCAGCCGCGGACATATTAACCATATGGTCAGCCGCGCGGTTGCCGCCGGGGTCGATCCGATTTTGGCGCTTCAGATGGCGACGCTGTCGCCGGCGCGTTATTTCGGACTCGATCGCGACATGGGCGCGATTGCGCCGGGGATGTATGCCAACATTGCCGTCAGTCCCGATCTGACCGATTTTATCCCCGATTATGTGCTGCATCGCGGGGAGATTTGTTATGAATTCGGGCGCAGCGATGCGGCGCCGGCGGCGCTGCCGCATTTGCGCCCGACGATGAACGCATTGCTTCCGCGGGCAGAAGATTTGCGCGTGCCCCATGAAGCCGGCAAGCGGCTGCGCGTCATCGAGTTGGCCGAACATCAGATCGTGACGCGGGAGCGCTTCGCAGAGCCGAGCGTTGCCGACGGATGCGTCGTGTTGCCGCCCGACGGCGATATTGCGAAAGTCTGCGTGTTTGAGCGCCATCGGGCGTCGGGGGCTTTCGGCATGGGATTCGTGCGAGGGCTTGGGATTAAGCGCGGCGCGATGGGATCGTCGGTTGCGCACGATGCGCATCATCTCATTGTCGTTGGCGCTTGCGACGATGAAATTTTGCGCTGCGCGCGGCGGATCATCGAAATGGGCGGCGGGCAAGCCGCCGTATGCGGCGATCGGTCGGCCGAATTGCCATTGCCCGTTGCCGGACTCATGAGCGATGCCCGCGCCGAAGATGTTTGCCGCGCCGAAGCGCGTTTGGCTTCATTTTGCCGCGACGAATTGGGCGTGACAAACAAGTCTCCCTTTGCGGCAATGAGTTTTATGGCGCTGCCCGTCATCCCCGAAATACGCGTGACCGATCGCGGTCTGTGGCATATCGAAGCAGGCGGATACCCGCAGCGCGCCGATATTTTGGCGTAACAATCCCATTTTCGGATTTCATTGCAAAAGAAGAGCAAAAAGATGCCGACATATATTACAACAGGCGGTTTTAAAGCGTTAAAAGACGAATTTGAATATCTCAAGAGCGTCGAACGCCCGAAAGTCGTAAACGAGGTTGCCGAGGCGGCGGCGCAAGGCGACCGAAGCGAAAACGCCGAGTACATTTACGGCAAAAAACGGCTGCGCGAAATCGATCGGCGCATGCGCTTTTTGAATAAAAGCTTTGCCGAAATGCAAGTGATCGATCCGACGATGCCGCGCGGGGATCGCGTATTTTTCGGCGCAACGGTGACGCTTTATGACGAAGATCAAGATTGCGAAATCGTCTATCAAATCGTCGGTCCGCTCGATACCTTGGACGACAAACACATCAGTTACCGATCGCCCGTCGGGCAGGCGCTTTTGGGCAAAGCCGTCGACGAATCGGCGATTATCCGCACGCCCAAAGAAGTGCGTCATGTCACGATATGCGAAGTCGCGTATATTTGATTGCACGCGCCGGAGCGCGCGGTTTCGCGCATGAGATCGCAAATTGTCCCGAACGGCGTTTTGTGTTATAATCGCGCGGCATTAGCCGTATAGTTTTTGGCGATTTTGTTTTTTTGCGAATGTTCTTTCGTTTTTTAAGAGCGATTGAGCGACGCGCGGGAAAGGGATACCATCGATGCCGAAGCACACATTTTGCGCCGTTTTATCG
>CAVGZQ010000003.1:5696-16393 GCA_963633515.1 Bacteroidaceae bacterium
CCGCAAAGCATACGATATCGAAGCCGACGACGGATTTAACGGCGATGGCGCAGCCGGCGATTCGGGCGATATGCCCGCGAATTATCGCTTGTGCCGCCGCAATGCCGCCGATAAATACGATATATGCATCAATGCCGTGACCGATAAACACTGCGGCGAATGCAACGTGACGTGCAAATCGCCGGCGTCGTGCCGCGCAGCGGCAGACCCCGACACGCAGAAGACGACGTATGCATGCGGCTGCGACAGCGGCTTGACGTTTTGCGGCGCGACGTGCGTCGATACGCAAACCGATCCGAATCATTGCGGCAGCTGTTCTTCGATATGCCCGATAGGCAAATCGGGCGTGCAAAAGTGCATCGGCGGCGCGTGCGAGTGCGGCGAGGGCGAAGTATTTGCCGACGGATCGTGCGTAAACATTGCGCAAGATCGCAACCATTGCGGCGCCGTCGGAAACAAATGTTATTACGGCACGCGTTGCGTCGCCGGCAAATGTTCGCAGTGTCCCGACGGATTTGTGTTTGTCGAAGGCGGTCATGCGATTTTTGCGGGCGGTTACGATCCCGACGGCGGCCAAAGCGATCTCGAAGCATCGGACGCGTTTGACAATGCTCAGAGCGTATACTTTTTTAATGCAAAGTCGGGCGCGGCGAGTGTTCCCGAATGGTACAATTCGGTTGCGCAAACGATTGCCGACGATAACCTGCGCGCGCGGTATTTGTTTAAAGTTATGGAACGCCGTCGTCAATTGACGGTGCAACATGATTTTTGTCTGATGCAGTACGAAATGCACGACGATGCCGAAGAGTGGTTTAAAAATCCGTATGATTTGGCGGGATCGAAACCGATGACGTCGAAATCCTGGGGCGAAGCGGCATCGATAGCCAATCGATATACGCATTATCTCAATCAATATAAATTGCCGGGCAGCGCATTGCCGTATTGTTATGCGCCGGTCGGGGAAGGCGGCGCATGCGAGACCGAACGGTGCGAAATGGCCGAAGCGTACCGAAGCGATTATTCCGAATGCCGCGGCGTTCGGCTTCCGAGCGAATATGAGTGGGAATATGCCGCTCGCGGCGGCAAATATGCCGCAGAATATCAAACGGTCGGCGTCGATATGGGCGCGCAAGACGGCGCTTCGCTTGAGCCCGTGCCGCAAACGTCCGAAGCGTTGTCGGCGTTGATTGACAATTATGCGTGGTATATTTCCAATGCCGGGCAAGAACTCAAAAACGTCGCAGAAACGGTTAAACAGCCCAATGCGCTTGGGCTTTACAACATGGAAGGCAACGTTTCGGAGTGGACAAACGACGCCTTTTCGGCGTCGGATTACCGCGCGCTCGATATTGCGTCGGGTGAGATTCCCGACGCGTCGCCGCTTGTCGATCCGCATGCCTACGAAGCCAAAACAGACGGCAAAACCGTATTTCATATCGTTCGCGGCTGTTCTTATCTCAGCCATGCGATGCAATGCCGCGACGGCGCGCGCCGCGTCTATAAAGAAAAGGCCGGATTTATCGGTCAGCGCTATGCGGTGGCGCCGATATACGATGCCGACGGCAATTTGCTGGCGGCGAACGGCGATTAGCCGTCCGCCATAAGCTGGCAGCCATCGGCAAAGAACGTTGCGATGCAAGATCGGCGCTTCGCATTCAAACGCCGAATGCGTTTTTGCGGGCGCGGGCGGATGATTCAAAGGTCAATTCATCGTCGGATCGGCGTCATTGCATTTTCGGACTTTGGCGGCGATGAATTTTCCCGATCCCTTCGGCGCGCGCGGGATGCCCGAACTGACGGCAATTTCGCCTCGGCGCAAAACCGTTTCGACGATGCCGCGCCCGATATGGCCGTGAAACGGCGAATACTGCGCGAACGACTCGAGTTTTGATTCGTCGACGGCAAACGTTTCGTCGCGCAATATGACGATGTCGGCGTCGAATCCCGGGGCAATTGCGCCTTTGCGCGGCCAGAGTCCGTAGATTTTTGCGGGATTGCGCGAAAGAAGCCGCGCGAGTTTCGGCCAAGTCATGC
Source organism: Bacteroidaceae bacterium (assembly GCA_963633515.1). Lineage (GTDB taxonomy): Bacteria > Myxococcota_A > Bradymonadia > UBA4248 > UBA4248 > UBA4248. The sequence goes on from CAVGZQ010000003.1 coordinate 7,731, forward strand.
CCGGAACGGCGGCCGACATCGGAAGGAGCGTCTGAAATCCCGGCAATCCGCCGGGGACAGACGTCGGCGAAGCGGTTTTTTGCGTTTTTTCGTAAGCGCAATGGTCGGTAATCATCATATTGACATCGCCAAAGAGCACGGATTCTTTGAGGGCTTTGCAGTCGTCGGCGCCGCGCAGCGGCGGCTGCAAAATATAACGCCACGGTTCGGGCGAATGTTTGTTATCGTCGCCGGAGAGCCACAAGTACTGCGGCGCGGTTTCGTTAAATACCCGCGCGCCGCGCAACCGCGCTTGGGCAACGATTTTTGCCGTTTCTGCGCATGAATTGTGTGCGATGACGATTTGCGCGCCGGCATATTGCGCCAGACGGATCATGCGTTGCGCCGCTTCGGTTTCGGCAACGGCAGGGCGCAAATCGGGGTAGGCTCGCAAGATATCTTCGCCGGCATGTTTGGTTGTTTCGGCCGAAACGATCGCATCGTTTTCGCAATGGATAAGCGTGATCATGCCGGCAGATTCGGCGGTCTCGAGTATTTTTAATATGCTCATATCGTCCAAATAATAATTCGGGCGATACGTCGTATAGAGTTTGAGCGAAGAGATGCCGCGTTCGGGACATTGCGCAATCGATTTTAACGTGCTTTCGTTTGCGTCGAGCGCGGTCATGTGAAACGTGTAATCGATAATCGCCGATTGCGCCTGCCGGCACCGGAAATCGAGGGCATGCATGAGATCTTCGCCGGGCTGCGGGCCGACGAAATCGATGACGGTCGTAATGCCGCCTTTGGCGGCTTCCCGCGAGCCCGAAAACCAGTCGTCGCGTGTTGCAAAAATGCCCGTATCGAGCTGAATGTGACAATGCGCGTCGATGATGCCGGGCATGAGAATTCTGCCGCGGCAATCGATGATTTCGTCGTTGCAAGAAAGCCCGAATGATTCCGATTTGCCGACGGCCGCAATGATGCCATTTTCGATGCAAATATCGGCGGCAAGCAAGCCGTCGTCAATAACGGCGCGTCCGCCTTTCAAACATATTTTTTTCATGATTGCGTGATTATTGGGCGAATATAACGATCAGAATGCGTTCCAATGGATTTTTTCGGGTTTAAATTTATCTTTCGGCGCGGAGTTTCCGGCGGGATGTCCGATGGGAATGACGCAAAACGGAATGATATTGCCGGGGAGTTTCAACAAATCGCTGACGGCGGTGACGAGGGATTCGTTCGGCGAAACGGCAGTCCAGACGGCGCCCAATCCGAGCGCTTCGACGGCGAGCAGAATATTTTCGGCAGCGGCGGCGCAATCGTGAATCCAAAGCGCAGAATAGGGGGCGGGACAATCTTTCTCGATGTTGCCGCAAATGACGATTGCCGCTCCGGCTTGATGCAGCATTTTTGCATAGGGCAGCGCATCGCCCAATTTATCCAAGAGTGCGCGATCGTCAATGGCGACGAACTCCCAAGGCTGGCGATTCATGCCCGACGGAGCCGCCATGCCGGCTTTGAGAATTGTTTCGATTTCTTCGCGCGAGACAGCTGCGCCCGTATACGTTCGGATGCTCGACCGTTTGAAAATAGCATTGAGAATGGCTTCATTTTTCATAAAAACGTTCCTTTTGCAGGGGAATGGCCGCCGCAGTGCGCGCAGCCGAAATCACAGGGCAAAGATTTTAATTGCAACCGGTCAAGCGTCAAGAGGGAAATTTGCCGCATTCTCTTGACAAAGCAAACGCATTGGCTAAAAAGCGGCGCATCGCGTGTCTGTCAAGGCACGCCTTTTTTTTTTTGTCATTTTTGTTTTTGACGACAGGAGAGATTTTTTGAACAAGTCAATATCGCCCGATCTCAATGATATGTCGACGCGTCCCGCGCGCATAACCGAGGTTATAAAGCTCGCGGCGCCCATCATATTGTCGATGGTTTCGATGTCGTTGCTCGGGCTGGTCGATACGCTTTTTATGCGTTGGGTCGGAAGCGGCGCGCAAGCGGCCATCGGTTTGGGCGCTCCGCTGACGTTCAGCGTGATGTCGTTCTTTTTGGGCACGTTGGCGGGGGTTACGACTTTCGTTTCTCAATACTACGGCGCGAAACGGTATGGCGAGAGCGGGAAAATGCTCATGCATGCGCTGATCGTCGCGGTCGGTTTCGGTTTTGTGACGATTATTGCCGTCATTCCCGCAGTTTGGCATCTTTTGACGGCCATGGGGACTAACGGCGAAATCATCGGCGACGCGTTCAGTTACATGCGCATTCGTTTGCTTGCGGCGCCCGTCGTTTTTGCGTCGTTTGCTCTCGTATCGTTTTTGCGCGGCATCGGCGATATGAAGACGCCGGCGATTGTTTCGATAATAACCGTATTTGCCAATGTTCCGCTGACTTATGTTTTTACGTTCGGTTTGGGACCGGTGCCGGCATACGGCGCGGCCGGCGCGGCAATCGGCACGATTTTGTCGCAAGCGATTGAAATGGCTTGTTATATGGGCGTTGTCATGGGGCGCAAGAATAACGAAATATACGGAACGCGCCGGCTGCATCGTCCGGAGTTTTCGGTTTTCAAAGCATTTTTTGCATTGAGTTTGCCGATTGGCCTGAGCTGGGCGATAGAACACGTCGGCTGGGCCGTGTTCGGACTGTTTATCGGATCGCTCGACAAAGAGTCGGCGGCGGCGCACGCGATAGTGCAGGTTTTCATGAATCTCGTGTTTATGCCGGGGCTTGCGATATCGATAGCAGCGACGACGCTTGTCGGTCAGTATTTGGGGGCAAAGAATCCCAAATCGGCAGAAAAATCGGCAAATTACAGCATCGTCATATGCATGTTATTTTTGTTATCGATAGGGATTTTGACGTTTATATGCCGACATCGGATAGCGGAGGCATTTTCGGCCGATCCCAAGGTCATAGAGATATGTGCGAATTTGTTCTTTTTCGGCGTCCTTTATCAAGTTTTTGATGCGCTTGGGGTGCCGTCGATGGGTGCGCTTCGCGGCGCGGGGGATACGCGTTTTCCGATGTTGCTGATGTTCGTATGCATGTGGTTATTGATGGTTCCGCTCGTCTTTTTGTTCGGGCGTTATTTGGGATACGGGGTGTACGGCGCTTGGGGGGCGATGTGCGTTTCGTGCATGTGCATGGGACTCGGCGGATTTTGGCGATTCAAACGCGGGCGCTGGAAGACAATGGGCATAGCAGCCGCCGGCAGTCCGTCGCCGGCGGAACGCGCCCAAACGCAAGTCATCGGCTGACGCTGCCGAAGCGGCTTTTTTCGCGAGGATTGCATTGCCATTTGCCCAACGGGCCGAAATTGACAGAAAATCCGGCGGGCAGGCACTGCGCGTCCCGAATGCAATAACGCTGCGCCGGATAACGCGGCGCATGGCCTTTGTCCATATCGCACAGCGCGTCGACGCCGTACATTTCGGTTTGGCAAAAGCCGAATTTGCAAAGCGCGTCATAGGCGTCGCCGGGTTGCATGCTGACGTCGAAAACGAAGTCGGCGGCGGTAATTTTTCCGTCGCGGCACGGTATTGTTTGTTTTTTTTGCATGCCGTTTGCCAATGTAACCGTAACCGTCCGATCTTTTTGGCAAAGCATGGCATGCGTGCCGTCTTTCGGGCGCGTGAGCCAAATTTCGTCATTGAGGGCGGGGATGTCGCTGTATTCGATTCGGGCGATAAGCGGGGCGCCTTCGGCCGATTTGACGCGCGCGACGGTAGCTGTTTTTGCGCGCCGCAGCAAAGTCTCCCAAACCGGCCGCGTCGAAGCGACGGCAGCCCGCCTCTTTTCGCCGATCGGGTTATGCAGCGGTCCTTCGGCGAGATATGCCGCCGTGCCGGCCATCATGCGGAACCAGTCTTGATCGGTGCCGTCGACGGAGTAGATGTTTTTGACGACTTCGTAGAATTTGCCGTTTGGCTGTTTTCCGGCGTTATCGGCCATTTCTTGCGCCAATTGCCGGAGCGGATCTTTGTCTTTCGGCGGATTTCGGAGGGCATCGATCGAGTAGGGCGAAAGGATGCGCGTCGAAACGGTGTGGAAGCTTATCGAAGCGGCAAACTGTTCGGAATGAAACATATGCATCATTGCCTGCGTTTCGGGTTCGGAGGCGGGAGCCGATCCTCGGTGCCAATAACTGCGTTCTCTGTCGGACGAAGAAATTTCGCCGGTTGCGCCCCATCGCAAGGGATAATTGCGGTTGATGTCGACGCCGGCGCCGACCGCGATGTTATTGGGGCTGTATCGCGCATAAACGGATTCGTCCGCGTAAGCATACCGTTTCGGAAGCGGTGTTTTGGGGTTTTTGCCGATAAAGACGTTTCGCCCGTTTTTTCGTCCCAAGTGGTCGGAGGCGTGAAAATACATGTCGAGACCGTCGAGATTGACGACGGGCAACACCCAAATTTCGACGTTTTCGAGGACAGACGCATAGAAAGCTTGTTTTTGGGCGTCGGGGGGTTCGCAGATTTGTTCGAGAATGTCGAAAGCAAAGTCGGCGGCCAACAGTTCCATGCCGTGATGCGACCCGTTAAACAAGACGCGGACGACGGGGCGGCCGGGCTTGGCGCCTGAGAGGACGATGGCGCGCATCGGGTGTCCGAGATAAGTCGTTCCGATCGTTTCGATGCGCGCATTTTTGACGCGTTTTGAACAAATGCGGAGATAGGCATCCAAATAGGCTTGCGTCATATCGGCATCTTTTGCCGTTTTGTTCGGATCGAGGGGCGCGTTTTCGTCGCATTGCATCGGAATCGAGCAAGAGAGCTCTTTTGCGAATCTTCTGTATTCGGCATTTGCAAAAGCTGCGCGCGGTTCGGTCCAAAAGAGCCCATCGGGCAGCGTGCGATCGGGAGAATTGCCGATAAGTACCGTCATGGCGTCATGATTGCAGCGAAAGATATCGGCTTTCGGAATAATCGAGGGGACGACGGGTGCGCATTTTGATTTGATTATCGCCGCAATATCGGGTCGGTCAGCGGCAAACGATTCGGTTGCGATGATGTAAGACGCCGGATGCCGGCGAGTATAAGCTTGGGGCAGCGCAACGGGCGGGCGGACGGGGAACGACGGATCGGGGATTTCCGGCCGGAACGACCAAGAAAGCAGCGCCGTCGTTTCGTCTTGCTTTTTGTAGGCGCTATATCCGGCATGCGCCCCGAGCCAAGTCGAATCGTCGAGGACGAATCGGACGATTGGCGAAGAATAATCGATGTTATTGCATGATTGCGCAATTGAATTCTGCGTCTTTTTTGATTGTCCGAATATTTCGATGACGGCTTGCGGGCGGCGGAAATCGGCTTGAATATCGATGCAATCGATATTTTTAGGGAGTTTGACGCTTTTTGCCGCCGGCATGGCAAAGCCGGATTCCCATCGATGGATATCGACGGTTTGTTTTGCGACGGAAACGCTGTAACCGTCGACGACGTCGACGTTTTTGCGAAACGTTGCGCGAAAAAAGAGCGAAAAATCGGGGCGTTTTCCGAGTTTAACCGCAGCGCGCAGGACGCCGTACGGGGAAAGCTCGCGATTCGGAGCGAAAAAGCTGTTTCTGAGTTCGGCGTCCGGGGCAAGCCTGAGACCGTTTTGTTTATCGAAGCGCCACGAACCGCAAGTTCGGGCGTCGGCGAATCCGATATCTTCGCCCGGATCTCTGAAATCGGGATTTGTCGGGGTCGTCGTTTGCGCATGAGGTTGTGCCAAAATATTGCTTGAAAATGCGCAAAAAAGGATAAGGCACGAAATAAAAAGCGATGTTCGAAGATGAATCACGCAGAATCTCCGAGGAATAGGGGCGGGCGTTGCGGGCGGGGATGTGCCCCGCCCGCACAGGGGGGTCGCCGCGTATTTTGCGCGAATATGACGCACAATAATGATATCGGCGCGGGAAATGGGGCGATTTCGCGCAAAAAAGCGGCGCAGGGGGGAACGCCCCCCTCCCCGCAAAAAAAAAGAAAACTATTCGTCATCGCCGTCGATGCGGAGCGAAGCCGCGGGCGTTTGGCTCACATCTTGGAGTGCGGCGATGTCTTCGCGCAAAACGTTTGCGTTGCTGTTTGCCCAAATCTGTTTTTGCGCCGCGGTGAGCTGTCCGACGAGGGCGCGGAGTTTGGGATGGTTACGGACGCGGGACGTCGATTCGTCGAATTTTGCCATGACGCTGTCGAGCAGAATGGCGTCGAGCGGGCGGGCCAAGACGCACGATTTTGAGTCTTCGCCGTCGATGAGGTTAACGATTTTGAGTTCCTGAAAACGCGACAAAATGCCTTCGATGGCTTTGTCGGGGTAGTTGCATTCTTTGCGCAATTCTTTGACGGTCGGCGAGGCGTCGCCGTTGCAGAGATGCCGGACGAGAGCGCTCAAGACTTCGAGCGGGGCGCAAGCGCCCAAGAAAACCCATTCGTCGTTGGGCGAATCGTTGAGTTTTGCGCTGAGCAATTCGCTGAAATTTTGCATGCAGTAGCTTGCCGACACGCCATAGAGCAAGATGACCCACGACAGGTAGAGCCACAGGAGCGTAAACGGAATAATGCCGATGGCGCCGTAGAGGATGGAGTAATTGGACTCGGCGCGGAAGGCGATGTTGATGTAGAAGCTGAAGAAGAATTTGAGCGCTTCGAGGAGAATTGCGACGGAGACCGCCGGAATGATGGCGTATTTGAAGCCGACGCGAGTGTTGGGAAGGAATTTGAAGACGACGGTGCAAGCGGCGGTCACGAGCAAGAGTTCGCGGATAATCTTCCAGACAAAGGCGCTGACGATGAAGTTTTCGGGGAACAATTGCGTTGCTTGGTAGATCGAAAACGAGAAGACGAGGGGACCCAAAGTGACGACGGCGTAGAATATGAGGATGCGCAGATAAAAAGCGCGGGATTTGGTGACATGCCAAATATCGTTGAAGCAGTCTTCGATATGGACGAAGAGCATGACGCTGGTGACGAGGAGCGAAATCAATCCGACGGGGCCCAAGCCCAAATCGAGCGTTCGCGTGAGGCTTTCGGCGAGGAACGAAGCGATTGTGTCGCCGGCGACGGGGATGACGTATTCGTTGATTTGCGCGACGATGGATGAAATCGTCGCTTCTTTGTTGAAAGTGAGAATGAGGCTGCCGCCGACGACCATGAACGGGACGAGCGCGAGCATGGTGTTGTAGGTGCCGCTTGCGGCCCGAATGAATATTTTGAAATTTTGCGTTTCGCCGAAGAGGAGCGCGACAAACGAAACGAAGGCGTAAAAGTTCCGTTTTGCGCGCGAGGCATCGGGGAGTTTGTTGAGCTCGTAGAGCTTTTTATTTTCGAGAAAAGCATTGCGGGTTTTGAGCAAAATGTTCATGCGCGCGCGGTGAAAATAGGGGGTTGAAACGCCGGAGAAATTGAATTAAAGGGGCGGTTGCGGCGTTTAAAGAAGTTTCTTTTAACAGAAAAGGCGCTGCGGTTGAAGTCTGATGCGCGCGAGCGCGGCGAAAAGTCACGGTGCGCAAAAGGCGCCGATGCTGACGCAGTTTTTTTGCAGATAAGGATGCACATGGAGAGCTCAGACAGAGCGCGGCCTGAAACGGAAACCGGAGAAGGGCAAAACGATGCCGTGTCTCGCGCCGAACAAACGGCGGACATCGAAGCCTTGGCGCGCCGATATCGCCATGCCGGGTATACGGCATTCGGTCTTTTGGCGCTTTTTACGGTCGGTTTTTTGATTTTCCAGGTTTGCGCGGATTTGTCGCGCGGGGATGTGTACGATCCGTTTACGGGAGAGCGCGTGTCGGTCGGCGAACCGTTGCCTTAATTGCCGGAAACGTCCGATATCGATTGACAGAGGCATCATTTGCATGATATGAGCCCGCGTTCATCGTGCGGAGGTCGGTTTTTCGGCCGTCGAAAGCCGCACATTTATCACGGAATTTTTGAGGAGAAAGAAAAGTGGCGCATCATAAATCAGCCATGAAAAGAATTCGTCAGACCGCCGTTCGCACAGAGCGCAACCGAGCGGGCCGTTCCAAAGTCAAACACGCCGTGCGCAATTTCCGCGAAGCCGTCGAATCGAATGCCGAGGGCTTGACGGAGTCGCTGAGCGCAACCGTTGCGGCATTGAACAAAGCCGCATCGAAAGGCATCATTCCCGCGAAGCGCGCGAGCCGCAAAATCAGCCGTTTGGCGCGTTTGCTCAATTCGGTCAAAGCTTAATCGGGCGATTGCATGCTCGGAGCGATTGAATTGTCTCCGAGAAAATGAGACAACAGACGCGACGTTTGTTGTCTTTTTTTTGTTTTTTCGGAGCCGAAGACAGAATTAATCGGGCAATATCGCGTCTGCCCGGAATTGTTTGCGAGACGGTGCTGAGGTTGAGGAATATGAAACGGACATTATTCACGGTTTTTGCGGCGTTTTTGCCCATATCGGCGGCTGCGGGCACGTTTGACGCCGAGACGGGCACGTATGAGAGCTACATGGGATACGAGATTACGCCGCCCAAAGGCTGGATTTATGCCGATACGTCGAATATCGGCGCGATGAAAGACAGCTTGCCCGCCAATATCTCCGCCAAAGCCCTTGAACGTCTCGATGTCGTATTTTTTCCGTCATTTGCGGGCGATCTTCAGAGCACGTCGCTTAAAGCCGACGACGAACGCCGGGCCAAAAACGACGAAGCCAAAGCCGACGATCCGTCGA
>CAVGZQ010000003.1:16403-35887 GCA_963633515.1 Bacteroidaceae bacterium
CGGGTGAAAAAGAATACGTCGATCGAGAATTTCAAAGTGACGAATTCGACGTTCGACAACGGTCTTGCGCCGGGCGATGCTTATCTTTTCAGCTATGAGTTCAGCTACAAAGGATCGAAAACCGTCGCCGTCGATCAGACGATTTTGTTTCACGGCGACCGAACGCTTATCATTTCATGCACGCAAGACGTCGAGGAATTCGTCAAGAATAAGAAGTGGTGCAAGCAAGCTGTCAATTCGGTGCATTTCATCGATTAGCCGTCGGCTTTGAGCGAAGGGGCGGCGTTCGGTCGGCATGCCGTCTGCATGCGGATGAGCGGATGACGTCTTTCAAACGTCAATCGCCGGCGCAGGCCGGCAGCCGGCTGCATTCTGCGATTGCGGGCGGACAACCGCCGATCGGCAACATTCGGGCATTTTTGAAGTTTGGATGCGCGACACGCCATTGCGCAGCCGAGGAACAGCTTTATTTTATCATTTATGAGAATCGCCGGATTCCATGCTTTCGACCGTTGATATTGCCATTGTTGCCGTTTTCTTAATCGTGACGCTCATCATCGGCTTGCGTCAAAAGCACAAGCCGACGGGAGCCGATGAGGCTCAGAATTATATGCTCGGCGGCAGGATGCTGACGTTGCCGTCGTTTGTGGCAACGACCGTTTCGACGTGGTATGGCGGAATATTGGGTGTCGGCGAGTATACATGGCTTTACGGGATTTCGAATTGGATTGTTTTTGGCGTGCCGTATTACGCGGGCGCCATATTGTTTGCATTATTGCTGAGCAAGCGCGCGCGCCAAAGCGGCGTTCTGACGCTTCCCGAGCGTTTTGAGCAGTTTTTTGGCGCGCCTTGCGCGCGATGCGCGGGATGGCTCATATTTTTGACGTCGCTTCCGGGGGCGTATGTTCTCATTATGGCGACGCTGTGCGTTTGGTGTTTTCACGTTTCGTCGGAGTTCGGGATTGCGATTTCGGCGGTGTTTGTCGTTGCTTATTTGTGGCGCGGCGGATTTTCGTCGCTTGTCAAAACCGATGCGTTTCAATTTATTCTCATGTTCGGGAGTTTTATCGCGCTCACGTCGATTCTTTTCGCGCAATACGGCATTGAGCCGCTGAAAAGCCTTCCCGCGACGCATCTCGAACCGACGGGCGGTCAGCCGTTGTCGGCCATTCTCGTGTGGTATTTGATAGCGCTTTCGACGCTGACGGAACCGAATTTTTTTCAGCGCTGTTTTGCCGCGAAAACGCCGTCGGTTGCCCGCAACGGTCTTTTTATCAGCGTCGGATGCTGGGTATTTTTCGATTTCATGACGACGTCATGCGGTCTTTATGCGCGGGCGCTTTTGCCCGATTTGGCAAATCCGACCGAAGCTTTTCCTGCGCTGGCGACGCTCGTTTTGCCCGTCGGACTTGCGGGAATTTTCTTTTCCGGGCTTTTTGCCACGGTTTTGTCGACGCTCGATTCCAATATTTTTACGACCGGGACGACGATCGCGCGCGATTTATGGCCCCAAAAGCTGATGCCGCATTGGACAATAACGCGAAAGACGCGCATCGGGCTTGCGATTGCGGCGCTGATTGCGTCTGTCATCGCGTATGCGGCCGGATCGGTTATCGCCATTTGGAAGGTTTTCGGATCGGTTGCCGCCGCATCGTTGCTTTTGCCCATTTTGGCGACGTATTTTCCCGAAAAAATCCGGCTTTCGCCGAAAGGTGCGTTAATTCTGATGGTTGCAAGCGGCGCAACGACGTGCTTATGGTTCGGCACCAAGCATTTATGCGCGGGAGCGTATTTGTTTGGGGTTGAGCCGCTTTTTGCCGGCGCTGCCGTTGCCGCTGCCGTTGCGGCGTGCGACAATTTGCTTCGGATCAAAAAGATGCGCGCCGGCGCGGCGAACCGTTAGACGGCCGTTTGTTTCGCCGCCTTTTTTTTGTCAGAAAAAAAACGGCTTGCGCGCTGCGTTATCGGTGAAAGCGAAAGTTTGCGCCGGGGGCGGGATTCGGTTTTGACGCCTCAAAACGATGGTGCGAAACCGAAAAATAAAATTTGCCGACAGGGACGTGCGCCATTATAACCGAGCGCGGGAAATGGAGAAATGATGCGGGTTTCAACGCATTGCGTCATTTTTCGGGGGTCGGTTTGACACCCATTTTTGAGGTGAAAAAAAATGAAAAAAGCGTTTTGGGCAATCGCTGTTTTGTCGGCGGTTTCGTTTGTTTCGTGTTCGGAGAATCTCGACAGCAATCATTCGTCGCCGGTCTTGGATCGCGATCAGGAAGTCCATAAACCGGGCAACAATGCCGCCGCCCCCGATTCCGATTCAAATGATTCCGACGCCAAAGGCGATTCGGGCGATGAAGCAGACGGCGGCGGCGATGCGAAAACCGACGGCGATTCGACGATTACGATTAATCCCGTTCCCGACACAGACGCCGGCGAATCGAAGGAAGACGACGCGAAAGACGATGATGACGAGCCGGAAGTACCCGTCAATCCGACGCCCAATTTGCCCGACAAAGATCCCGATATCGCCGACGATTCCGCCGTCGATGGCGGTTATGCGATCGTCGGCGGCGAATCGTATCCGATTCAATCGCTGACGTATGCGCCCTATACGACGCTTCAGCGGCGGCACAAACCGACGATCGGAACGCAGCGGTATACGCCGGGCGAAGTTTTTGAACTCATTTTGGCAGGCGATTTCAAAGCTACCGACAAGAAACTCTATTCGCGCTACGGCATGGGGACGGTTTATGCCGAGGGTCAGCCATGGATTGTGCAAAACAAGCTCTTGCGGACGACGGATCCCGCAATATCGCGCAAAGGCAAGAGCCTTGCGTATTTTTGGCAGATTTCCGATCCTCAGATTGTGGATGCGCAAAGTCCCTGCCGCATGGAAGCCGTCACGCGCACGCCTTATGTTTTGGCAAGCGCTTACCGCGCCCAAGGCATTTATTCGACGCATATGTTCGATCTTCATGTTCAGACGGCGCGCCGCATCTCCGATTACAGCTCGCGGCCTTTCGATTTTGCGCTCGTCACGGGCGATGTCGCCGACAATGCGCAAACGAATGAATTCGATTGGTTCGATCGCATGATGACCGGCGGCGTTGTCGAACCCGATTCGGGCGATCGCGACGATCCCGTGCCCGGTCCGGGGAATGATTTTACCGATCCGTATTATGCGCGCGGTTTGGGCAACATTCCGTGGTATGTTGCCATCGGCAATCACGATATGCTTTACATGGGCTTTACGCCGATTACCGACAAACACCGTCAGGCGTGCACGGGCGATACGGTCGTCGATTTGTTCGAAGAATTCCGCATCGTCGCATCGGCGCAATATCGCGACGGTTACAATAACGGCTTTCAGGATGCATCCGATCCCGATTCGCCCGTGCGCGGCTTCGGCGCGAAGACGGCGCCCGACGCAAACCGCATGCCGCTTTCGAAGGCCGAGTCGTTGCAAAAGTTTTACAATGCAGGCGGCACGCCGGCCGGACACGGTCTCGAACTCGATACCATAGCCAAAGGTTGGGGTTACTATGCGACGTATCCCATTCCCGGCAAACCGATTAAACTCATCACGCTCGATACAAACAGCGGATCGTTTTCCGAAGCCGACATGACGCCGGATCAATATCGATGGCTCGAGTCGCAGCTCGAAACAGCCAAATCGAATCGCGAACTCGTCATTTTGCAATCCCATCACGGCACGTCGCAACTTTCGGGGTCAATCAAGGCGAGCGATTTCCGGAAACTGGTCGCAAAATACGAAAATGTCATCATTCACATAACGGGTCACGGTCATTACAACGATTCGAGCGTTCATATTTCAAACAACCGCGGATACTGGGAAGTCATGCTGGCATCGGTCGTCGATTTTCCGTCGCAAAGCCGAATTTTCGAAATCGTCTACGAAGGCAACGGCATTATCGATATTTACCTGACCAATATCGAACCGAATGCGCCGATCGGGTCTTTTGCCGATACGGGCGTCCGATATGCCGCGACGCGCAAATTCTTCGCCGTAGGCGCGTCGGCGAAAATGACACCCGAGCAGCAAGCTGCGCAGATCGTCGATGATATGGAAGCGCAAAACGCGCATATGAATCTCATCTTGCGCACGCGCGTTTCGAAAGATATTTACGAGAATATCGAAAAATACGAGTGGTCGGATATTATTGAATCGGAAGTTTTGCTCAATAAATTCGACTTCAAAGCGTCTATGTGAATTCTGCCGGCAGCCGGCTGTTATCGTCCGGCCCGACCCGGGTCTTTGCGTTTTGATCGCGAAGCTTCGAAACGAAGCTCAGCATTGATTATCGGGTGTTCTGAGTTCTGAACGGCGAACACCGACAGCAGAGCACACCGTCGGACAACGCACGCACCTGCGGAGCGTCGGCGGAGTCCTAAGTTTTTGAACGCTGCGCAGGCTCTGTTTTCCCGTTTTATCGGAATGAAAGTTCGAGCGTGTAGGCGTAGCTCAACGTGATCGAATTCGAATCGACGAACAGCAGATATTCTCCGGCGGGGAGTTTTTCGGATAAACTGAGCGTTTTATTTTGCGCCGGGTCGATTTGAACGCAAGCGCGGGTATTTGCCCGATTGCCGATTTTCGATTCGTCGGCGCAATTTTGAATATGCATTGCCGCCGTCGGGCATCGGTCTTCGATCGTATTGCCGCATTCCGATCCGTCCTCGCGCGTGACGGTAAGCGAAGCATCGACGGTTTTTTCTTCGGCAAGCCGAAATGCATAGATAATTTCGTTGCCTGCCGAATCGCATTTTGAACTGCTTATTCCGGCAACAAGCGATTTGCCGGAAGAAGTTTTGCCGAGAAAATTCAGCGTTCCTTGCGATACGTCGACGGCATTGACCGAACCGACCGTAATTTTGCGATTCGCATCGGCGGCATCGATATTGCCGCATGCGATGATATCGGACGAGTCGGCACGTTTTAAAGAGATTTCGGCGTCGAAAGCCGGCGGATCGTTTTTTCCGGTCAGACCGCCGATAAAAATGAACAATTCGCCCGGACTGAGCAAACGCGTCATTTTGCGCGATTGCAGTTTGTCGGTCGAAAAGCAGCTATTTTGATAAAAAGCGTCGGCTGCGCATGTCAACGACTCGAAAACGCCCCACGACGGCGCGCTTTGCTTGCTTTTGACGTCGATTTGATAATAGCCGAATTCATCGATATTGAGTTTTGCAACGGCCAATTGATGATGGATGCGATTGCATCCGGCGTAGGCATTGGATACTTGGTAATTGCCTTGGGTGTTTGTATTGACGGTTTGGGTTTCGCCCGCAGCGAGTTGAGCGGGGTTGCTGCAGCTGTTGGCGTTGTATGGGGCACATTCGCCTTTCGAGCAAACGCCGCTGCATGCTTGCGTGACGTAGACGCCGTTTTTGCAAACTTCGACATCGCCGTCTGCGTTGCACCGTTTCAGCGATTCTTGGCATTTGGCCGATTCGCCGGAGTTGCCATTGCCGCCGGGATTGTTGTTATTATCCGACTCCGATCCGGAATTGCCGTTTTTGTTGCCGGAGTTATCGTCGACGTCTTTCCCGATGGTGCCGTTGTCGTTGATATCGTCGACATCGTCGATGCCGTCGGCGCATCCGGCGACGGCAAACGGCAGCAAAAGAGCGAGTGCGGCAAGACGGCGCGTTGCTTTCGGCGCAGGCCGCGCTGCCAATCGGCCGTTCGGAGCGCATGCGCGTTGCGCAACGCCGCAGCAAACGCTTGCCGCGTTTTCGATATGTCTGCGATCAAAGAGCTTTTTCATCGTATCCTTTCCGCTCGGAAAACCCCGGTTCGGGGAAACTGGCGACGCCTATATCACGCGATTTCTTTTTTATCATCATTCGGAAGCGCTTTTTGGTTTTTGCTTCCGATATTGCCGAAGAATCCCCGCACGCCCAAAATCAGTATGACAACAGAAATCGCCGCAATCAAGCCGCCCCAAAACCAATAGGGCAAAAAAAGCTGTTGCGCGATTTGTCCGGTATCGGACGGCATCATGCCTTGCGCCGTTTCGCCTTCGGCGACAAAGAGATAATCGCCGCGCGAAAAGACGGCCGTCAAAAGCGCAATCGCAATAAACAGCATAGCATATCGCGAGACATTGATATTTTTCGGAACGACGGCCAAGGCTGCAACGACGATTCCGCAAATCAAGACGAAGGCAAATCCGAATAAATTGCGCACGACGAGGATAAGCGAAAGCCCGCAAATCACGGCGAAAGCGAGGAGACCGATGCGGGCGGCTTTTGCCGAACGCGCCAAAATAAGGCTGATTGCCGCCATCACCGCCGGTGCAATCAATCCGCCGAAAGCCGTAAATGCGCGCGCAAATCGCCCGGCATCGGCCGCCGGAATGCTCGTGGCCACGCCCGAACCGTCGGCCCACATTTCGAATTTGACAAATGTTCCGCCGGTTATCATTGCCGCAATGCCGTGACCCATTTCATGGACAAACGTATAAACGAGCATCATGGGGTACATGATGTAATAACCGTAAGGAATGAAATAAAGCGATATGACGATTGCAGAAACGATGAGGCATGCCCACATGCCTTTTGTGTCGCGTCGGATTGCCGGGGCAGTTTCGGATTGATTCATCGGGGGCTCCGTGATTTGGGGCGCGCAGCGTCGGCCGATTGACCGAAGTTGCCGCAAGCGGCGGATTTTTCCGCCCAAAAGCGCGTTCGGGGGGGCGTCAATGCTTGAACCGCAGCGTCGGGCGGTTATGCCCCGCAGCCGGACAAAACAGCCGCAATCGGCGGTGCCGGCGCCCAAAGGCTTTCCGGAAGCCGCGCAAACAATGCGCGATCCGGAACGCATCGGCGCCCGACGCTGCAAAATCGCGCCGGATTGCAATGTCGTTTTTAGCACATTTCTTTCGCCTTTCATTATATATTCCGACATGCGGCAGCCGTCATCGGGAACAGATGCGGCAAAAACCGAATCGGCATTGCAGGACAGCGGCGTCAAAGCAGACAGTCACGCTGTTTGTGCGCATATTTTGTCGTTTTTACTCAGCACAGGAAGGTGAAATTATGTTGGAATCGCTCAAAAATAATCCGTTGCCGACAGAAATGTTTCCGCCCATGGCGCAAAAAGCGCTTTTGCCCGAAACGCCGAAACCGATGAAACTCATGGCCGCAAACGGCGCGCTTCCGCTTCCGCCCGACGCGCTAATCCTGCTTTGGTATCAGCTTTCTTTCGACTCGGACGAAGAAATCCGCAACGCCGCAAACGAAACCGTCCGCACGTTTGACGTCGCCATCATGACCGATTTGGCGGGGCGCGATTTGCCCGAATCGGTTCTCGATTGGCTTTCGAAGACGAACACCGAAAATGCGGTTCTCGAAAAGATCATCCTCAATCCGAAAACGAACGACGCGACGCTGATGGATTTGGCGGCGGTCGCGACGCGCGATTTGGTCGATCTCATCGCCGCCAATCAAACCCGCATATTGCGCAGCCCCGACATCATCGAAAAGATTTATGCCAATCCGGCGGCGCGCATGGCGACGGTCGACAAACTCGTCGCTTTTGCCAAAGAGCACCAAATCGATTTAACCCCGTTCAAAGCGCTTCAGGATTTCATCGCGGCAAACGATGCGGATGCGGACGGGCAGGGGCTTGACGATGACGAATTCGAAGCGATGATCGCGACATCGGCATCAACTGCCGAAAAACAGGAATCCGCCGAAGTCGCGCTGCGAAACCTCAAACCGATCGACGAAGCAGATCCGGACAGCACGCCCGAAGAAGCAATAAAACGCGAAACGCGATCGCAAAAAATTGAGCGCATGAACGCCCCGCAGCGCGTCCGTCTTGCGCTTTTGGGCAGCCGCGAAGATCGCGCCATATTGCTGCGCGACACGCGCCGCATCGTTTATATGAGCGTTATCAAGAGCCCGAAAATGTCGATAGGCGAGGTCGGGCAGATTTGCGCGTCAAAAAGCATGCCCGACGAAGTCATTTCGTACATAGCGCAGCGCCGCGATTGGGTGCGCTATTATCCGATCGTCGTCGCTCTCGTCAACAATCCCAAATGCCCGCTCGCCGATTCCGTCGGCTTTATGCGCCAATTGCGCCTCAATGACCTCAAGAATCTCCAAAAATCAAAGAGCATTCCCGCGCAGCTCGCGCGCCAGGCGCAGATAATGTACAAACAAAAAAATGAGAAAAAATAACGTTTCCCGGCGCTTGCGGCGTGTTTAAGCCTGCAAGCCGCCGGCCGTTTCCGGCGCTTGCGGCGTGTTTAAGCCTGCAAGCCGCCGGCCGTTTCCGGAGCTTGCGGCGTGTTTAAGCCTGCAAGCCGCCGGCCGTTTCCGGAGCTTGCGGCGTGTTTAAGCCTGCAAGCCGCCGGCCGTTTCCGGAGCTTGCGGCGGGGGGTAAATCGGCAAGCCGCCGGGTTTTCTGCAAAAAGAGGATAAAAGAGGATATTATATGCAAACATTTTCCCCGATTACCGAACAACTCATCGAACTTGCGCTGACCGAAGACCTCATCGCAACCGACTATACGACCGACGCCGTTTGCGGCGGCAAGAATACCGTTTCGCGCGGCAGTCTCGTCGCAAAAGCCGATCTCGTGTTATGCGGTCAAAACGTTTTTCAATACATCGTCGAAAAAGTCCAAAACCGCGCCTTCGGCGCTTTTGAACCTGTTACCGCCGAGTTTTTGCGCGAAGACGGGGAATCGGTCAAAAAAGGCGACAAATTGGCGATTTTTTCGGGATCGACCGACATCCTGCTCAAAGCCGAACGGACGGCGCTCAATTTTTTGCAAAACTTGAGCGGAATTGCGACGCAAACGCGCCGAATGGCAGACCTCTTGGGATCGAAGATCAAAGTTGTCAACACGCGGAAAGTTCCCGCCGGCATGCGCGAACTCGCGCATTACGCCGTGCGCTGCGGCGGCGGGTTCAGCCATCGGTTCAATTTGGGCGGCGGCGTCATGATCAAAGACAACCACATCGCCGCCGCCGGTTCGATTTCAAAAGCCGTCGGGCTGTGCCGGGATTTTGCCCCGCATACGCTCAAAATCGAAGTCGAAGTCACGAATTTGGACGAAGTCCGAGAAGCCCTCGGCGCCGGCGCCGATATCCTCATGCTCGATAATATGAGCCATGACATGATGAAAGAAGCGTGCGCTATCATCGGAGACCGTGCGCTCATCGAAATTTCCGGCAACGTTACCGTCGAAACTGTTGAACAAATCCGCGATTTAAACGTTCAATTCGTTTCGAGCGGCAGTTTGACGCATTCCGTGCGCGCCGCCGATATATCGATGTTATTCGAACGTTAGATTTTTCCGTTCAAACAAAGCGCGCCGGGCGGCAATCGTTTTGCGGCGCGCGTTTTCCGTCTCCGAGTGAATTTCCATGCGCATTTTTCCCGCCCTGAGCCTCGCATTTTGCGGCGTTGCCGCGCTGAGCGCCTGCCGAGCCACCAATTCCGTCGAGCTTTTCCGCGTCAACGATAACGGCGAAGTCGTCAATATCGGGCGCGGTTCCGATTTCGAACATCTCATTTACGGCCATTTCCGAACGGCAACCGCTTTCGACCGTGCTTTTGTCACGGTTCAGCCGTCCGAGTCGGCCGCCGATTCCGTGTGCTATGTCAAGGTCAACGACGGACAAGTCAACAACGGCGTCGGCATAGGCATTCGCCTTGCGCCGTGTAGCGATGCCAAACTCGTCAACGAGCTGACCGTCGCAAACGGCTTGGACGGCATCGGCATATACGATCTCACCAAAGCGCCTTGGGGCACATATCGGCTGTATTTTTACGACGGATCGGCGTTCAGTCCCATTCTCGAAACGCCTTTCTTCGACGAACATCTCGCTGCCGGACTCGACGCCTTCCGCATCAATCCCGAAAACCCCGCGCAAGCATTCATTACCTACAGCTATAGAGACGAAAACGGCCATATCGGCGTCGCAAAGAAAATCGTCGAAACGCAAACGTTGCTTTCGGGCGAGGTTTATCGCATTGCCGCCGGGAATTCCGACATTGCCGGGGGGTATCCTTCGGCGGAAACGATCGATAATTCGGCGCAAATTGCTGATAGTGCAGAAAATTCGAACAATAACAAACAAACGGCAGAAAATTCGGCGTCTGAGCGGCATTCTGCCGATAATGCCGATGGCTCAGGAACTTCGGACAACGACGGACAAACGGCAGGATATTCGGCATCCATGGTTGAGAAGGCAGAAAATGCTGCCGCCGCGCCGGCGGCAGCGGCCGACGAAGCCATCGACGACACGCAAGCCGTGACGCCGAACGGCGATCCGATTCCGCCGCAGTCTCTGCATCGCGCCGATCATTGAGTATCGGAGAAAAGCGCGCGTATGCTCGCAGCTGCAGCGAGAACATAGCGCGCTCGGCGCGGCGTATCGGCGCTTGCCGCCGATAGCCGCGCGCCGCCGCGCGTATTGCCCCGTTGGGCAACAGCGCGGCAGCCTGCCGCATTTGCAACGCAAAAAGGCAGGCCGCGAAGGCGCATTGCGCCGCGAAGGCGCAACAGCCGAAGCCATATGACCGACGGCCGCCGCCGAAAATCTCCGCAATCGGGAAGCGTTGTTCCGAATTCAATCGAAACGCGCAACATCTGACTCTTAACCCGGCTCCGAGCCCGCTCCGGCGTGCTCATGCGCCGCCCAAAGGAACCCATGACCTCGAAACTTTTCACGCCCGTTAAAATCGGTCCGGCCGAATTGCGAAACCGGACCATCCGATCCGCAGCATTCGAAAACATGTGCGTCGCCAATGCGCCGTCGCAAAAGCTGTTCGATTACCACACGGCCGTTGCGCGCGGCGGAATCGGCATGACGACCGTCGCCTATGCGTCGATAAATCAAAGCGGACTTTCGTTCGAAGGTCAGCTTTGGATGCGCGAAGAAGCCGTCGAAAAGCTCAGAGAACTGACCGATGCCATACACGCCGCCGGCGCCAAGGCGTCGATTCAGGTCGGGCATTGCGGCAACATGACGCACCGGCGCACATGCGGGCAAATGCCCGTCGGCGCGTGCTCGGGGTTTAATCTTTACAGCCCGACATTCGTTCACGGCATGACGGTTGCCGAAATCGACGCATTTGTGCAAGATTTCGTTTCGGCCGTAAGGCTGGTCAAAAAATCGGGTTTCGATTGCGTCGAAATCCACTGCGGTCACGGTTATCTTTTGTCGCAGTTTCTGTCGCCGCACACAAACCGCCGAAAAGACGAATACGGCGGATCGCTCGAAAATCGGATGCGTTTCATGACGCGCGTCATTTCGGCGGTTCGCGAAGTTTGCACCGAGCTGGAGCTCGGGCTCATCGTCAAAGTCAACATGAACGACGGTTTCAAAGGCGGGATGCAGCGCGACGAATGTTTGCAGGTGTGCAAACGGCTCGAAGATCTCGGCGCCGATGCGCTCGTGCTGACCGCGGGGTTCGTTTCGCGCGCCCCCATGGAGGTGATGCGCGGCAACATGCCGCTGACGACGCTTGCCCATTATATGGACACGAAACGGTTTTGGTGGCTCAAACTCGGGCTCAAATGCGTCGGAAACCTGATGATTCCGCCGGTTCCGTACAAAGACGGCTATTTCCTCGAAGAAGCCAAAGTTTTCCGCCAAGCGCTCAAACTCCCGCTCATCTATGTCGGCGGCTGCGTGAGCCGAAAAATCATCGACGAAGCGCTCGGCGCCGGTTTCGATGCCGTCCAAATCGCCCGCGCGCTCGTTCGCGATACCGATTTCGTCAATCAATTGCGCGACGGCGACGAAACGACGCGAAGCGGCTGCAATCACTCCAATTACTGCATCGGCCGCATGTATTCGTCCGACATGAAATGCCATTGCCGTTGCGACGATGAACTGCCGCCAAAAATCAAAGCGGAAATCAAACGGCTCGAGGAAAAATGGGGCGCGCCATGTCAGCCGTGAAACGCCTGCCCGCTTGGACGCTCGTTACCGGCGCCGGTTCGGGCATCGGGCGCGCGTTTGCCCAAGAATGCGCCGCGCGCGGTTTCAATCTCGTGCTCGTCGACATCGACGAAGACGCCCTCGGAGAAACCGCCCGGGACATCGCGCAAGCCTGCCCGGTTGCCGTCAAGACATTTGCCCAAGACCTTTCCCTGCGCGATGCCGCCGACAAATGCCTCGCATTTTGCGATGAAAACAACATCGAAATCGATTTCCTCATCAACAATGCCGGCATCTTTTTCTTCGATCCGCTCCTCGAGGCCCCCGAGCGAAAAATCGAAACCATGTGCGATCTCCATGTTTTCGGCGTCACGCGCATGTGCATTCTGTTCGGCCGGCGCATGCGCAGCCGCCGCTTCGGGCATATCCTCAACGTTTCGTCGCTGAGCGCCTGGATGCCCATGCCCGGCATCAACGTCTACAACGCCTCAAAAGCCTACGTCCGAAGTCTCTCAAACGCGGTCTTTTTCGAGCTCAAACCTTACGGCGTCAGCGTCACCGCGCTTTGCCCGGGCGGCATCGACACGAACCTCTTCGGGCTCGCGGCTGACCTGCGCAAATTGGCTTGCCGTCTCGGTTTTCTCATGAAGCCGCGAAAACTCGCGCGAATTGCCGTCAGCGCCGCTTTGCGCCGCAAAAAACAATGCGTCCCGGGCGTCCTCAATTCCGTCATGCGCGCCGTCATCGCCGCCATCCCCGACTTTCTCATTCTCCCCATCTGCCGCCGCATTGCGCTCTATAAACGATTCTTTCCGAACGATTGATGATTGCATTATCGTCGCTGGCAGCTTTGTTTTGCTGAATTTTGTTTGCTGCTTTGAGGTTTTCGGCGCATTTTCATTATCTTTTAAACGCATTGCAAGCCTGATATTGCGGCGCTGATGATACGCATCGGCAATCGGTCGCCGGACATGTTTTGCGTGCATGCTTTGGGTGGCTCCGGCTATGCGCCCGGCGCCGCTTTGCGCCGCTCGTTGCGCATACGCCTTCGCGGCCGCGCGCATGCGTCTCGGGCTTTCGCCCTTCGCGCATACGCGCGGCTTATGGGCTCCGGCTATGCGCCCGGCGCCGCTTTGCGCCGCTCGTTGCGCATACGCCTTCGCGCCCGGCGCCGCTTTGCGCCGCTCGTTGCGCATACGCCTTCGCGCCCGGCGCCGCTTTGCGCCGCTCGTTGCGCATACGCCTTCGCGCCCGGCGCCGCTTTGCGCCGCTCGTTGCGCATACGCCTTCGCGCCCGGCGCCGCTTTGCGCCGCTCGTTGCGCATACGCCTTCGCGGCCGCGCGCATGCGTCTCGGGCTTTCGCCCTTCGCGCATACGCGCGGCGTTTGAGCCGCTTCGCGGCAAAACAACAATGCATAATTGCGTCGATTGCATGCATCGTCTTTTGCGCTGAAACAATTTGAAAAATATCGGATCCGCACACGCAAATCTTTTTGACTTCATCAAGTCCGAAGAATAGTATGACGCCCGGATGCGGTTTTTTTATTTCGGTTGAACGCAACATAAAGGAGCAACAGCATGGCAACAGGCATCGTTACCGCGCAATCGGGACTCAACGTTCGGATCGGACCGGGCGCGCAGTACAAAAAAATCGGTTCGCTTGCGTATAATGCGAGCGTAACCGTCACGGGGTCAAAAAATGGCTGGTACGCCGTCACCCAATCGGGGCAAACGGGTTATGTATCGGCTTCGTTTATCAATATTTCGGGCGGCGCGACCGAGGCGGTGTCGAATACTGCTTCGGCGTCGGGGACGTCTTGCTCCGTCACCGCCGACGCGCTCAACGTGCGCGCGGGCGCAGGCACGGGGTACGGCGTTTTGGGAACGCTTCGCAAAGGCGAGATCGTCACAACGGTCGGGCAATCGGGCAGCTGGCTTAAGATCTTTTACAACGGGCAGACGGGGTGGATTGCGCAAAAATACGTCGCGCAAACCGGCGGCGCTGCCGCCGCAGCTTCTTCGGCAACCGAAACTTCGTTGGGCGCGTCGGCTGCCGCATCAACCGATTCCTCGGCGTCGGTTGTCGGACCGGGCGCATCGGTCACGGGCAATTCGTCATCGACCGTAACGGCGGGCAGTTCGGCGTCGGTTGTCGGACCGGGCGCCGCTTTAACCGATGCATCGGCTGCGGCGTCTTCGGCCGCGCAGTTCTCTTCGGCCGAAATCGCCCAAATCAAATCTTGGTATCAGAGCCAAAACTACACCAAAGATTTTATCCGCAAAATGCAAGCCGCCGTCGGAACGGCGACCGACGGCAGCGTCGGGATCAACACCATCAACGCCGTCGCCGCATGGCAAAAGTCGAAAAATCTCACGGCCGACGGCAAATTCGGCAAATCTTGCGCCGCAGCCGCAGGGCTGACGATTGACCAAAATTCGGGCGGCGTGTGCGCCGATGCGACGCAGGAGCAACGCAGCCGCGGCGCGGCGGCGGTAAGCAAAGCCAGAGAATTCATGAGCCGATTTACCGAAACTTGCGCTTCGCGCTCGGTGCATTACACGAGCAAATCGAAAAATTATAACAGGCAATCCACTCGCATGGGCAACTACTCTCAGCATCACAGAGATGCCTTTTTTTATCATTTGGATCCTAGCACACAATCCTATTATTACGATTGCTCGAGCTTTACGCACCGTTCATGGAAAGATGCGACCGGCATCTTCATCGGCAGCAATTCGACGCAACAGCACGACAACCATTGCAAAAACTGCAATGTAACGAACAACAACAATTACCGCATTCCGGGCGATATTTTGTGGCGCTCCGGGCATGTCGCGATTTATGCCGGAAACGGATCGGCCTTAGATGCCGGCGGAGATCCCGTCAAAGTAAAAACCGATCTCAGCGAATTCAAAAAGACGTTCCGTCCGAGCGCCAACAGCTGATTCTGTCAAAGCGCGGCGTTGCGCGGCTCAGTGCCGCGCAACCTCATGCAGCGCTCCGCGGCCCGAGGCATTGCCTGCGCATGCTTCGTCCGCGTTTTTGCGCATAATCCAAGCGTTGCAATTGCAACGCTTGGATTATGTTTTTATAAAATTTCCGCCGAAAGCAGGTCAAAATCAATTCGTCCGGCATAAAATTTTCCGGGCATTGTCATGCTTTTCGCCGTCTGTTTAACCGGGACATATTCGCCGATTATGAATGCGCGATATATCCGAATGCCCCCGGTCTTTGGGCTGCGCGCAGGGCGGTCGGCGCGTTCGGGGCGTTAAACTTCGTCATGCAAATCTTGCGGAATGAAAGCTGCCGCCGTTTCGTTGTGCACAGATCGGAAACTGCGTTTGCCCGAGGGGCGTTTTGCGTTCGGCTTTGGGCATGATGCGGCGGCGCATCGGGCATCGATGCGGCGGTCTCGGAAATCGTAAGATTGGGGCATGATGAAAGAAATACTTTTCGGACAAAGCGCGCAGATGTTGTGCCGGGCATGGATCGCCGCGGCGCTTGTCATCGGCGCGGCATCGTATTTGACGCCGTCGGACGCCTGCGCGCAAAGCGTGCGTTTGCAGGCTCAAACATCGGAAATTTACGACGGCATGCCGTTTCAGCTGTCGGTTGTCGTTTCGGACTTCGACGAATCGCCGCAGCCCGAAGTCGACGAATTTGCGATCGAAGATGCCGAAGTCCGCTTTTTGGGCGTTTCTCCGCGCATTTCGTCGATGACGACGATTATCAACGGGCGGCGCACGTCGAAAAAAGACGTGACGTTTGTATACAGCTATCAAATCACGCCGAAGCGCGAAGGAGCGTACAGCATACCGGTGATTACGGCGCGCCAAGGCACGAAAACGGCGAATTCCGAGCAACGCGTGACATTTGCGGCGCAGACGGTTCAGACGACGCCCGATATGAAGATCGTTTTGGATTTGCCCGATCGCAAGCTTTGGGTGGGCGAAACGTTCGAAGCCCGGATTTCGTGGTATTTGCGCAAAGACGTATCGACGCAGTCCTTCAGTTTGCCGATATTGCAAATGCCCGATATCCTCGACGTCGAAGAGCCCGCGCCGACGATGCAGGGCAATTCGATTCCGCTTTCGGTCGGCAGCCGTCAGGTTGCGTTTCCGTATACGCGCGACAACGTGACGTATCGCGGTCTTGAGTATACGCGGTTTTTGATAACGGCGAAGCTGACGCCGCTCAAGAGCGGTCGGATAACGATTGAGCCGTCGAAAGTCTTGGCCGAACTCGAATCGGGAACGGCGCGCGATGCGTGGGGATTCGGGCGAACGACGTACAAATTGTACCGAGCTCAAGACGAAGCCCGGACCGTCGAAGTGAGGGAATTGCCGCAGAACGGGCGTCCGGCGACATTTTCCAACGCGATGGGATCGGATTATTCGATACAGGTCAGAGCCGATCGCACGATTGTAAAAGCCGGCGACCCCATCATGCTGACGATCGACATTTCGTCGCCGAGTTCGCTCGAGGGTTTGATTTTGCCGCCGCTGACCGAAGCCGGACTTAAAGAACAGCTTTTCGGCGTGCCGCACGAATCGCCGATAGGCGAAAATATCGAGGGCGCGCAAAAAATTCATATCAAACGGTTTGCGGTTCCGGTCCGGGTAAAGTCGGATCGCGTGACGGAGATTCCGCCGCTGTCGTTTTCTTATTTCGACCCGGCGACGGAAGAGTATTCGACGGTGCGAAGTCAGCCGATAGCGCTGAGCGTGACGGCGGCGGAAAAGGTGAGCGCCGCCGACGTCGTCGGCGCGCGCGTCGCGCCGCAGGGCGCCGACGCAACGCCCGGGGCGGGCGCGGGCGAACGGACGCCGGGCGGCAGCCCGGCGCAAGATGCGCCCGATGCCGCCGCCGGCGGCGTCGATTTGGGGCTGATGATGCCCGGCGAAGACGTCGCCCGGCATTCGATGCTCAAAGCGCATTTGACGGTCATTTTGGCGGCAATCTATGCATTCCCGTTCGCGGTTTTGGGCGTGCTGTCGGCCGCGCGGCGGCACCGCCGCAATCAATCCCGATGCTGCGAACAGCGCGCTGCCGCGCGCGAACTTTCGGCGGCGCTCGCCGACGCCCAAAAAGACAATGCGCGCGATGCGGCATCGAAAATTTCCAACGCCATGAACCAATTTTTGAAAGTAACGCAAACGCCGCGCGCGCCGTTTGCGGCGCTTTGCGAACAAATCGACGTCGAGGCCTACCGCCCCGATGCGGCAAACCGCCCGCTGACGCCGGAAACCGTCGCGGCGCTTCGCGCCGAAATCCCGAAGCACGTTCCCGAAAAATATGCCAAATGGATAGCGGGGCTGTTTTTGGGACTGTTTTGTCTGTGCGCGCCGTTTGCCGGCGCTTCGGCGCAGGCGCAAACCGCTCGGACGCCGGGCGCGGCGGAACAGACCGCCGGCGCCGAAGCGCCGGCGGCGCAGCCTCAAGACGCCGTGACGTTTGAATCGGCCCGGGCTGCGTATCGCAAGGCGCTCGAAACCCGGGATCGTGCCGCGCGGATTGCGGCATTTAAACGCGCGCAGGCGCTTTTTGCGCAACTCGCGCAGGCCTCCCCCGACGACCCGTCCCATCGCGTCAATGCCGGAAACGCCGCGCTCGGCGCCGCCGATATGGGCAATGCCGCGCTCAATTACAAACGCGCTCTCATTCTCGATCCGTCCAACGAACAGGCGCGAAGCAATTTGGCGTATATTCAATCCGTGCAGGGCGAAAAAGTCCGTTTGGGCGGCAATGATATTTCGTCGGCGTTTTTTTTCAATCGCATGATGATGCCGCATCAACGCCTTATATTGGCGGCTTTGTTTTTTGCCCTCGGATTATTGCTCATGCTGCCGTGGAGCGCAAAAAGCCGAAAAGTCATGAGTTTTGCCGGCATCGTGCCGCTCATCGCATGGATCTGGCTCATGGCCGGGCATTGGACGGCGCCGCAGATCGACGAAGGCGTGATTATGTCGGAAGTTTGGTTAAAGACGGCCGATAATCCGGGCGCTTCGAATGTGTCGGCAGCGCCGCTCGAACCCGGTTTCGGCGTCGAAATCCTCAAGACGCGCGACGGATGGGTTCAGGTCAGATGCGGCGACGGCATGCAAGGATGGATCAATCAATCGGCGGTAGAGCATGTCGGCGGAACAGAATAAAACAGACGCGATAATCGAAGATATCGTTGCCGGGGCTTCGTCGCAGTCGGCGTCGCGCCGGCGCGGCGCATTGGATGCGTGGGCAGATTTGGATCGAAAGCCGATGATCGAAGCGGCGTTGCGGCTCATTGCTTCGCCGCATCGCGACGTGCGCGACGCCGTCGTATCGCATTGCTGCGAAGAATATTCCGACGACGAAGAGATTTCCCGCATTTTGTGCGATTATGCGGCCGAACATGCATCGGATCTTTGTCCCGAAGCCGCCGAAAGCCTTTTGACATGGCTGTCGGCGGCGTCGCGCCGGCTGACGCCCGCCGTCATGCAATGGGTGCATCGGGCGCTTTGCGCCGACGATCCCGAAATTCGGTATCGGGCGTTTTGTTTGGCAGAATATGCCGAAGATTCGAGCGAAGCGTATTGGGCGCATGTGCGGGCATCGCTGGCATCGGACGACGAAGATTTTCGCATCGTCGCGGCGCAGGCGCTCGTCCGGCGCAGCGCGCGCACGGGCGGCGCGCCCGAAGATTGGGTTCTGCCCGCGCTTGAGGCCCGTTTGCCGCAAGCGGGCGATACCGAAGGATTTCACTTGCGGCTGGCGCTTTTGCGCCTGTCGGACGATGCCGGCCGCGCCGCCGCCGTCAAACGCCTCATCGCCGACATCGAAGATGCCCGCTTTTCCTACCCCGCCATCGAAGCCGTCATGGAATGCGGCTCGGGCGAGATTTATGGCACAGATGATGCAAAAATCATCAAACGCGAAGCGACGGATGCGCTTTTGCGCGTGTCGCGAAGCATTTTCGGCGAACCGACGGTGCGCGTTTTGGCGGCCGCAACGGCGGCGAAATTGGGATCGGAACAAGCCCTTGCGCTGCTCAGAAAGTTTGCCGCCGGCCGCCGCGGCAATCCCGCCTATGCCCGGCAGCTCCTCGCCTTGCTTGACCCGAACGCCGGCGGCGGACGCGGCGATTATTTGCACGATGCCCCGAAAAATGCCATATAAGACTGGATTATGGGCTTGCAAGCCTTCGCATTGAACGATTTGGAGGAAAGCGATGAAAACACGGACAGCGATATCTTTGGCGCTCGGCATGACGCTCGCTTTGGGCGGCGCAATGACAATAAACGGCTACGAAGCAGACGCCAAGCCTGCGGCGGCAAAAGCCAAAAAGCAAGACAA
Source organism: Bacteroidaceae bacterium (assembly GCA_963633515.1). Lineage (GTDB taxonomy): Bacteria > Myxococcota_A > Bradymonadia > UBA4248 > UBA4248 > UBA4248. Next base: position 35,665 of record CAVGZQ010000003.1, read on the forward strand.
GCCCCGGTTGAACCAAATTTTGGGCGATTTGAAATGGGGCGTTTCGTCCGAACAGGCAAAAAAAGCCATCGCCGAAATCATCATGGATGATTTCCGCAAGAAAACCGACGGCAATACCGACCTTTCGTTCGTCGACAAATCGCGCAAAGCCCATTCGCAGCGCGTCGAAAATATGCAAAAATCGTTTATCGTCCTCACGCGCGACAATTCGGCAAGCTTGGGC
>CAVGZQ010000003.1:35897-51036 GCA_963633515.1 Bacteroidaceae bacterium
GCTTGGGCGTGTCGATCGTCGGCGAAGAATTCATGCCCGATGCCAATGAATCGCTGATTATTCAGAACGACGACATCGCGACAAAATATTATTTCTTTAAAGACGATAAACTCTACAAAGTCGCCGTCGTTTACGATTCGAATTACATCGGAGCCGTCGCTTTCGACACGTTCTGCGCGTCGACGGCGCAGAAATACGGTCCGGCCAAGAACGAAGTCTGGGACGACGACGGCAACTTCTTGGAATCGGTCTGGACCGACAAGACCGATGTGACGCTGACGGTCAAAAATAAGTACGAATCGTACCGAACGTTCCTGATGGTCTTTGCCGACAACGCCGTCGAGTCGAAGCTCCAAAAAGACCATAAAGCGTATTTTAAGTCGCTCAATTCCGGTCCCGAAGTGAGTTCGGCAATCGACGCCCTCACCGACGAAAGCGGCGCCGGCGCCGGCAGCAGCATCGACGATCTCTTGGGCAAAAAAACGCAAGTCGACCTCTTGGCCGGTCTCTCGCAGGAAGACATCGACATCATCAACGGGAAAACGACGGCCAAAGAAATCGAAAAGAAGAAGAAAGCGAAAGCCAAAAAAGACAAAGATGCGCGCAAGAACGATGCGAAAGCAAAGCAAGGTCTCGAAATCTTCTGAAAGATTTGCGCACAATTTCGATACTTGCCGAAATTGCCGAATTTTATGATAATATTTCGCCGGCAGCATTGCATGCAATGCTGCCGGCGGCGCGTCTTTTGCTTGCCGCCGCCGCCGCCGGCGTCGGCGTCGGCGCGCATGCGCCGCGCGTCGCCCTATTGCCCCGCGCGCGGGGCAATACGGGCTTCGGGCTCCGGCTATCTCGCCCCTGCGCTTGCGCGCGGGGCTCGATACGCCTTCGCGGGCGCGCTTTTGGCGTGCGCTCAATACGCGCGCCGTTGCCGGCTGCGCCGGATCGATTTCCGAAAAAGAGAGCTCATGGCCGAACGATTGCAGGTGTTTGAAAAAAAAATAGGCGAAACGGTTCAGACGACGGCGCGCATCACGCGCGTGAGATTTGTCAATCCCGACAACGCTTATGCCGTTTTGGAAGCCGTGACGCGCAGGCGCGTTTCGTTTACGATGACGGGGACATTGGCATCGTTCAAGGTCAACGACGAAGTGCGCGTGAAGGGCGTTTGGGTATCGTCCAAATACGGCGTGCAGCTCAGCGTTTCGGCGTGCGAAATCGTCATTCCGACGTCGTCGGCGGGGCTTGCGCAGTTTTTGGCGACGCAGCTCACGGGCATCGGAATGCGCATGGCCGAGCGCATCATCGATCGCTTCGGCGAAGAAACGGTCGACGTCTTGGACAATGCCCCCGAACGGCTGGCCGAGGTCAAGGGGATAAGCCGGGCGAAAGCCGAGACGATCCGCAGCGAATGGAACGAGCGGCAGCAAACGCGTCAGATTTTCATCTATTTGCAGGGCCACGGGCTTTCGTACGATTTGTCGGCGCGGCTTATCGGGATTTACGGCAAAAAGATCATCGCCATTCTCAAGCAGCAGCCGTATTTGCTTGCGCGCGAAGTAAGCGGCATCGGGTTTAAGCGCGCCGACCAAATCGCGATGCAAATGGGCATCGCCCAAGACGACCCGATGCGGATCGAAGCGGGGATCGATTACGCGCTTTACGACGCGGAAACGAGCGAAGGGCATTGTTATTTGCCGCGTCCGGCGCTTATTGCGCACGCGGCGGATTTGTTGCAGGTTGCGCCCGAAAGCGTCGAAAAGCACATCGCGTCGCTCATCGATCGGCGCAATATTCGGATCGATGCCGACGAAAACGGCGTGACGCTCGTATACCGTTCGTATATGTGGTTTTTGGAAAACGGCGTCGCGGCAGAAATTGCGCGGATGGTGACGGGAACGATCGAACACGCCGATCGCCGCCGCGGCGAGAGCGATATCCGCCGCATCGAGACGCAGCTCGGGATTGTGTTGGCGCCGCAGCAGCGCGACGCCGTCATGACGAGTCTGACGCGCAAATTTCTCGTGATTACGGGGGGGCCCGGGACGGGCAAAACGACGCTCGTCAAAGTTATCGTCGCGGCGGCGCAGACGCAGGGCATTGCCGTGTTTTTGGCCGCCCCGACGGGGCGCGCCGCCAAGCGCCTGGCCGAGACGACGGGCGAAGACGCAAAGACGATTCACCGCCTTCTCGAGTACAAATACCAAGGCAGCGACGCGCGCGGGGCGTTTGCGCGCACGAAAGACGCGCCTTTGGAGGCCGGGATTTACATCATCGACGAGGCGTCGATGATCGATTTGACGCTGATGCGCGCGCTTCTCAATGCGATGCCCGACGATGCGCGCGTCGTGTTTGTCGGCGATATCGATCAGCTGCCGAGCGTCGGGTCGGGCACTGTTTTAAAAGACATGATCCAGTCCGACGTCATTCCCGTCGTGCGGCTCAAGACCGTGTTCCGGCAGGCCGAAATGAGCCGAATCGTGCAAAATGCCCACCGAATCAACAACGGCGAATATCCGATTATCCCGACGAAAGAAGAAATGACCGATTTGAAGTGCGATTTTTTCGTCTTCAATGCGCGATCGCCCGAGCATGCCGAGCAGCTCATCGAACAGCTCGCGTGCGAAAAGCTGCCCAAGCGGTTCGGATTGAATGCCGTGACCGACATCCAGGTGCTTTGCCCGATGCGGGGCAATGCGGGCGGCGTCGAGCATATCAATCAGGCGCTGCAAAATCGGTTAAACGCAAACGGCGCGCCGATAGAAGGCTGCTTTCAGGGGTTCCGGATCGGCGATCGCGTGATGCAAATCCGGAATGATTACGATTTGGATGTGTTTAACGGCGACGTCGGGATTATCGCGCAAGCGACAAACGTCAGGGTATTGGTCAATTTCGACGGGCGTCTTGTCGAATACAAGAAAAAATCGCTCGAAAATCTGACGCTCGCGTATGCTTGCACGGTTCACAAATCGCAGGGCAGCGAGTATCCGGCGGTGATATGCGCTTTTTTGCGCAGTCAGAGTTTTATGCTTCAGCGCAATTTGGTGTACACGGCGCTGACGCGGGCGCGGCGGATGGCGATACTGATTACCGACCGATACACGCTCGAGGCGGCAATCGCGAACGATCGGCCGTCGGCGCGTTATACGCGGCTTTCGGCGCGGATAGCGGCGTGCGTGCGCGAGGCGCAAAAAAAGAAATAGCGGTTGTCAAGGGGTTTCGGGTTTTGCGTTGAGGAAAGGGCGCAAAACGCAAAGCCCGCATTGAGGCGAAGCCGAAACAGGGCGCCCGCGCAGGCGCATTTGCGGCGCCGGCCGCAAAAAGCCGGAGCCCAAAGCATGTATCGCCCGCTTCGGGGCGATAGGGCACAAAAAGCAGGCTGAAAAAAAAAGGAATAAAAAGCGGGGGCCGGGGTTTAAAAAGTGCGAGCGCCGTGCCCCAAAGGCGTTTAAGCGGCTTTGACAACCGACGGAAATGTGTGTTAATAGGGCGCCGCTTTTTGGGGTTTGCGGGGGATTAGGAGAAATGATGTTTCTGCAATACTTGGCATTTGAAAGTCCGTCGCTGGATTTGGACATAACATTGCTTATCCAAACCGGGATTTTCGTGTTGTTGATGCTCTTTTTGAGGGCGTTTGTGCTTCGTCCGTATTTTGAGGCTTATGACGCGCGCGCGGCGCTGACGGAAGGAGCGCGCGAAGAGGCGGGCGCGTTGGCGGCGAAGGCCGATGCGGCGCAGGAAGAATACGAAAAGACGCGGCATGCGGTGTATTCGGAATTGGAAGCCAAACGCAAAGCGGCGGTCGATGAGGCGACGCAGCGGGCGGCGCAAAAGCTTGAGACGGTTCGCCAAGAAGTCGTGGCGCAGTCGCAGGCGCGACAGTCGGAACTCGACGCCGAAACGGCGTTGTCGCGCAAGCGCATGGATGCCGAAATTGCGGCAATTTCCGACCAAATTGTCAAGAAAATATTGGTATAACGGCGATGCAAAAGAGAAAAATTATATTGGCTGCGTTGTGCGTTTTGATAGTTGCCGCATTCGGAATTCATTACGCGGATGCATCGGGGGCGTTTTGCGGCGGCGCATCGTGCGCCGGCGCGGCGGCGGCTTATTTTTTGGGGACATTCGCGCCGCAAGTCGGGAATTCGCTCATCGTCTTTACGCTGATTTGGTGGTTCGGGGCGCCGATGGCGGAGAAATATTTGGCCGATCGCAAAGCCCGGATAGAGCGCGACATCGATGAGAGCAGCCGCGCCAAGGCCGAGGCTCAGGCGCGCGCCGACGAAGCCGCGCAGCTGATGAGCAAACTCGATTCGGAGAAACGGCAAATGCGGTCGTCGTACGAAACGGCGACGGAAAATGCGTGCAAGCAAATCGAAGAAGATGCGGCGGCGCAGGGCGTGCGTCTGAAACGCGATGCCGAGGCGTCGTTTGCGCTTCAGGCGGCAACGGCGCGCCGGCGTTTCGGCCGCGAAGTCGCCGATGCATCGATTGCCCGCGCGCAAAAAGACATCGAAATGCGCCTGTCGCAAGATGCGGCGCTTCGCGACCGATTGATCGACCGAAGCATTGCGTCGTTTGAACTGCAGGGGAGATAAACGTGAATACGGACGTGACGGCAGAACGATACGCGCAGGCCATATTCGGCATCGGCAAGGATACGGGAAAATTGGCGGCGTTTCAGCAGAATGCCGAAGATTTTTTGCGCATATTGCAGAGCTCGAAAGAGCTCGGGACGGCGCTTTCGCATCCGACAATCGAGCGCCGGAAACGTCGGACGATTGTCGACGGCGTGTTGGCAAAATGCGATTACGACAAAGATTTTGCGAATTTTATCCGTCTGATTGTCGAACGCGGCCGAATGACGCACTACGCCGCGATCGTGGCGTCGATGTCGGCGCTTCGCGACGAAGCCGAAGGGCGTTTGCGCGGGACGGCGTATTCGGCGCATCCGCTCACGCCGGATCAGCGTCGGCGGCTGTCGGCGAAGGTTCGCGCCGCGACCGGGCATGACGTCATGCTCAAAGAAGTCGTCGATCCGTCGGTTATCGGCGGTTTGCGCGTCGAAATCGCGGGAAAAGTGTACGACGGAACGGTCCGCCGCGAGCTCGAAAAGATGCGCGAAGCGATTTTGCATGCATCGGAGCATTCGCAGACGGATCGCTGACATTCGGCGCGCCGCCGAAAGCGGCATCATGCAAGAGAAACGTTTTTTATCGACGGGCGGGCGTTCGCAACGGGATGCAAATCGCATGGATCCGATTTTCGGACGAGCCGCCCGGTTCATCTGACAAGGGAAGGACGGATGGCTATCAACATAGAAGAAATCAGTCAGATAATCCGTAAACAGGTAGAGGATTTCGATCGCGAGATCGAAGTTACCGAATCGGGAACGGTCATCACGAGCAGCGACGGCACGGCGCGCGTGTACGGTTTGGAAAATGCGATGGAAGGCGAACTCCTTGCGTTTCCGAACGATGTCTACGGTTTGGTGCTCAATCTGGAAGAAGACAACGTCGGGTGCGCGCTTTTGGGCGATGCGCATTTGGTGTGCGAAGGCGATGTCGCGCGGCGCACGGGGCGCATCGCGTCGGTTCCCGTCGGCGAAGGTTTGATTGGGCGCGTCGTCAATGCGCTTGGACAGCCGATCGACGGAAAGGGTCCGATATCGTGTTCGGAGACGCGTCCGGTCGATATCAAGGCGCCCGGCATCATTTCGCGCCAATCGGTTTACGAACCGCTGCAAACGGGTCTGAAAGCGTTGGATGCGTTGGTTCCCATCGGACGCGGCCAGCGCGAGCTCATCATCGGCGACCGCAAAACGGGAAAGACGGCGGTGGCCATCGATGCGATTATCAATCAAAAAGATACCGACGTGTATTGCATTTACGTCGCAATCGGTCAGAAACAATCGACGGTGGCGCAAGTCGTGGAGACGTTGCGCAAATACGATGCGATGAAATATACGATCGTCGTGAGCGCAACGGCGAGCGAATCGGCGCCGCTGCAATATTTGGTGCCGTATGTCGGTTGCACGATGGGCGAGTATTTCCGCGACAACGGCAAACACGTCCTGGTGATTTACGACGATTTGTCGAAGCAAGCGGTTGCATATCGCCAGCTTGCTCTTCTTTTGCGCCGTCCGCCCGGGCGCGAAGCGTATCCCGGCGACGTTTTCTATCTGCACAGCCGGTTGCTCGAACGGGCGGCAAAGATGCGCGAAGATTGGATTATCGTCGATGCGGGCGCGCCGGACGGCGCGACCGAAGGCGTCGACGGCAAAGTGTATCCCGGAGCGCGCGGCAAGAAAGAAGCCGAAGAAGCGGCAAAAGCGCGCGGCGCGGGTTACAAAGTCGTCCGCCATCCCAAGACCGGCGGTTCGCTGACGGCGCTGCCGATTATCGAGACGCAAGCCGGCGACGTGTCGGCCTATATTCCGACGAACGTGATTTCGATTACCGACGGTCAGATCTTCCTCGATTCGGACTTGTTCAACGCGGGCACGCGCCCGGCAATCAACGTCGGCATTTCGGTCAGCCGCGTCGGCGGCGCGGCGCAGATCAAGGCGATGAAGCAAGTCGCCGGCACGCTTCGCCTCGACTTGTCGCAATATCGCGAATTGGAGAGTTTCGCGCAGTTCGGATCCGATTTGGACGCCGTCACGCAGGCGATGCTCGCCCGCGGCAGCCGTTTGACGGAAGTTCTCAAACAAGGTCAATACGTGCCGATGCCCGTCGAAAAACAAATCGTTTCGATTTATGCCGCGACAAACAACTGGCTCAAAGATTACCCGATTAAAGCCGTCGGGCGCTACGAAGCCGAGCTGTTGCGCTACGTCGAGACGAATCACGGCGATATTCTGACCGATATCCGCACGCAAAAGAAACTCGACGACAGTCTCAAGGCTCGGCTTGATAAGGTATTGGGAGATTTCAAAAATACGTTTGATCCCGATGCAAAAACCTGATGCATCCTAAGCTGCCGCTGCTTCGGGCGTCGGAGGCATCGGGGAATTTCAAAAATGCGATTGATCCCGATGCCGAAAAAAAACGGCGCATCCCAAGCGGCCGACGCTTCGGGCATCGGGATGAGAATGCATTGTCCCGCCATAAAGGCGCCGCCGGAGCAAACAATCGGCTTTGGCGCGGCGCAATCAGAAGGAAATCGATACGATGGCGAATCTCAAGCAGATCCGTAAACACATAGCCAGTGTTCAGAATACGGGCAAGATAACGAAGGCAATGAAGATGGTTGCCGTCGCCAAATTGCGCAAATCGCAGACGGCAGTCGTGGCAACGCGTCCGTATGTCACCGCTCTTGTCGATACGATCGAACATATCGTTGCCAAGTCTCAGAATTCGCAGCATCCGCTTTTGCGCAGTCCGGAGAAGGTGAAAAATGTCGCGCTCATCGTCGTGTCGGGCGACAAGGGACTTTGCGGCGCATACAATCACAATATCGTCAAAAGCGCCCGAAAGTTCGTTCAGGAGCGCAGCGGACGATACGACAGCATCCGCGTTTTCTTTGTCGGGCGAAAAGCGTACGAAGCGATGCGCCGCGTCGACGGCATCGAACGCACGCTCATCGAAGGCGCATGGGAACGATCGGCATCCGACGTCGCGCTCGATTTGTCGAAACAGCTTTGCGAAATGTTTTCAAACGGCAGCGCAGACGAGGTCTTCGTTTTGTATACGGTGTTTAAAAGCGCCATTCAGCAAAGCGTCGTTTTGGATGCCGTTTTGCCGATGCAGTCGATTTTGACCAATCGCGATGCCGACGGCAAGGCGTGTTTCGATTCCGAAGAAAAAGAAGCCATCGAACAAACGCCGTTCATTTACGAGCCGTCGCAGCACGAGCTTCTCAATGTTTTGCTGCCGCGCGCGGTGTCGGTTCACATTCAGCGCAGTCTCTTGGAAGGATGCGCCAGCGAAAACGGCGCGCGCATGACGGCGATGGACAATGCATCGAAAAATGCCGTCGAAATGATCAACCGTCTGACATTGCAATTTAACCGCGCGCGGCAATCGGCCATCACGACCGAGCTCATCGAAGTCGTCAGCGGCGCGGAAGCGCTTTAAATCTATATTCAATTCATTACTTTCTCAATAATGCGAGCGGGGAGTTCAAATGAGCCCAGAGACAAATATAAGTCACGGTAAAGTCCTTCAGGTCATCGGTCCTGTCGTCGACGTTGCGTTTGAGGGCGATTTGCCCGAAATTTATACGGCGCTTCGCGTGTCGAATCCTTCGATAAGCGACAAGACCGGAAATTTGGTCCTTGAGGTGGCGCAACATATCGGCGAACACGTCGTGCGCACCATCGCAATGGATTCGACCGACGGTCTCGTGCGCGGGATGCCGGTCGAAAATACCGGCCGGGGCATTTCGGTTCCCGTCGGCAAAGAAGTTCTCGGGCGCATTATGAACGTCATCGGCGAAGCCGTCGACGAACAGGGCGGCATCGAAACGAAAGAACGATGGGAAATTCACCGTCCGGTTCCTTCGTTCGAAGAACAGGCGGTTTCGGTTCAAAACTTCGAAACCGGGATTAAAGTCGTCGATTTGCTCGCGCCGTATCAGAAAGGCGGCAAAATCGGGCTGTTCGGCGGCGCCGGCGTCGGAAAAACCGTTTTCCTCATGGAGCTTATCAACAACGTCGCGCTCAAACACGGCGGCTATTCGGTATTTGCCGGCGTCGGCGAACGCACGCGCGAAGGCAACGACTTGTATTGGGAAATGGTCGAATCGGGCGTCATCAAATTGGGCGAAGAACGCGCCAAATCAAAAGTATCGCTCGTGTACGGACAAATGAACGAGCCGCCCGGGGCACGCGCGCGCGTCGCGCTTTCGGGGTTGACCGTCGCCGAGTATTTCCGCGAAGAATTGCATCAAGACGTTTTGCTCTTCATCGACAATATCTTCCGTTTCACGCAAGCCGGTTCCGAAGTTTCCGCCCTTTTGGGACGAATACCGAGCGCCGTCGGCTATCAGCCCACGCTTGCCACCGAAATGGGCGAACTCCAAGAGCGCATCACTTCGACAAAGAATGGGTCGATTACGTCGGTTCAGGCAATTTACGTGCCCGCCGACGACTTGACCGACCCCGCGCCCGCGACGACGTTCGCGCACCTCGATGCAACGACCGTTTTGTCGCGTCAGCTCGCCAGCGCCGGCATCTATCCCGCCGTCGATCCCCTCGCTTCGACGAGCTCGCTGCTCGATCCCCATATCGTCGGCGAAGAACATTATAATATCGCGCGCGCCGTCCAATCGACGCTTCAGCGATATTCCGAATTGCAAGATATCATCGCCATCCTCGGCATGGACGAGCTCTCCGAAGAAGACCGTCTCACCGTTAACCGCGCGCGCAAAATTCGTTATTTCCTCTCGCAGCCCTTCTTCATGAGCGAGGCGTTCACGGGCATGAAAGGAAAATACGTCGAGCTCAAAGATACGATTCGCAGTTTCAAAGAATTGCTTTCGGGCAAATACGACGATCTCCCCGAGGCCGCTTTCAGCATGGTCGGCACCATCGAAGAAGCCGTCGAAAAGGCGGAACAGCTCCGCAAAGGTGTGTAACTCATGGCGGATCAAATCGAAGTCAGAATCATTACGCCCGAACGCGTCGCATATTCGCAGGCCGTCGACTCCGTTTCTTTGCCGGGCGCTGCCGGCATGATGGAGATACATCCCGGACACGTCGCGATGTTCAGTGCCGTTTTGCCCGGCGAGGTGACCGTTTCAAACCGCGGAAAAAAGGAAGTCTTTGCCTGCGGCGCGGGAATTGCCGAGGTCTCGCTCAATATCGTCACGCTGCTCGTCGATTCCGCGCAGGGAAACGCGGAGATAGATCCCGTCGCCGCCAAAGCCCTTATCGACGAAGCCGAAGACAAACTCAAAAATTTGTCAAACGAAGACGTCGAGCAACGTTTTGCCTTCGAAACGCAACTCGCAACGGCAAAAGCGCGGATCGAAGTCTACGAACGCACGTCCGACGACCACGAAGCAACGCGCGGGTTTTCGACCGTTGCGACGCCCGCCGTCGAAAAAATCGCCGCCCCCGACGCATCGGGCAAAAAAACATAGCATGCCGTCAGATAACACCGCGTTTGTGTTAAATGTCAACGTAAATAATTCATTTGGCGCGCCCGCTTTTGGGGCGCGCCGTTGCGCCGAACGCGCGCAGTTTTTCTGCGCGCCTTTGTTTTATGGCCTTTTATGTCCGAATACTGTGTAAACGATGCCGATGCGGCGCCGGATAATGCGCCGTCGCCGCCTTCTTGCGCAGATGCGCCGAATGATGCCGAAAACGCGGCGCCCTGCGCCGAGTCGTCTGCCGGCCGACATTGCGATGACGCCGACAATAATTCTTCCGACGCCGATATCGTGCCAAACGGCGGCAGCGGCAATGCCGACGAATCAGATTCGAATAATGCCAAATCATGCGAAGAAAATGCGCAAGCAGGGGGCGTAAATGATGCGGAATGCGATTGCGGCGCCGACAGCGAAGACGCCCGCCTGAGCGCGCTCGATGCGGCGCCCGAAAGCCGCCGCCGCGTGTCGGCTATTCTCATTGCCGTCGTGTTGCTCTTCGCCGCAATGATTGCGGCCGTTTTCGGATTTCCGCCGCTTTCCGATGTCGGAAACAGCCGCGATGCCGATCGCTATCGCATCCTGACCGACGACGTCAAAATCGAATCGATTCCGAACGATGCCGACGCGTTTCCCCTCTACAAACCGCCCGCCGAATCGCCGCGCGTCTATCGGCTCGCGCTCCGTCAGGAGGCCGTTTATCCCGGCAAGGCGCCGACGCGCGTTGAACTCGCGGCCGACGTCGTCATGCAGATGCCGAAGCGATCGCTCGATAACGGCGTCACAATCCGTCTGGGCGATGTTACGGCGCGCGTTTTCGACGGCGATGCCGATGTCAAGCTTTCCGATTCGGGGCGCATGCTCGCCGGCGTGTCGCTCTATGCCCGCTTTTTGCCGCAAACGGGGCTGACTAATGTCATGCCCGACGCCAATATCAATCCGCAAGTTGCCCGCGTCTTGTATATCGTTTCCGACGTCTTGCACAGCGCGTGGATTCCCCTGCCCGATCGCATCGCCCCGGGCTTATCATGGACTTTTGCCGATAAAGCCGATGCCGTTTCGGATCCGTCTTACAGGCGTTTTGCGACCGTGCGCGTCGAGTCGTGGGATGCGCCGACGAAGCGCTGCAAGCTTTCGGGCCGCTTGGGCTTTTCAGGCGGCGATGCCGACGGTCCCGCCAATTTCGAAATCGATTTGGAAGACGGAAACCTTATTCGGGCATCCGGAGCGTTTGGGCGCGACGTTGACGATTCCGGCGCGGGCGCATCCCGATTCGGCGTCAAATTCGAAATAACCGCCAAAGACGGCGGCAATTCCGCAACCGAGAAATAACGGCAATTATGCGTTTTGAGATCTGAGCGCGGCGCAGAGACGATATTTGGCAAGGGGCTTCGGCTGTTTCGCTGCGCTCAATGCGCCTTCGCGCGGGCTTCGGCTGTTGAGCTGCGCTCAATGCGTCTTCGCGCGGGCTTCGGCTGTTGAGCTGCGCTCAATGCGCCTTCGCGGCCTGCCTGTTTGCTTCTTGCCTGCGGCAGAAGCAAATACGGCAGGCTTGCGCGGCTATGTTCTCGCGGGGCTGCGAGCATACGCCGCGCCGGCCGCGCTATGGGCGGCATGCGCCCATACGCGCGGCTTTTTGCGGTGATTTGCTTGCCCCGGATCTGAGAAAATCAAGCCATTGCGTGTTGAATATAAGATTCAAAAAGGATATAACGCAACCGGCTTAAGTTTGTTGATTGCGAAACGCCGCATCTTCGGCGTCTCAAAGAATAGACATATCAGGAGGTAACGGATGAATAATCGTAAGTTGATGTTCACGCTTGCTGCGATCTCGCTTGCCGGCATCGGATTGGTCGGATGCGGTTCTGACGACAACGGCGGAAACGGCGGAAACGGCAATAACAATAACAATGACGCTATGGTCGATTGCAACGGCATCGAATGCGTCGACGGCTATTGCGTCGACGGCGTATGCTCGAAGACATGCGAAGAAGCCGGCGGCTGCGACAATGTGGCGCGATGCAACGATACGAAAACATGCCACAGCGACACGTCGTGCAAGGACGTCGGAGATTGCAAGTATACATGCGGCGAAGGCAATACGTGTCAATGGGCGGTATGCTCCGGATCGTCGAAATGCCAATCGGGCACAACGTGCGACCCCGCGACGCTGCCAACGGGCATCAACGATGACTACGATAACGACGGCATCCCCAACAGCGTCGAATTGCAGTCGAAAATCCTCGACCCGTGCTTGGCCGATACCGACGGCGACACCATCCCCGACAACGAAGAAGATCTGAACAAAAACGGCATTTATGAGCCGGAATTGGGCGAAACAAATCCCGCCGACAAGTCCGACAAACCGTCGACCGAAGAAGCCGCCCTCGTCAGAGCCGTCTGCGCAAGCGACGCTCAGAATTCGCTCGACGTCACAAAATTGGCCGACTTTAACGTCGCCATGCCCAACGGCATCGGCGGAAGCAAAATGACGGGCGACGTCCTCGCCGATGCCGACGGAAAAAACAGCGTTGCGCGTTTTAACGACGATAAAGGCATTTCATTCTTCTTTGCAAGCTCCGGAAGCGAATCGTTCACGGCAAAAGGTCTTTTCCGATACGTCGCGCAAAGCGCGGCAGAGGGCGCGCTGCCTTTCACCGATTACGTCGAAGCGTCGAACTTCTCGAGCGAAATTCCGCTCTCGTCGTGGTTCGATACCGGCTACAATGCCGATCTCCAAACCATTCCCAATCACGACGTTACGCGTTATATCTATCGTCTTACGATTCCTTCGGGCAAAACGATTAACGATGTCCGCGATGCGTTGGCCGATTTGTTCGTCGGCAATGCCGCTTCGAAAAAGCCTTTGGGCACGGCAAAAGCTTGCCAAGCCGACGATAACGGCAATTCGAGCGCAACGCTCTATTTGGCGCGTTCGACCTACAAAGAAGACAGCACCGTCGTCGTCTACAGCGTTGCCGTCGCTTGCTCCGACGACGTCAATACCCAATCGATCAATGCCCGCATGACCGACGTTCTGTCGGGGACGCACGTTGCGCCCAACGGCCTTTCGTCGTCGGTTTTGGGCTATAACGCAAGATCGCGCATCAAATGCCAAAAGACCGATTTCGGCGACTCGAGTTCGAAAGTCGACTTCATTTGGGTCGTCGACAATTCGGGGTCGATGGAAGACGAATTGAACAACTTGGCCGAAACGGCGTCGGCGTTCATGAATAAATTGACTCGGTCGAAGATCGATTACCGCATCGGCGTTGCGACGACCGACTCTTATATCCTCGACGAATGGGTCTATGATCAAAAGTATCCGATTGCAACCGATGGGGAATCCGGCAAAGCGACGTGGAAGATTAATCCGTTTTCCGACGACCAAAACCATGAGCTTGTCAATGAGTTGGTCAATCAGAATTCGTATTTCGGTTATACCGGATTGCGTTGGCCGGTCGGCGGCATGACGCTGGCCATGATGCCGGCGAAGGAAGCGAGCACGGTTTTGAAAATACCGGTATGCGCGCAGTCCGCTTTTGCATGCACAGTTAAGTCATCGGGGTCACAATCTTCTTGCGGCACAAGAAATTCTTTGAACTTGTGCGGTTTGGGGCGCGAAGACGGTTTGAAGAGCGGCGCAATGGTTCTCGAACGGTTATCGCTCAATGTTGCCGAACCGTACGATAATTTCCTCGATTCCGACGATCTCACTGCCGAAGAAAAAGCAATCCGAAAAGCAAAACGGCAAAAATCGAACAGCATTTTTAAACGAACCACGTCGGCAAACAATACGTGCAAGACAGAAGAAGATTTGAACAATCCGGAATCCAATTGCCTGTCGCGGCTCAACGCCAGCACCCTGCGAGACGATGCGTTGAAATACATCATTTGGGTCTCCGACGAGGAATCCCGTCAATTCAAAGAACCTGTCGACGGCGATAAGCTTATTGTCAACGATCTGAGCATTGTCGGATGTTTGACGGGGTACAAACTCAGCGGCGGCGATGTCGAAGACGAGACATCGTTCGATTTCGCCAATCCCGATTTGCAACAGCTCGTCTATTCGATGCGCACGGGCGCCATTTCGTTGACGGCCGACACCGACGACGTTTGCAACCCGACGCTCAAAGACGTTTACAAACAGAAAGACAACGGCACCTATACGCTGACCGAAGATATGACGCTCGACGAAATCCGAACGGTCTCGCACGAATTCTACAACATGCTGATGTACTACATTAAGCAGTATCATAAGTATGCCGGTTCGGCCGGCATCGCCGGCTTCGCGCTCGTAGGCGATGCGGGCAAAGCAAACGGCGGTTTCTGCGATCAGCTTGGCAATACATCGTCTTCGACAACGGGCGCAAACTACGGTTTGAGCTACATTCTCATGGCAAAATACTTGAGCAAATTGACGGACGACGGCAAAAACGACGGAAAGGGCGGCGGTTATGCCAGCATTTGCAGCACGAACTACAGCGATACCGTCGACTCGATTTTCCAAGACGTTCTCGGACGTCTGTCGAAACACGGGTTGCAGGGGTATCCCGTTGCATCGACGATTCGCGTCGCTATCGTCAAACAGGGCAACGATGTCGCCGAAGAACTTACGCGCGGAAAAGATTGGTCGTACGATGCTTCCCAAAATACGATCACGTTCTCTTATTCCAAGGGCGAAGCGTCCGATAAGATTGCCATCTCCTATGTTCTCTGGGAGAAAATTACCGGTTAATTGATCGCAAGAGACTTTGTTAGGATCGAAAAGCCCCGAGAAATCGGGGCTTTTTTCGTTTTTGATTGTGAATGCAAAATGCGGCTTAAGGTGAGTTTATGTGGGTTTTAATTTGATGCAGCCGCGGCGTGATGGTATGATGTTGCGGTTTGACAATCAAAAGCTTCGAAACGCTTTTGAATTTGCGGGGTTTTATGCAGGGCTAAGCCCAAAAGAGGTGTGATTCGATGAACGTTATAATTCTCTCCCCCCATTATCCGCCGAATCAAATCAATTACGCGCGAGCGGTCAAACATCGCGGCGACACGGCAC
>CAVGZQ010000004.1:0-9219 GCA_963633515.1 Bacteroidaceae bacterium
GCCGCGCAGCCGAAAAAAATAAGCCAAGAACGTCTGCCGACAACAACAAAATGCGCCGGCGGACGTTTTTTTGCGTTGCAAAAGAGAATTGCGCGGCATTGCCGCGCAGCCGAAAAAAATAAGCCAAGAACGTCTGCCGACAACAACAAAATGCGTGGGCGGACGTTTTTTTTACATTGCCCGATGAACGATTGCGCACGCTATTCTTTTTTTTCGCCGCCGTGTTCTCCGATGTGTATGGCGAGCCACAGGCAGGGGGGATCGACGCTCGTTTGCGTGACGCGGTGCTTGCCTCGGGGCAAAAGACAGCGCCAATCGCCGGCGTTCAATTCGCAAACCGTTCCTTCGATTTCGAGTTTTGCATGACCTTGCAAGACGAAGACGTATTCGGTCCAATCTTGATCGTAAAATTGACCGTCGGGGGTTGTTTGACCGCGGCTCAGGATGCGCTCGATGCGGACATTGCCGGTCGCCGAGATCGTTTCGAAGAATTCGGCGCAGTGACCGACGCCGGCTAAATTGTTGAATATATTTCCGCACAAGGGTTCGTTCATGGCGTTATGCAAAATAAAAAGCCGCGCCTAAGCGCGGCCCGGCCTGCAGCCTTGCGGCAGGCCCGCGAGGCGTATTGCCCCCGCAGGGGCAATAGCCGAGCCGCGAAGGCGTATTGCGCCGCAGGCGCAATCGCCGAAGCAACGAAGGCGTATTGCGCCGCAGGCGCAATAGCCGGAGTCGCAGCCGCATTGCCCCCGACGGGGCAAAAGGCAGCGGGCAAAAAAAAACTACGCGTCGGACGGACCGTTGAAGCGGTAGCCGAAACCATGCACAGTTTCGAGAATTTTGGGTTTTGCCGGATTTTCTTCGATTTGTGCGCGGATTTGAACAATAAAATTGTCGACGGTGCGATTTGTGCCGTCGTAGCTGTCGCCCCAAATTGAGTCGATGAGCGCGTCGCGGGAGTAGACGCGGTTTGGGTGTTTGGCGAAGAAGATGAGGAGCTCGCAGGCGCGCGGCGTGAGTTTGACGGGGACGCCGGCGCGGGTTGCCGACATATCGTCGGGGTTGATGCAGAGATCGCCGCAGACGATGATTTTTGCGTCGTTTTGGCGTTGGCTTCGGATGCGTCGCATGGCGGCTTGGATGCGGGCGAGAAATTCGCGCAGTGCGAAGGGTTTGGCGATGTAGCCGTCGGCGCCCAAGTTAAGACCTTCGACTTTGTCGGCTTCGTCGGCGCGCGCCGAGAGAATGATAACGTAGACGTTGTTTTGGGCTTGCCGCAAATCGCGCAAGATGTCGAAGCCCGATCGCCCGGGGAGCATGAGATCGAGGATGATGAGGTCGGGGGCGAATTCGTCGGCGATGGGGAGCGCGGCGTTGCCGTGGGCGGCGTGTCGGACGTCGTAGCCTTCGTATTCGAGGTTGTGAAGGATTCCGCGCGCGATGGCAGGGTCGTCTTCGACGACGAGAATTTTATCTTTCGGCATGGCGAAGTCTGAGGGGGATTGGGAACGATGCGCCGGTTGCGCGATGAAGCCCGGGAAAAGCGGCAAAAAAGCGGCGAATTTTATCTTTCGGCATGGCGAAGTCTGAGGGGGATTGGGAACGATGCGCCGGTTGCGCGATGAAGCCCGGGAAAAGCGGCAAAAAAGCGGCGAATTTTATCTTTCGGCATGGCGAAGTCTGAGGGGGATTGGGAACGATGCGCCGGTTGCGCGATGAAGCCCGGGAAAAGCGACAAAAAAGCGGCGAAACCGGAGTCTGAGCTCCGCTGCCGCCGCCGATAGTATGCATCTTTTGTCACGATTGCATAACGGCGCGCCCGAAAGAGCGTTTAATCGGTTTCGGACGCATGTTTATATATCGCGATATGAACAAAAGATATCATTGAATATATAATTATTCACATGATTTTTTGTTTGTTTTGATGAAATCTTCGCCGGCGCGGACGCAAGCGGCGGGAGCATCGCCGGCAGCCAAAGCTTTTTTGAAGAGTTTGCATGCTTTGGCATAATCTTTCGACATTTTTGCTTTTGTCGCCTGGACGCAGATGTCGGCTGTTTTTTCTTTGGGTTTGGGCGCGGGAGCGGCAGCTTCGGGCGCAGCCTCGGCTTTTGCGGCGCCGGAACCGTGCGAACGGCGCGAACTGCCCGAGCTTCGCGAGGGGCGTTTTTCGGCGATTGCCGCTTCGATTTTGTCGATTTCTTCGGCGCGCGGATCGAGTTCTTTGATGCGGTTTTGGAGCATTCGCGCCGTATCGAAATCGTCGTTTCCGATTGCTGTCATGGCGTTTTCGAAATTGACGCGTTTCATGCAGTCGTCGACCTGAGCCGACAAATCTTCTTGCGTTGCTTTGATGTAGGCGTTTGTCGAAACTTCGATTCGGCGCAGGCTGTCGCCGGCTTCGTCGCACAGCCCGTCTCGCAGCGCTCTGACCGTTTCGTCGTAGGCGCGCTGCGCTTCGCGGTTTCGTTTTAAGCTGTCGAGATTCGATTTGATGAGATCGGAGTTCGGATTGAGCGCGACGGCTTTGTCGCATTCTTCTTGCGCTTTGCCGTAGTTGCCGTTGCTTATCGACGCAGAGCACCGCGTGACGGCTTCGAGGAATTCCTCGCTGCTCGAATCGGCTTGTTTTTCGGGCTCGCCCGCGCCCGATGTCTGATTGGAATTGAGGGCATTCGTAAGGACGAACGTGCCGCCGCCGGCCAAAACGATGAGCACGACGGCCATGATGAGCAGCATGGGAACGGAGATGCGCGGGCGGTCGTCGTAGGCGCGTTCGAAGTTGAGCACCCAGAAATCGCCGGGGGCGCAGAAGCGCATGATGACATGACCGAGGGCGATCATTTCGCCGCCCGTCAAATAGGTCGGCGCCGTGATGGCAATGCCGTTGACGATCGTGCCGTTGGAGCTGTTCAAATCGCGGATTTCGAAGTCGCCGCGCGGCGTGCGGCGTATTTCGGCATGCTGATTGCTGACGCTTTGGTGGGCGATGTGAATGTCGCATTGTTCGTTTCGCCCGATGACGACGCGCGTTTTGACAATGGGGAATTCGGTTCCGTTGAAATTGGACGATGTGACGACGAGCCGCGGCCGCATGCCCGGGGCGATTTCGGCGACGGCATCGGGATCTTCTTTCTGAACTTCGGGCTGGCTTTCGTCTTGAACATAGAGCCGATAATCGCCGATGCGGATTTCGTCGCCCAACGCAAGCGGCGTCGGCCCGTCGATTTTCGCCGAATTGACTTTCAGACCGTAACGGGCTTTGACCGGTTCGACAAACAGACCGTCTTCGACCGAAAAAATGCGCGCATGCTCGCGAGAAACGTTGCGCTCTTTCAAGCGAATGGAATTGCCTTCTTTTCGGCCTATGGTTATGTCGGCATCCGGGGTAATCGGCGCTATTTTGGATTTGCCCTCGGAATCTTCGATTAAAATTCTCAGCATTTAAAGTTCCCGCATGATCGTCGTGATGACAAGTCTGAACGTGACCGCCTCATTGCAATGCGCTGCCGGAATGATTGAAATTTCAACTTCCGTTCGCACGCATTTTCGCGCTTATACACGCTAAACCCGATTTTGACAAAATAAAACATAATGGCTCGATCCCGATCCGCGGTTTGATGTTTTGTGCTATGTATGCGGGGGCAAAATGGGCGTATTTCGGATTCGCCGGTTTTGCGCGGGTTTTCAGTTTTCCGACATTTTAAGGATAAAGGATTTGAGCATCATGATGCCTATTCGTCTTTATGATACGTCGCGGCGCGAAAAAGCCGATTTCAAACCGCTTGCCGACGGTCATGTGTCTATTTACGTGTGCGGTCTGACCGTCTACGATTTGCCGCATATCGGGCATGCCCGAACGTTCGTCGTCTTTGACGTGTTTCGCCGTTTTTTGCGCCAAATCGGGTATACGGTGAAATTCGTCCGCAATCACACCGATATCGACGATAAGATAATCAAGCGATCGCGCGAAGAGAATACGACGCCGGAAGAGCTGGCATCGCGCATGATTGCCGAATTGCACAAAGATATGGCGTCATTGGATGTCGAAGAGGCCGATGTCGAGCCGCGCGTGACGCAGCATATCCCCGATATCATCGCTTTTATCCAAAAGCTGTTCGACAACGGCTACGCTTATCGGGCAGGCGGCGACGTTTATTATCGCGTGTCGGCGTTCAAAGATTACGGCAAGTTTTCGAACCGCAATTTGGACGAAATGATAAACGGCGTGCGCAAAGCGGTGAACGAAGCCAAAGACAATGCCGAAGATTTTGCCCTTTGGAAGGGCGAAACGGATCCCGGCAAACCCGCGTGGGATTCGCCCTGGGGGCGCGGCCGCCCGGGCTGGCACATCGAATGCTCGTGCATGAGCACCAAGTACCTTTCCCCGTCGTTCGACATTCACGGCGGCGGACGCGATTTGATTTTCCCGCATCACGAGAATGAAATCGCGCAGGCAAAAGGCGCGCAGGAAGGCGAATTTGCCCGCTATTGGATGCACGTGGGGATGGTCGAAATCAACGGCGAAAAAATGAGCCATTCGCTGCACAATTTCTGGACATTGCGCGATATCGTCAAGCAAGTTCACCCCGAGGCATTGCGCTATTTCTTCCTTACGACGCATTACCGCAACAACATCAATTTCTCGCATGAGACGATTAACGAGGCGACGCAGCGCATCACATCGCTCTATCGGATGCTTTCGTCGGCCGACAAACAGATTGCGCAGCTCAAATCGAAATTCCCTGCCGCCGCCGAAGACGCAGCCTTGGTCAAAGAGCACGAAGATGCGTTTGCCGAAGCGATGGCCGACGATTTGAATACGCCCAAGGCGCTTGCCGTCATGGCTCAAACCGCCAAGGCGGCCAACGAAATCATCGATGCCCGCGGCAAGAAGACGGCCGATCAGGCGTCGGCGCTTATTTCTTATCGCAAGGCGCTGGGCAATATGGGAGCTTATTGCGGGCTCTTTTTGCGCGACCCGGACGAAGCGCTCGCGGCGCTGCGCGATTTGGCTGTCAAGCGCCTTGGGCTCGACGTCGGCGAAATCGAGGCGCTGATTGCCCGCCGCGCAGCGGCAAGAGCCGAGAAAAATTGGGCGCTTTCCGACGAACTGCGCGATAAATTGGCCCAAATGGGCGTTCAATTGCTCGACCGCGCCGACGGCACCGATTGGCTCGTATCGCAATAGATTGCGCGCGCCGGCGCGCGCGATCGGCATGCGTTAAAATAAGCTTCGTCCGGCTTCGGCGCGGGCATTGACGGTTTGGCCGCCGGCGGCGTCGAACGGCTCTCGGCGCATCGAACGGCGGCCGGTTGCACAGGAGGAGAAGAATTATGAGGATTTTATACAAAACATTGGCAAGCGTCGGCATGCTGGCGCTCTCGACCGCTGCGGCAATCGGCATTCGGCGTTTGGCCAAACGCAGAAAAAATGCGCAAAATGCCGCCGATAACCGATCGGACGATGTGCGCGAAAACGATGCAACATCGGATAGCAATGCGCAAGATGCGCAAAATTCGCAGCAAACCGAAGAAAATTCGGTTTCCGTCGCCGAAACGACGATTTGCCCCATGACCGAAGAAACCGACGGCGACGCCGAAGAAACCGACGGCGACGCCGAAGAAACCGACGGCGACGCCGAAGAAACAAACGCAGAACAAACATCATCCGAAGACGCGCAAACAAAGAGCGATAATGATTGATTTTGACTTAAATAAGTTATTTTCGCAGGTTTTCGGCTACGACGCGCGAGAATCGGGGCGTCGGTTCGGATTTTTGACCGATGTTCCGAATACGTCCGAACAAGATACGCCCGATTGGCGCGCGCGCCGCGAACTCGTCGCCGAGTGCGCCCAAAAACTCTCCAAACAAGGCCGTCACGCATGCATCGTCTACGCTTATGCTTCGGTCGGGCGCAGCAATGCCGATTTAATCCGCCCGGTCAGTCCCATTGCATTGGGCGATGCCATTCCTGCGACGGCCGCCGATCTCGAAGCTTATCCGAGTCAGGGATCGCCGGTTGCCGAAGTCTATGCCCGCGCTGAATTCTGGATAGCTCTGACGCAGCATTCCGCAACGGCTCCGCTCAAACTCGCGGCGGCACGCTACGGATTCCGCGCGGCAACCATGCCCGGATTCACGCTCTCGATGTTGCCCGCTCTGAGCGTCGATCTCGAAGCCGTCGATGCCCGCGTCTCAAAACTCGCCCGGCTTCTCACCGCATCGCATGCGGCGACGCTGACGTTCGACGCCTTCGGCGCAGCCTATACGCTTCGTCTCGATTTGCGCCATCGCATGGGTTTTGCGTCGTCGGGGCGTTTTTTGACAAACGGTCAGGCCGGAAACCTTCCCTCGGGCGAAGCTTACATCGTGCCCTACGAAGGCGAATGCGCCGGCGTTTTGTCGCGCACGTCGGGCATTATGCCCATTGAATGCGGCGGCGAACTCGCTTTGTGCGAAGTTGCCGAAAATCGCATCGTTTGCGTCGAAGGCAGCGGCACATGGGTCGACGGACTGCGCGCATCGATAGCCGGCGATCCCGCGCGCGCCAATATCGCCGAACTCGGGCTCGGCGTCTTGGGCGAATTCGGCATCGAAGCCGTCGGACACGTCTTGCTCGACGAAAAACTTGCCGTTCATATCGCCCTCGGCCGGTCGGAACACTTGGGCGGCGTAACGTCTCCCGCCGACTTTTTGTCGCCGTCAAACGTCTGTCACATCGATTACGTCTATCATCATAAACTCATGCCGCATGTGCGCATCGCCCGCGGCGTGCTCGAAACCGACGATAACGCTTTTGTTTTCGTCGAAAATGATAAATACCGCTTCGACGCGATTTGATTGCGCTGCTTTGCCGGCTTGTTCTGCATGCGCGGCTATTGCGCTTCGGCAATACGCCGCGCGGCTTCGGCTATGCTCGGGAGGGCTGCGGCCGAGCCGCCCCCCCCCCGAGCATACGCCTTCGCTGCCTGCCTATCGGGCTTGCGCCCGATACGGCAGGCTTGCCGCGCTATGCGCGCGGGGCTTGTTGCCCCTGCGCGCATACGCGCGGCTTTAATTTTGTTCGTTCGATCTCAGATTTTTAGGCATAACCGCCGATTGTTATGGCGCATTGTCGAATATTATGCGGTGCTGCCGCGAATATCGGCGCTATCGCATTCATAATGCGCAGGATGACATCGGCGAGCGCCGCGGCGTCTTCCTTTTTCGGGATTATTTTTAGTGACGGTACGAAATAACGACTTTATCATAATCCATGCCGCATTCATCTAAAACGTCAATAATATTTGCGACAGTTTGGTCTGCCGAAAAATTAAGATTAACAAAGAAACCGGTATTTCCCATGGGCTCATAGAATTTTGCCCTTGGCGTGCCTTTGATTACAAAAGAACGTTTATTCGCAAGATTGTCAAAAACCGACGGAAACGCTTCGCATAGCACAGACATAAGATATCGGTTTAAATCTCTCCGGCTTGAAACGAAGTGTATATGTCCTTTGCAAATGCAGGACACAGGCTCTGTGCATGCGAGTATTTTTTTAATTCCTCTCTTATGTTCATTGATTGATAAACTCGCGCAGGTCGGGTTCCGTCGACGAAACGTCGGCATTCTTGCTTTTTTGTTCTTGATCGTTTCGGATGTTTCGGACGTCCGTTTCGGATCGGATGCCTGCGTCGGCGTTGACGGAGTTTGCGATTTTTTCGGAATAATCGGCTATTCGTTATAAACCGTCGGCATCGACGGGATTTTGAGACATATGGCGAATTGCCGAAAGGATAATCTCAATGGCGTATTGCGATTGTTCGAATTCCTTTAACAGTAAACGAATTCTTAAAAGACAAGTTTGAATTGAATCAGAATTTTTTTGCGACAGTCCGTTGAGGCATGTCTCAATCGATTGAATATCATTTTCGCGCAATAATATTTTGAGACAGTCGCTGAAGTGCGCGAATTTTTCGGCGTTACCGCTGCCGATTGATAGCAGCGGCGCGGCAAAAGATATGAGCGATCGCAAATCGCCCTTAAAACGATAAAAAAAAAGAGTGAATTTTTGTGCGGCAAAAAATAGATTATTATGATCTTATGGGATTCGGATGACTTCATTTGACTGCGGCGGGCAAGGGACAAAAAAGCGGCGGATGCGCTCGGCGCATCGCCGCATGTTGCGAAGGCGCATTTGCGGCAACGCCGCAAATCGCCGGAGCCGCCGCCGCATTGAGGCATCGCCGAAACAGGCGGCGCCAAAGCCCGTATTGAGGCAAAGCCGAAATAGGGCGCCCAAAGCCCGTATTGAGGCAAAGCCGAAATAGGGCGGCCAAAGCCCGTATTGAGGCAAAGCCGAAATAGGGCGTTTCAAAAGCGCAAAAAAAGCCGCCGATTTGAAACCGGCGGCCGGAAGCGCAGAAAACTCGGCGTTTATTGGGCGTTTTCTTGCTGTTGGGCTTCCATTTGTTTTTCGAGGCGTTCGAGTTCTTCCATCTTGCGCATCATTTCGGCTTGTTGCTCTTCGGCTTTTCGCTGCGCTTCTTTGAGGTCGTCGATTTGTTTGATGCGGTCTTTTGCTTCGGCGACGCGGCCGGGGATGAGTTTTTGCGCGGTTTCGTTTTTGGTGAAATCGACCCACATTTGGCGTGCTTCGTCGATTTTGAGGTAGTACTCTTGGTAGAGGACGATGAGGTTGAATTGCGCCTGCGGATAGTCGGGGCGGTTTTTGATGATGTCGCGATAGATTGTTTCGGCTTCGTCGAGGTTGTTGAGTCCGCGCGCGGCGACGCCTTTTGAGAGGTAGGCTTCGACGTTGCCGGGCTCGAGCTCGAGGATTTTGTTGTAGAGGCTGTAGGCGAGGTTGTAGTCTTGGACGTTGACGGCGATGCCTGCGACGTTGAGCATGGCTTGGATGTTGGTCGGGTCGGCTTCGACGGCTTTTTTGAACTCGGCGTTGCCCATCGAAACTTCGCCTTCGGCCAGGTAGATTAAGCCCGAGGTGTTGTAGATGGCGGAGAGGTCTTTGGGGACGTATGCGCTGTCGTCGTATTCTTCTTGGGTGATTTTGCCCGCATCGAGCTGTTTTTTGAGCATATCGTTGTATTCGGAATACTTGATGATGGCTTGTTCGCAGACGAGGCGCGCGACTTCGAGGCTGTTCATGAGGTAGTAGATGGCGCTTAAGTTTTCGTAGCAATAGATGTTGTTGGAGTCGCCGGCCAAGGCGCGCC
>CAVGZQ010000004.1:9229-10522 GCA_963633515.1 Bacteroidaceae bacterium
CCGGACGTAAGCGACCGATTTTGCGAACATCGCATAGGCGTCTTTATTTTTGATTTCGCCTTTTGTTTCGGATCCTTCCATCGAGAATTTAGGCTCGGTTCCGCCGCGTTCTTTTTCGAGTATGTCTTCGCCTTTGTGACGGTAGAGCATGCCCAGGTTGAGGTTTGCTTCGACGTTGTAGGGTTCGATGCCTTTGTTTTCGTCGACGACGATGAGCAAGTATTTTTCGGCTTCGTCGTAGTTTCCTTCGTCGATGAGCATTTTTGCGAGGTTGGTGTAAGCATTTGCCATGTCGGGGCGCATGTCGATTGCCTTGTTGTAGGCTTCTTTCGCTTCTTTTGCGTTGCCGCGTTTTTGCTCGATGAGTCCGATGTTGTACCAGGCTTCGGCGAAGTTATTCTCTTCTTTGGCGGCTTTTTTGAAGCCGTCGATAGCCGCTTGGGGATTTGTTTTGGCTTGTTTTGCGGCTGCTTCGAACAGTGCGATGGCGCTTTCTTTGACGACGGCGCGTTTTCCGTCGGCGCCGACGGTTTTTGATGCGCCGGCGGTTGCTGATTTGGCGGACAAGGCGCCCGACGACGCGCTGCCGGAACCGCACGCCGCAGCGGCGCAGAGAGCTAAGGACGCGAAAGCGACAGGGGCAAGCCGACGCATATAACGATTAAACATATAAATATCTCCTCAATCAGATTAAATATTGGCTGGATTGCGGCAAGCGGCGCGGCGCCGAGGCGCCGCGCAAGGGTGCGTTAATTGGCTGCCGCATCATTTTCGGCATTGCCTGCATCGGTGCCGATGGCTTCGTCGGAAACGACTTTGCGTTTTTCTTTGACGACATTGCCGCGCAATTCTTCGAGGTTAGAGTAGAGCGCGCCGGTGTGGTAGGTCGAAACCATTTTGTTTGGCGTCGCTTTGACTTCGGATGCGGAACGGTATTCCATGGGTCGCAAGTCGAAGAGGCGTTTTTGCGCTTCGGTCGTGTATTGGCTGAACCAACCGGTTTCGGCGGCTTTTTGCACGGCAGCGACGTAGGACGAAATGGCCTGTTCTTCGAATTTTCCCGAGAAGTCGAGCAATTGCTCGACGTAAGCCAATTCGACTTCTTCGGGCAACCCGGGGGGAACCGGGGCTTTTTCGATTTGCTGGGCGACGTCGTCGAACATCATGCCGACGCGGGTCATGGCGGCCAAGCCCCATTTCGGCGCGTTGAATTTCGTGATGACGTCTTTGTAGACGGGGGCAGCCTCTTGGAGTTTTTCCGCTTTTTTGAGGAGTTGCTTTTGGAGATAATCG
>CAVGZQ010000004.1:10532-24092 GCA_963633515.1 Bacteroidaceae bacterium
TTTCGTCCGGAAACGCTTGGGTCGGCGAGCCCGATGGCCAACGTTTCGCGGAAGAGCGTTTCGCCGCGCATGAAACGGGCTTCGGCCGCTGCGTTTCTGGCCTGATCGCTTTCGGCGGGTTCGGCTTTTGCGAGCCATTGCTGGAACGATTTGCTTGCGTAGAGGTTTTCGGCGGCTTCGAATGCTTTGAGCGCTTCTTTTTGGTTTTTCTTATCCCAATAGCATTTTCCGATATATGTATTGGCAGCGACCTGAAGCGCGGGCGAACCGAGTTTTGCGTAGTTTTTGAGGAAATCGCGGAAGCGGTCGAGCGCCATATCGTATTTCTTTTGATCGTAGTAGATGCGCCCGGTCGCGAATTTGAGCTGCGCCATTTGCGCTTTGTCTTTGGGGAACATCTTGGCATAGAGATCGTAGTTGTCGACGGCTTTTTGGTACTCGCCCAAGCCGGCGCGGAATGCGGCGGCATTGGAGAGGGCATTTTTGGCGCACGGATCTTTGGACGGCGCGGCGCCGATGGCGACGCATGCTTCGCGGTCGTCGGGGAACTGATTGACGAAGATTTCGTAGTAGCGCGCCGCTTCGGAGAAAACCGCCAAGCTGTGGTAGTTGAGGGCGATGGCATAGATGGCGCGCGGCGCCAAGGCTTTCATGTGTTCGTCTTCTTCGCCCGACGTAAGAAGGGCGACGCGGGCTTCGATGGCGCGGCCGACTTCGGAGCTCTTTTCCCACGCGACGGAAGCATTCCAACGCGCTTTTGCGGCGTCGTCGCTGCCTTTGTGCGCGTCGGCGTATTTTTCGTAGCAGCGCGCGGCTTCTTCCCATTGTTTGTTGTTTTCATGCTCTTCGCAGAATTTGTAGTCGAGGGCGCGTTCGTAGGCGCTGAGAACCTCTTTGAATTCGGGCATGTAGGTCGTGTTGTTGGCCATGAAGTCGCTGTTTGATTTGAGCGCCGAGATGGCTTCGTGCATTTTTTGGTATTGCTTGGTGAGGCGGTATGTCTCGAGCAAGTAGTTTGCTGCGTAGACGGCGACGTCGGAACCGGGGACGCTTTGGGTAATTTCCAAGAAAAGCGGGCGCGATTCTTCGAAGTGATTGTAGTTGAAGTAAATTTGCGCGGCTTTGTATTTGGAGTTGTTTGCAAATTCGGCGGATTTGTCGATTTTTGCATACCGCTTGCTTGCTTCGATGAATTTGAGGCGGCATTCGGCGATGGGGTATTCGGGATAGGTTTGTTCTTCGCCGGGCGCAGCTTCGGGCGTGACGGGGATATCGGGGCATGCTTCTTTGTCGGTGTTGTTTTCGCCCATCAATTGGTCGTACGCCAAGACGGCGCCATGCGCGGCGTCTTTGCTGTATTCGCCGTTTTCGTTGATGTCGAGAACGCGTTCGTAGCCTTTGGCGGCTTCGGCGTAGTTTTTTCGGAAATATGCCATATCGGCATAGTAGTACATGACGTCGTAGTTGTCGGTCGCCGTCGGGAAGTTGTTGAGATACGTTTTGTAGATTTCGAAAGCCAACGAATAATAGAGCGGGTTTTTCGTGTTTTGGTACGTCATGTGATACCATTTGCCGGTGTCGGAGACGTAGGCTTCGAGTTTGTCGCTTTCTTCTTTGACGGCTTCGGGGGTGGCGCCTTCGTATTTTTCGTCGCGGGCTTTTACGAAGATCGCGACGGTGCGCTGGATATCTTCGGCCAAAGCCGTCGGATTTCCTTGGGTTTCGGTGTTGAGCATGATTTCGTGCTGATAACCGACGATTTTGAATTTCCCGATGTTTGCGGCGATGAGTTGGTTATAGACGAAGTTGGATTCGTCGATTTTGCCGTTTTCCTGATAGAGCCTGGCGAGCCGTTCCATCATGGAGTCGACTTCGGCATCGTTTGCCGCAAATCCTTTGAAATATTTGCGGGCATTGCCCGGCTTTGCCTCGTCCCACATGCTGTATGCTTTGACGAGGTCTTTGAGGGCTTCTTTTCGCATGTCGGCGCGGCGTTTGTCGGTGCCTTTGTCGGATTCTCGGATGACTTTTTCGAACTGCGCCAACGCTTTCTTGGGCTCGCCCAGGTTGAAGTAGCACCAGCCCATTTTGTACATGGCGTAGGCGGCTGCCGAGCTCGACGGATCGACGCTGACGACTTTTTGATATTGCTGCAAAGCCGTGGGCATATCTTCTTCGATGGTGAACGAGTATTCGGCCATGCCCAAGAAGGCTTCGGGCAAGTAGCGCGAGTTGGAGTGCTCGCGGACGATGCCGCTGTACTGTTCGTAGGCTTCGCCGGCATAGCCCATTTCGGCCATGTTGAATGCCATGTAGTAGCGGATCTTGTCGATTTGTTCGTAATCGGGGTGGTATTTGAGGATTTCGCGATAGAGCTTGAGCATTTCTTCGCGGGCTTCGCGGCCGGTTTTTTCGTCTTCGGCTTTTTTGGCCATGTATTTTTCTTGCGTTGCATTATCGCCGGCCGCGCCTGCTTCGTTTGCCTTGCTCAGATAGTCGTATGCTTCGAGCTCGTAGTAACGGGCTTTTTGCCACAGCATATCGCCCATGCGTTCCATGAGCTGGGGTTTGTCGGGGTCGTCTTCATCGGTATTTTTGATGCGCATCTGAAGTTTTTTTATGGCCGACTGCTGGAGTTCGATTTTTTCCGATGCAGCAGAAGCTGCTGCCATTTCGTCGGTTTGAAATTCAACTTTCGGTCCGCTTCCTTCTTCTTGATCGAGGGTTTTGCGTTCGGCTTTTTTGGGTTCGGAAGCCGACTTGATTTGGGCCTGCTGTTTTTCTTCAAAGGCGACATTCTGCGCGACGGCAGCCGTTGCAGCGGACATGAGCATCGCCGCAGCCATGGCAGAGAGCACATAGCGAACAAATCGTTTATTCATAACAATCTCCTGATGAATTACGCATACACCGAATACAGATTTTTTGAATGCGCTAAAACCCGCCGCTTATATCACGCCGCAAAACATAAGGCAATGATTGAGGTTATTGCCCCGGGATTTAATCTGCTTCATGGTAGGCTTTTCGGTAGTAGTAGTATCCGCCGTATCCCGATCGTCCGGTGCTCATATCGTTGAGCACGACGCCCATGACGGGGGCGCTGACGCCTTCCAAGAGCTCGCGCGATCGGATAAGCGCGGGCATGGGCGTTTTGTCGGAACGCGCGATGACGATGACGCCGTTGACGTGCTGGGCAATGATGAGGGCGTCGGTGACGGCGGTAACCGGCGGGGAGTCGATGATAACGGCATCGAATTCGTTTTTGAGCCTTTCGAGAAGTTTTGCAAAAGCTTCGGTTTGAAAGAGTTCGGCGGGATTTTTGGGAATATCGCCGCAAGGGATGAGTTTAAGCCCCGCGACTTCGGTGTCTTTGAGTACGTCTTTGAGTTTTGCTTCGTCTCGGATGACGGCGCTGAGCCCTGCCGATGATTTGACGTTAAGCGCTTTGTAGATTGTCGGGCGGCGCATATCGGCTTCGATCAAAACGACGCGCTTGCCCGAGAGGGCCATTGTGACGGCGAGATTGATCGACGTAATCGTTTTGCCTTCGAGGGGCTGCGCCGATGTGATGAGCAAAATGTTGGAATTGTCGGACTTGAGCAGGAACGTGAGCGTCGTGACCAATGTCCGCATGCATTCCGAAATCGGCGATTGGCGGTTTTCGAGAATGAAACGATAAGCTTTTCGTCCGGAGTATTTGCGCATTTTCGGGAATTTCGGAACCGCGCCCAAAAAAGGCATGAGCGCTTTGTCTTCGACATCGGATTGCGACCGGACGGAGATGTCGAGGAGCTCGAGCAAAAGCACGGCAACGAACCCGGCGATGATGGCGGCAAAGAACGTCATAATCGCATTCAATGCGATATTAGGGCTGACGGGCGCAGCCGATGCGATTGCTTTGTCGAGTATCCGAATATTATTGATTTCGAGGAGTCGGTTGAGACTGACTTCGCTGAGTTTTGCCTGCGAGTGTTCGTATTGCGTTTCGGCGTTTTCTTTTTGGCTTTCGAATTGCTCGTAGAGGAGTTTGAGCTGATCGACGGTCAGGGCTTCTTTTCGGAGCGCAAGGATTTCGTTTTGGATTTCGCTGCTGAGTTTGAGCAGCGCCCGGTGTTTGGCCGAAAGCCCGGCGATGACATTTTTCATGCCGTTCAAGACGCTTTCGCGGCATTGGCCGATTTGGTTTTGAACGGCTTTGACGTGCGGGGATTGCTCGAGGTAGGTGACCAAGAGTTCGCGCATTTTTTGATCGAGTTTTTTGCACTCGTTCATTTCGGCATTGAGAGACGGCGCATCGCCCAAGAGCGCGAACGCGCCGACATAATCGGGCGTGAGCGGCAAAGCTTTGATTTCGTCGAGAAGTTTTCCCGTTTTTATCGTTTCGGTTTCGATTTCGACGCGCTTGTTGTTGAGATAATCGAGGCGTTGATTTGTAATTTTCTGCTGTTCGATCGGGTTTGTGTAGAGAATTTTGTTGTTTTGTTTGAAATCGTTGAGGGCGGTTCGGGAGTTTTCGAGTTTTTCGATATTTTCTTTGTATTGTTTATCGATGAATTCGAAAGTGTTTGTCAGCGAAGCGGAACGATGTTCGTTATTTTGCGCCGAATAGGCATCGGCAATGCCGTTTGCGAGCATTGCGGCGTATTCGGGATTTTTGTGTTTGACGCGAATATTGACGAGTCGCGTGCCTGCGACGGATTCGACTTTAAGTTTTGAGAGCAGAAAAGAGACGGGATTTGCGCTTTCGATGCGTTTTTCGAGCAAATCGGGGTTTTCAATGCCGTCGAGCTCGAGAAAATCGGGATTTTTTGCGAGATTGAGGTCTTGAATGACGCGTTGCGCGACGAGTCTCGACTGCATGACTTTGAGCTGCGTATCGTAGTATGTGTCGCGCATATACCATTGATCGGCAGCGGCCGAATCGACCGGGTTAATCGTCGGGGGTTCGGGATTGATGATGACGACGGCGACGGCTTCGTAAATCTTGGGCTGATTCATCGTATAAGCGGCGCCGATGCATGCGACGATGATAAAAGCCAAAATAAAACCGAGTTTTTGCCTCCAAATATCGCCGAGATACTCGCGGATGGGAAAAATGGGCTGGGCAGATTTGGCGGAATCGATGTTATCGCTTTGGACGGGCATGATGATTAACCGATTGGAACGCGGCGGCGCAGGGATTATGCGGCGATCCGAAAATACGGCGCCTTAAACGGGCGCTCAAAAATCCGACGATCGGCATTAAAAGACCGACTGCGGGACATAGACGAGATCGGCGGGATGAAGGCAAACATTTTGCGCTTTGCCCATGAGAATGTCTTGATAGGGCACGTTGACGGATTGCGTTTGGCTGTCTTTTTTTCGGACGATGACGACGGCGCCGATCGAAGCGCGGTTTGTCGGTCCTCCCGACTGGGCGATGACATCGGTGAGCATGAGCCCCGGTCTGAATTCGACGATGCCCGGCTTTTGGACTTGTCCGTCGACGGTAACCGCTGTTTTTGAGATTTCTTTATTGATGCAAACGACGGAAGGGTCGCGCAAATAGGCATTTTTGAGCATTGCGGTCAGGGCGGTTTCGAGTTCGTCGCAGCGCATGCCTGCGACGCCGATTTCGCCCAGCGTCGGGACGGCAATCGTTCCGCGCGCCGAAACCTCGTAAGTTCCCGACAGTTCTTCTTGCCCGAAAACGCGCAATTCAAGCTTGTCCCAGGGCATGAATTTGCCGAGTTCCGCGCTTGTCGGGCAGCCGGCGCCGAGCTGTTCTTGCCAATTTGCCGACACCGACGCCGCGCAGCCCGGAAGCTGCGCTTCAAGCGCGATGCCCAACAACAGCGGCAACACATTTCGGCACAACATGCGCGATTTTGGCGAGATCGGGCTGAACATTAATACTCGTAGGCAAGATTGAGCAAAGCCGCATGTTTTGAATATTGCGCATTGCCGACATCGCTTGCGTTGTAGCTGAATTGGTATGAGATGCCCAGGCGGAGACCGGGGAGAAAATAATAATCGGCCGAAGCGCGCAATGTCGTGAGGTAGTCGATTCGGATCATCGTGCTGTCGTCGACAAACCCGAAGGCGCCGAACCCGGCTTCGGCTTTTGTGCGCAAGCGCTCAAACCAGAGAGCGTCGAAAGTGAGCGCGACGCGGTTGAGCTTGTAGTAGTCGCCGTAGACGGCGGTTTCGAAATCTTTGCGGTATTCGAGCGCGAGTTCGATATTGTCGCGGAAACTGTAGCCCAGTTTTGCGTTCATGATGAACATATGCTCGGATCCGGTCGTGTAATAGGCGTAGGCATAGCCCAGAGCCAAGATATAAGTCATGCGAGGGAGGAGCAACCCTTGCAGGCTGTATTTTGCGCGGACGGGATATCCTTTGGCATTTTCGTTTTCGTTGACGAGGTTTGCGCCGGACGAAGATTTTCGCGTTTTTTCGAGGAAGTGGGAAACCGACACGTTGACGGTGAGCGCCATGCTCGAATTGGGCAGAAAGTTCCATCGGGTGACCGATTCGATTTTATGGACGAAGTTGGAAATATCGCTGTGATCGGGATAGATGTGCCCGCTCATTGCGTAGGAGAGTCTTTCGGAGAAGATTTCGCCCTGTCCGGGCTGAATGGTCAGCCCCACGCCGGCGCGGACGGAATGATTTTTGAGGTCTTGGCGCAAGTTTTCGTCTTCGGGCTGTTCCAAATACGAATACGAAAAGGACGGGGCAAGCCGGAAGAGTCCGAGTTTAAAGAGGTCGGCGTTTGTGGCGATGACGGCGTTGATGCCGCCGTTGGGCTTATTTTCGCCCAATCCCCAATACTGCTGCCACGCAAGGGAGACGTTTGAGTTCCAGACGCGCGTCGTTTCGTCGGCGAGCCTGGAAGAGAACTTGACGGCGATATCGGCGCGTCCGTCTCGTTTGGATTGGTTGCTGATACTTTCGTACGCCAGGGCAAATTCCGCGCCGGGATGCATGACAACGCCGCCGGCTTCGAGTCCTTTTGCTTCGGGGGGCTTAGGCTTTGCGTCGGCCGGCCGGATCGAAGCGAACGGCGATGCAAGCGTCAGGGACAAAAGCCCGATATGTATACATTTTTTGAGGTTCATCATGAGCAATGCGCTTTATCGATGAGTCAAGATAATTGCCGAAGGCATGTGTTTGCGGTTAATCTTGAAAACGCTTTTAAACCCGAAGTTTGCGATGATTTGGAGACGAGAGACGGGAATTTGGGGAAATCTTAACAGAAAGCAATAATCGGGCGTATTGAGCGACGCGAAATAGCCCGATTGGCATGGCGTATTGAGCGGACGCGAAATAGCCATGCCGGCGGCGCGTATTGCAAATAGCGCCGCGCCCGGCAAATATCAGACAAGACGGATAAAATTCAACATAAAGCTACATGTAGGGGGAGGCATCGACGCTGCTTGCCGCATCGATTTTGTCTGCGCCCGTTGCGCTTTGCGCTTCGATTTGTTCGGGGGCATAGACGGTTTCGCCGCTCAGGCAAGGTTCGATTTTGCAGGCGCGGACGGTTGTCGATTTCGTTTCGCCCGCGACGCTTAAGACGCCGGTCGAGCATTGTTTCATGCGATCGACGGCGGAACGCGTTTTTTCGGATGCCAGGGCGAGAAGTTTTTGGTGATGCGCTTCGGCTTCGGCGTCGTTTCGCGAGACGGCTTCTTTGAGATTGATGCTTGCATTTTGCGCGACATTGTAAAAGCCTCGCGCAATGACGAGCTGCGTATTGATGCAGTCGATTTGCGAGACGTCGGACTGTTCGCGGGCTTTTGTCAGCAAATCTTGTCCTTCGCTTATCGATGTTTCGATGATCGAAATTTGCGCATCGGCGATTTGCGCGGGAGAAAGACCGCTTTGGGACAAGTCGGAGTCTTGGGCAAACGAAAGCCCGGAAAAGAGGCAGAGGGCGGCCAAAAACGGCGCAATGCGGCAAGCGATGCCGAAGATTCTGTTTTTCCTAACCATGGGCGCCTCACATGCGAAGAAAGAAAACGGTTTGCGTTTTGGCAACGCGCCGCAAATCTGCGGCAATTGCGAACGATTATGAAAGCTTTGTGCCTATTTTGCAAAAAGATTTGCGGGGCAAAGCGACGGTCAGTGTATCGAAAAAATACATGTCGTTCAAAGGGTAACACTCAAATAATCTCAAAAAAAATGCCCGGAAAAACCGCATCCGCGCATTGCGCAGGATACGGCGGCGAAACGATGGGAAAAAATACAGAAAGATTGTGACTATGTCGCATCGCCGCGACGGCGAGACGGTTTGAATAAAATTCGATCATTCCGGGCATGTTCCGAGGAATTGAAGTGTCCATTGAACCCAAACGGAGCTTCTTCCGGATTCTGTTTCAAAAGGCTGTGAAAAATTCATGGCCGAAAAAAGCTGCGAAGAATGCGCAAAAGGCGCATCGGAAATGACGAGATAAAGGTTGACGGTTTTGCCGTCGGCAATTGCGGTCGGATAGCTGATGGCAGCCGTGCAAGCGGGAAAACTGTATGTGATTCGGTCGCGGGCATTGGGCTCGATGAGCTTGGGAACGATAGAATAGACGGGGTTGGCGGCGACGCCGGCAGGGCGGTAGTCGATGACGATGCGATGGTAGAGGTTTTGGTTTAAATTCGCGTCGCCGTAGCCCGAAACGACGAATTCTTGGCTGCCGCCGAGGGACAGATTGATGCTGACCAATCCCATGCCCGGGCTGACGCCGTTGAGGGCGTTGATGTAGGGGAGCGTGTCTTCCTGTTCGGGATCTTCTTCGATGGGGGCGATATAGAGACACGCCGGGCACATCAGCGCAAAAAAGAAGCCGGATAGGGCGAAAAACCGTCGAACAAACATGAGCATCCGTCGCAAAGGGGGAATCAAAAATTATTTGCCGTCATTTTGTTTTGCCAAGTGGCGGAAAATCGTGCGGGGGTCGACGCCCAAATCCTGAGCTGTTTTTGATCGGTTGCCGTTGTTGAGTTCGAGAACTTCGTTGATGTAACGTTTTTGGAAATCGTCTTTTGCGTCGGCCAAGGTCATGATCGGTTTGAGGACTTCGGGCATGAGATCGAGATCGGACGGGAGAATTTGGGGTTTGTCGGACAAAATAAGCGCTTTTTTGATGCGATTTTCGAGTTGTCGGATGTTCCCCGGCCACTTGTATTTTCGCATGGCCATGACGGCTTCTTGGGAGAGGGTCTTGGCGATCATGTTAAATTCTTTTGCATAACGCAGGATAAGGCTTCGGGCGATGAGAATGACGTCGTCGCCGCGTTCGCACAGCGGCGGCAGCGTGAGGGTGATGACGTTGAGACGGTAGAAAAGGTCTTCGCGGAAGCGCCCCTGCGAGACTTCGTCTTCGAGGTTTCGGTTGGTGGCGGCGACGATGCGGATATCGACCGATTCGGGGCTGTTGCTTCCGACCTTGACGACGGTTTTGTCTTGAATGACGCGCAAAAGTTTGACTTGCAGATCGAGCTGCATTTCGCCGATTTCGTCGAGAAACAGGGTGCCGCCGTCGGCCTGCTGAAATTTCCCCTGTTTTGTCGCAATCGCCCCCGTAAATGCGCCTTTGACGTGTCCGAAAAGCTCGCTTTCGAGCAAATTTTCTGGGATTGCGCCGCAATTGATAACGACAAACGGGCGCTTTGCGCGATTGGAACGGCGGTGTATTTCTTGGGCGATGAGTTCTTTTCCCGTGCCGGTTTCGCCTTGTATCAGGACGGTGACATCGGTTGCGGCAACGCGTTTGACGGTGTTGAAAACTTCCTGCATCGGACGGCATGTTCCGATGATGTTTCCGAATTTTAAATCGTCGATTTCGGCATTGAGCGATTTATTTTCAATTTTCAAGTCATCGACAAGAATTGCATTCGCCAAAATGAGCGATATCTGCGCCGCAAAGATGCGCATCGCTTCGAGATGGCGGTCGGAAAACTGGCTGACGACGTTGTCGTTTCCGACGTAAATCAATCCGATGACGGCGCCGCGATCGAGAAGCGGCGTGCACATGACGCTGCAAAGGCGCAAATTGACGACGCTCTGCGAGGCGTTGAAATTTTCATCGTTCAAGGCGTCTCTCACGATGAGCGGCGCCCGGGTATCGAGAACATGTCGGACGATGGAATCGGAAAACAAATCATCGCCGATGGATCGGCGGTTGAAATTGCGCGAGACATGGCTGACGATTTTTCCGTCGCGGATGATGAGCAAAAAGCCTTTGTCGGCATGCACGATCGAAATGACGTCGTCGATGGCGTGCGTCAGAATATCGTCGACGCGGTAGTCTTGCGACAAATCCTCGGCCAGATGCCGCAGTTTTTCATAGGCTTGCGAAGTGTAGGCTCCGGCTTCGTCATCGCATCGTTTTGGGGGGCAGGCATTGTCGAAGAGCGAGAATTTTGCATGAATTTGTCCGAAGCTCAGATCGTCGCCGTGCGTCAGGAGCGTCTTCTTTTTGATGCGTTTGCCGCCGATGCAGATTTCGGCTTTGCGCGAAGCGGGTTCGATTTCGCAGCCGTCTTTTTCGATCGCAATCATCGCGTGCAGGGGTTCTACGCCGAACGATGCGCACTGAATGTCGCAATCGGGCGATGAGCCCAATGTCGTGATTTTTTTGTAGAGATCGTGATCTTGTTGCTCAATGACGAAGTTGTCGATCGATAAATAAGGCATGGGATCGTATTCCTTCCCCAGCTCGGGGCGCAAACGGCAGCTTGTGCAGGGGGATTGCCGCAAAGCGCGGTTTTGGGCATTTGCGCTTGGGTATTCGGCGGCAGCCGAGAATTAACCTTTGGAAAGCGTTATGGCAAGATCGAGATCGTTCATGACGCGTTCTTCGAGATTCTTCGCTTCATTGGCTTGTATCGCATTTTTTGCCGAAAGCTTCTTTAAAATTTCTCGGGGATGATGCGTCGCAATGAAGGGGATGTTTTCGAGTTGCCTGACTTGGCCGCGCACCTGCGCGATGCTGAGCGAAGCGTTGAAAAACAGCCGATAGAGCGTCTCGCCGAAGGCGACGATGACTTTCGGACGCACGATATCGACTTCTTTGCGAAACTGCGGAAAACACCGGCGCGCGGCGTCGGCGCACGTCTTTTGCGTGACTTCGAAGAAACATTTGATGAGCGTCGTCGCGTATATATTTTGCGGCGAAAAGCCAGCGTTGCGTTGGGCGCAGGCATGCATCCATTGCCGGAATAAAGCGTAATCGGCGGCGCTGAGAAACGAACCTGCCGAGATATCGGCGGCGCTTGCGCCCAGGCCGACAAACATAATCTGCGGGCAGACATCGCCCGATCCCACGTGCACGCAAGGCCGCCGATCTTGAATGCCGCACGCATTGCACGTTTTGAGATTGGCGTTGAATATGCTGAGTTTTTGGCGTCTGTCGCTTTCGCTCAGTCCTTGCGCGGAACGCTCTGTTTTGATTGCCGCAAACGTTTGAAGCATGCTTTTGGCCGCCGGCGAAGCCGTCCGTTTATTTGCCGCGACGGAAGCTGTTTGCGGCGTTTGCGCGCCGTCCGATGATGTTTGTCTGCCGCTTTGCTCGGTTTTATTGCCGCCCGTCGCCGTTTGATTGCCGATTGACGGCACTGCGGGCGGCGGCAATGCCGGATCTGCGCCGGCCGAGAGGTCTTGCGGCGCCGAACGTGCGCCGAGATCCGCTTGCGACCGAATCCAAAGCGATAATTCGCGCGTTACGTCTTGAACGAGCAAATTGAGTATGTCTTGTGCCGAAATATCGTTCAGGTTCATGATCTGCCGCAAACGCCGGATTGAATTAAACTGCCGATAAAACACGGCATTTCATTGCTCGGAAAATAAGATAACGCAAAAGTCTCTGTCATGTCTGAGCCGCATGCGCATTTGATGCGTTTTAATTTGCATGCGCGCGGCGCAGCTGCCGCGCGATGTTCTTTTGCAGCGCCTCGTTTGTTCCTCCGCCGATGCTCAGAAGGATGGCGTCGCGCAGCAGGCGTTCTGCGGGATAGGAAACGCAGTAGCCGTTTGCGCCGAGCGTCTGCACGGCGTTTCGGGCGATTTCTTCGCCTGCCGCCGCGCAAAAAAGCTTCGTCGCATCGGCGTCGATCGATGCATCGGAGCGATGCGCGATGAGGCGTTGCGCGCTGTCGCGCAAAAGCGATTGCATCGCGCGCATTTTTGCGTAGCTTTCGGCTATCATTTTTTGGATTTGTCCGAATTCGTCGATCGTTTTTCCGAAAGCCATACGTTGCGACGCATAAGATCTCATGCAATCGACGCATGCTTTGGCAATTC
This sequence comes from Bacteroidaceae bacterium, assembly GCA_963633515.1. Lineage (GTDB taxonomy): Bacteria > Myxococcota_A > Bradymonadia > UBA4248 > UBA4248 > UBA4248. Next base: position 22,810 of record CAVGZQ010000004.1, read on the forward strand.
CGCACGATTGCGCCGCAAGCCCGATGCGCTCGACGGCGAGATTTCGCAGCATCGGGCGCAGCCCGTCGCGAAGCCCGCCCACGAGGGCGTCTTTGGGAATTCGGCACTGCGAAAACGTCACAATTCCCGTCGGGCTTGAACGCATTCCGAGTTTTCTCTCGCATGCCGACACGGATATTCCCGGACGATGCATATCGACGAGAAACAAACCGATATCGCGCCGTTCGGTTCCGGTTCGCGCATAGACGAGCAAGAAATCGGCAACCGGCGCGTTTGTTATCCATTGCTTGATGCCGTCGATCCGAAACCCGTCTTCGGTTTGGGTTGCCGTCGTTTTCATCGACAGAACGTCGGTGCCGGCGTTTGGCTCGGTCATTGCCATGCCCGAAATGGGTTTTGCGCGCAGAATGTCGGCATGCCGCGCCGGCATTGCGGCGCCGAAGTCGCGCCAGGCATGGAAGAGCTGATGCGAAAACAGCAACTCTTGCGACAAATAACTCAATGCCAGCGCCGGATCGCACTCGCTCAGCGTCCGGATGACGGCGATCGGGGCAGTTATGCTGAGGTCTGAGCCGCCCAATTCCTCGGGCAGCGTCGTATTCATGACGCCCAATTCGACATCGAGTTTGCGATAAAGCGCTTTGTCGAAGGTGCATTGCGCATCGCGCCCGGCCGCGCCCGGCGCAACGCATCGCTGCATCCACCCCCGCACGCTTTCGATAAGCAATTGTTCCGTATCCATGATGATTACTTCGTTTCGCCGCCGCTGCCGTCACCGCCCGGCGCCGCGCTGCGCCGGTAAGTTCCTTCGGATGCAGCCCGAATCGTCCGAATAAACGCGTCGCCGCCCGATTGCGCCAAAACTTCGGGCGCAAAACGGATCGAAACGCCGCCGGTTCCTTCCGTTTCAATGTCAAAGCATAACTCCGGACGCAATTCGGAACACATTCGCGCGGTTTCGCGCAAAATTCGCGAATTGTCCGAATCGATGCGCGCAACGTCGGTTTTCGTGACTTTTCCGGTTGCCGTCAGGATTATGCCGCCGGCGTCAGGATCAATGCGCAACACGGCGTTTGCCGTGCCGTCGGGAAGTTTATAGACTTCGAGCTCGCGTCCCGATTTATCTTCATAAAAACCTGCCAATCCTTGAGTTTCATGCGACAGCAACAGTTTGCCGGTGAGTTTTTCGATGTTTTCGGCTCTTTTGATCAAGGTTTGTTCGTAGGCATCGATCGCATCGGCGCCGCCGCCGATGCGCGCATTGATTTCGCGCCCTTTTTCAT
>CAVGZQ010000004.1:24102-33064 GCA_963633515.1 Bacteroidaceae bacterium
GATTATCTTGAAATTTTCGGGCTGCAACGCCGATCTTGCGTTTTCGACGGCGTTTCGGACAGATTCTTCGGCGTCATCGCCTTTTTGGGTTTGTTCCAAAATTTTCAGACGCGCAGCCTTTTGCTGCGATTTCTCGCCGTCGGAAAGCGACGCCTCGCTTCCGACGGCGACATCGGCTTTTTCTTCGGCCGTCATCGAACGATAGGCATCGGGCTGCGCGCCGCGCGGCGCTTTTTTTGACGCATCGCACCCGAACGGAACAAGACACAGCGCGGCGATCGGCAAGACGGCGCGAATCGATTTTTTAGCAAAGATCACCATTTTTTGAATGTCGGTTTAAACGTTTTCGTCACGCTGTCTTCGTCATCGTCGTAAAGATCGGGCGAAATCTCGATGCTGTCGTCATCGCCGAAATCTTTCGGCGGTTCGATGACGCCTTTGGGCGGCATGTAACGGTTCGAGATCGGACGCGAAATGACGATCGAATCGCCGTCATCGTCGTCGCACTCATAGATTGCGCTTTGAGATGCGCCGTTTTGCGCCGGCATCGTTGCCAGATCGTTGTCGAGTTTTGCTTTGAACGGAGAAATGCCTGCGGTCGGTTTCAATCCGGTCTGAGATGCGCTTGAGCCGGCAGCCGGCTGCGCCGGTTTCGGAATTTGACGCTTCGGCGCGGACGCAGATGCGGCGCTCGGGATGTTTAGCGATTTGGGCGGCGCATGAAGCAGGTCGTCGGAAATGATCGGGCATTCGATCACCGTCTTGACGTCGCTGTTTTCGCCGTCGCCGCCGTCGGCATAGCGCGACGCGTCGGACGAAAACAGCCCGTTGTCTTCTTCGTTTGCAAATCCGCCCAAATCGCCGGCATCGGCTGCGGGCGCCTGCGGCGCCGATTGAGGCGGCGCGGTAAAGAGCAGATTTGTTTCGGGCAGTTCGCGTTTGTCTTGTTTTGCCGAAGCATCGATTTCTTTGGGCGCGGCCGCCGACGATGCATTTTGTTTGAGATCGCCGCCGTCGCCCGATTTTCCGGGCAATTCGGGCGCAATCGGCGAATTTCCTTTGACCGAATCGGCGGGCGGCGGCGTTTCGGGGGCGCTGACGGGTTTGACGCGCGCGGGCTGCATGACGGCGGGCATTCCGCCCGAATTGCTCCGCCCTGCGCTTCCGATCGGTTTTGGCATCGATCGCTGCGCCGGTTTGGTTTCGACGATTTCGCGCACGGAGTGCATGCGTTGCGGCGCCGCAGGCGCCGGCGCCGTTTGCTGCAAATGCGCCGGCACGGGCACCGCTCTGCGCGCGCCCGGCATGGCAACCATGCTTGGGCGCGACCCCGGCGGCTGCGCGCCGGGCATCATGTTCATCGGGGACGCCATGACGCCCATGGGCGGCTGCCCAAAGCCCTGCGCCGGCATGGGGTTCGGATTGACAGCCATGGGGCGGCCGGTCGCCTGAGCCGCGCCCATCGGACCGTTCATCATCGCGGGCGGCATGCCCCCCGCCATATTGGCGCTCTGCGGCGCAATCGTTTGCGGCTTCGGTTGCTGCGCGTCGTCGTCTTCTTCGACCGAAACGCACACGACGGTCACGTTGTCTTTGCCGCCGGCTTTAAGCGCCAAGCCGATGAGCGACGCGCAGGCGTCGTCGAGCGATTTGGCCTCGGAAATCGTCTTGCAAATCAATGCGTCTGCGACGAGATCGCTCAGACCGTCCGAACACATCATATAAATATCGCCCTTTTCGCGCGGGACTTCTTTGATATCGACTTCGACTTCGTCTTTAAGCCCGATGGCGCGCAAAATGACGTTTTTGTTCGCAAAATTCGCCGCATCTTCGGGACGCAGCTCGCCCTTGTCGATGAGATGGTTCAAAAGCGAGTGATCTCGCGTCATTTGCGCAATCTCGCCTTTTCGGACGCGGTAAATGCGGGAGTCTCCGACGTGCGCCAAAACGAGACCGCGCGGCGCGTTGAAAATCGCCGTCACCGTCGTTCCCATTCCCTCCATCGATCGATCTTTGCACGATTGGATAAAGACGCGCTCGTTGGCGTACATAATCGCATTTGCGAGAAGTTTGGCTTCGAAGCTCCACTCGGGTTTTGTCGGAAACGACAGCTTAAACCCCGGCTGGCGCGACAATTCGCAAATGTATTGTGCCACATGGCTGACGCACATCGTCGAAGCGACCTGCCCCGACGCATGCCCGCCCATGCCGTCGGCCAAAACATACAACCCCGCGCTTTGCACGACGGCAAAATTGTCTTCGTTATTCGTTCTCTTGAGACCGACATCGGTCTTTGCCGCACACGCCAATTTCGACGCCATGATTTACCCCGTTAATCCGTCGGGCGCGAAATGCCCCAAACTGTTGCCCCGAAGGGCCATACTTCCGATATCCGCGCAGAGCAAAAAGGCATCGTCAGGGGATTGAAACTTCGAGCGTGTACTCGGACTTAAACGCTTCGCAAAAGATTTCCAGGTAGTAGTGTCCGGGAATCGCATCGAACTCCTGAATGTTGCGCGTCCCGGGTTTAAACGGCAGACGGTACATTTCTTCGCCGGTCGCTTTTCGGATGACGACCGTTCCGCCTGCGCTCGGCTCGTCGAACGCAAACGTCACCGCGATGCGTCCTTCGCCGGGAACGGTAAAGTATTTCCAGTCGGTTTTGTCGCCGTTCAAACAGTCGACATAATCCAAAACGAGATCGTTGATTTTGATTTCTATGGCGCCCAAACGATCTTTGTCGTCGCCCGAATTCGTCTCGGGGCCGAGCGTTTCGCACGCCGCGCCCGCAGCAAGCGCCGCAAACAAACCAACCGCCGCCAAACCTTTTCCGAACAATCTCATCTTCGCAACCCTGTCGATTAAAGCCAAGAAATTTGCTCTGTGCCTCGCCGGGTTATACCCCGGCTTCCGGCGCCGCGTCAAGCTCCGACGCATGGCGGGCGTCGGTTGCGCGCATGCCGAAACGCCGAACGCGATGCATTTTGTTTCGATTTTTCTTTTGAAGCTTCGGCTTTTTTGCCGCCGGGGGCGGCAAAATACGCCTTCGCGCGCCCTGTTGCCGTCGGCAATGCGGGCTTTGGGGCGCCCTATTGCCGTTGGCAATACGGGCTTTTGGGCGCCCTATTGCCGTTGGCAATACGGGCTTTGGGCTTCGGCTTTTTTGCCGCCGGGGGCGGCAAAATACGCCTTCGCGGGGGCGCATTTTTTGCCGGGCAAAAAATGCGCAAAATGCCCGTCAATGCTCTTTGGCTGTCGCAGGAAAATGGAATGAAGCCGATGTCTGCCGATTTGTCGCACGTTTGCGGAATATGGCATGATGCGGCGCTTGAGCGCCGCAAAACCGCCCGCGCGTCGGCGGGCGGTTTCGGCGCGCGCATGCGGCTTGCCGCAAAGCGCGCTGCGCGGCGTATGGCACAGGCCATAGCCGCGCAAATGAGGCGTATGGCGCAAGCCATAGCCGAACAAATGAGGCGTATGGCGCAAGCCATAGCCGAACAAATGAGGCGTATGGCGCAAGCCATAGCCGAACAAATGAGGCGTATGGCGCAAGCCATAGCCGAACAAATGAGGCGTATGGCGCAAGCCATAGCCGAACAAATGAGGCGTATGGCGCAAGCCATAGCCGATTTCCCCGGCGCAACGCATTTTTCGGCTTATCGGTCAGAAAAAACGTCCGAAGCGCAGATCTCGCAAATGCTGCTGTTTTGGGCTCCGGACAGTCTTCGGCTCGGCATTCGGTTCATAAATCGCTTGCACAGCCGGCGTGAAATAACCTATATGGCACAATGCGGCAACAGTTGCAGGATCCTTTGCAAACGCATGTATAGGTGTCATCGTGCCGTTGTTTAGTCAGCGCAGGGCGTTGTCGGTCATGCAGGAGCGATCAATGCCCGAGATTAAGGAAGATCAGGCTTTCGGATCGGCGGCTGTCGGGCTTTTGCGCGGGCGTGTCGGGCGGGCGTTGCGCCGGGCAGACGCGCATCGGGGGCGCGGACGTTTTGTTTTGCCGCAGAAGGCCGCCGGCGTCGTAAGGAGGTGCTCGTGGGGATGATGGAATCATACGGAGGCAGTAAGATGGAGCTCGTGGAAGATATGCCCAGGAGAGGGGCAAACATCAAGGTTATCGGCGTCGGGGGCGGCGGCGGAAATGCCATCGACACGATGATCGATGCCGGAATCGACGGCGTTCAATTCATTTCGGCAAACACCGATGCTCAAGCTCTGCTCAGCAACCATGCCGACGTAAAGATTCAGTTGGGCGTCGAACGCACCAAGGGGTTGGGCGCGGGCGCAAATCCGACGGTCGGTCAGGAAGCCGCTCAGGAATCGGCGACGCAGATCCAGGAGTATCTCAAGCAATCCGACATGGTGTTCGTGACGGCCGGCATGGGCGGCGGAACGGGCACGGGCGCGGCGCCGGTCATCGCAAGCCTTGCGCGTCAGCTCGGCGCGCTTACGGTGGGCGTCGTCACGAAGCCGTTCCGATTCGAAGGCGGGCGCCGCCGCAAGCAAGCCGACGAAGGCATCGAACGGCTTCGCAAATGCGTCGACACGCTCATAACGATCCCCAACGAACGGCTTCGATCGATTGCCGGCGAGCAAATGACGATGGTCGAAGCGTTCAGGCTGTCCAACAGCGTGCTCGTCAATGCAGTCCGTTCGATAAGCATGCTTGTGACAAAGCAGGGCTACATCAATCTCGACTTTGCCGACGTCGTGAGCGTTATGACGAACAAGGGTTTTGCGCTCATGGGAACGGGGATCGGAGAGGGCGAAAAGCGCGCGGTCAAGGCGGCCGAAGAGGCGATCAATTCGCCGCTTTTGGACAACGTCACGATCGACGGCGCGGCAAGCATTTTGGTCAACGTCACCGGTCCGTCCAACTTGACGCTCGACGAAGTGTATGAGGCGATGGATCTCATCGACGAAGCCGCCGACGAAAATGCCAACACCATATTCGGCGTCGTGTTCGACGACGAGTCGGAAGCCGTCAAGGTGACGATTATCGCGACGGAGTTCAAAAACCGCGACGACGGCAAGGACGAGGCAGCGGCATCGGGCGCATCGTCTTCGGGATTGTTCAATGCCGCGCCTCAGAGCGGAAATTACTTTGCGCAGCCCGGGCCGGTTCATTCGGTCGGGTCGGGATCTTATGCGGGCGTGCCCGTTTATCAGGAAACGCTGAGCAGCGGGAGTTATCCGCCGGCCGACTTGGCGCGGCGCATGCAAGAGTATGATGCGCAGTCCGACAGTCTCTACAACAATAACGGCGGACGTCAGCCTGCGTCGTACGCGCCGGCGCCGTCGCCCGATCCTGCGCCGATGCCCGATATCTATGCGCCCATGGGCGCGGTCGGCGCGCCGGGGGCGAGTCATCCGGCCGCAGCGTCAGGCATTCCGAAATCGTCCGACTCGGGCGTTCGCGAACGCATTCCGAACTCCGACAGCATCGTCGACAATCTGCTTCCCGACGAAGACGAAATCGACAACAAACCGGCGTATTTGCGCCGCAATGCATCGAAGCGGAATTTTCTCGATTTTTGACGGATCGTTTTCCGCAGATCGGCAATGGGAGCCGGCTGCTGCCGAAGCAGACCGCCGTTTGCTTCGGTTTGGTTTTTGGATCCAAAAACTCGGTTTAGAGGGTATCGGAGTGGAACTATCAGACGGATTTCGGGTCGTGCTCGTCGAACCGCAGAATCCCATCAATGTCGGCGCCGTGATGCGGGCGATGAAAAATATGGGATTGAACCGGCTTCGTCTGGTCAATCCGGCGCCGATGGATTTGGACAAGACGCAGGTTTCGGGGCATCGGACCGAAGATATTTTGTCGGAGACGGAGATTTTTTCGAGTCTCGACGATGCGTTGCGCGATGTACACGTTTCGTACGGATTCAGCGCGCGTCGCCGCACGCGGGCGTGGGCATCGCTGGAAATGGAAGAGGCCGTCGGGCAGTGCTTGGGGGATATTTCCCGAGGGGAAATCGCCGCTATCGTCTTCGGCCGCGAGCAATCCGGATTGACAAACGACGAACTGATGCGGTGTCAGTACCGCGTTCATATTGCGACGAGCGGCTATTCGAGTCTGAATCTCGCGCAAGCCGTTTTGCTTGCATGTTATTCGATACGGCGTCAGGCAATCGGCGGCGGAGCAGAGCATGCGGCGGCGGCGGCGCCGCCGCGCCCTGCGGCCGACAATCATGCGCCCGGGACGCGTCGCGCGACGCAAGACGAGCAAACGCGTCTTCTCAAATGCATTCACGAAACGCTCATCGAAGTCGGTTTTTACAAAGCGGCGACGAAAAGCACGGCAATGCATCGGCTTCAGAACGTGTTTCAGCGCGCCGAGCTTCACGACGACGAAATCCGCCTTTTGATGGGGATGTTTAATGAGGTCGGCAATTATGCGCGTCTTGTCGATCGCGGCATAAAACCCGATAAGATTCGGCCGGTCGACAATTTTTTGGATTTCGATCGGAGCCGCGTCGCGGATAAGTCGCTTTTTTGTTCGGAAACGGGCGAGATTTCGATAGGGGTAACGGAGAAGACAGGCAATAAAAGCGCATAGATGCGTTGAAATTCAAGATATCCGGTGTTAAGAGACGGCAGTTTTATCGCCGCAAGAGGTTATAATGAGGAAATGTCCAAACTGCAAAAATCCGCTTCCCGTCGGCGCGCGCCGCTGCGTGCATTGCCGCGCGCTGGTCGGCGATACGGCACATGAAAACGAAAATGCTTCGACGCACATGGGGTTCGGCGGCGGGCGCGACTTTGACGAGGAACGCGCATCGTCGACATCGTTGGGGTTGCCCGGGTCGCCGATGCTTTCGCGCAGCGTCGACGGCGATTCGCGCCGTCAAATGAGCCGCGCATTCGACGAAGCGCCGCATCAGACGATGTTGGGGCTTGGACCGGTGATGAGCAATTCACGCCGTCAGTACGACAGCAACAACGATACGATGGGGGCATTTTCGGGACAGCGCACGATATCGGGCATGCCCGGAATATCGGGATTCATGCAAAGCCAGATGGCGGCATCGGCGCGCACGCCCGAGCGTCCGCTCAGGGCGGTTTCGATGCGTCCGACGCGCGAGGTTGCGACGGTAAGCGACGAAGATTTGTTTTCGCAGCAGAGGCCGGCGCATAACGTTTCGGGCGGCAATGCGCCCGAAATCGATGCCTTCGAACCGCGCAGCAGCTCGCAGACGTTTGCTTCTGCGCCCTCGGCCGGCGCATCGGTCTCGCGATCCGATGCCGTGATGGATTCGATGCTCGGGTTCGGGGCGGGGAATTCCTCCGACGATGACGATCCGTTTGCCGGTTTGCCGGGCGTCGCGCCGAAACCGTCGTCGCTGGTCGATGAAGAGTTTGTCGATTTGACGTCGCAGCTGTTCGGCGATGATTTTGCCGCCGGAACGTCGGGCGTCGACGACGAAGAAGACGGATGGGACTTCGATTTTGCGCCCGCAAAAGAGCCTGCGTCCGAGTCAATAAGCGCGCCGGCAGCCGCAGCCGCTCCGACAGCCGAAACCGCCGCGCAGCCCGAGCGCTCCGAGTCGGTTCGCTGTTCCGCAGCCGATGCAAAGCCTGCGGCTGTTCAATCCGAAACGCCGGATGCGCCGGGCATCAAATCCGAAGCGGCGGCACAAGGCCTTGCGGCGGCGGCGGTCGAGACTGCCGCGTCCCAAACGGCCGATGCCGGCGATGAAGAAGCCGAAGCCATGAGCACAATGGGCGATTTCGTCTTGAAAGCTGCGGCTTATGCGTCGTGCATGATTCTCTTGCTTTGGGCAATCACGGCATGCAAAGACGAAATCTGGAAAAACGGTTTTCACGCTTATCTGATGTTCGGAACCGTCGCGTTCAGCCTTTTGTGCAACGGCGTTTTCTTGGCGTTGTTCAAGAAGGTTAAGGGCATGGCGCTTGCGGCGCTATTGATCGTTGCTTCGCTTGCGCTTATTTTGGGCGTCGTTCTGACGCACGGCAATTTGCATCATATCGTTTCGCTGGCGCTTATTCCGATTGCGATTCAAGTCATATCGGCGATTTGGTGCGCCGCTAAGAAATAGCTTGCCGCGCCCCGCGCAGCGGCGCAGCGAACGGATAAAAGGCAGAGCAATCTGCCTTTTTTATTGCATGCGCGGCCGCGCATTGCCGAATTATGCATGGCAGAACGATTTTTTTTCGGTTCAATCGTCACGCTGCGCGGCAAAAACTTCGTTTTTATTGATGAATTGCTTCCGTTGCATGATAAAGGGCAAGTCTTTGGGGGGATTTGGGCGGAAATTAAGCAGAGAGGCCGTCAATTGGCAAAGAAACGCACGATAAGTTGCATAAGCGGTGTTTTGCTGAGCGTTATTTTTGGCATGCCCGCGCAAAGCGCGCCGCCGCAGCCGGCGCCTGCCGCGCCGGCGGAACGCACAATCACGGCAAAACTCAAGCCGACGCGTCCAAAACGCGTTGCGGAGTTGAGCTATAACGATGCGCAAGGGCGGATTTGCGTCGATTCATGGCAGATCGAGGCATCGCGTGTTGAATTGCATGCCGGCGACAGCATCGTTTTTCGCGTTCGCAGCGCGCGCCGCTGCGACGGCAAGAGCGAAAAAGCGCCGCAGGCGGCGCGCGCGGTTTGGAGCATTCGCGGCGCTCAGGGGAAAAAAACGTCTTCGGACAAGACCGAAACGATATTGCCGCAGTCGCCGTCATTCAGTTTCAGTCATGTGTTTGAGTCCCCGGGAACTTATGTCGTGACCGTGCAAAATCGCGTCGACGATCTCGAAGTCCACACGATTGGCATGAATATAGCCGTAACGGAGCGTCCCGCTTATGTTGTTGAACCGCAAAGCGCAGAATAATGCTTCGGCGGGCGTGTCGGAGTCGAAAAGCGAACCCAAAGATTATGCGCGGTCGTGCCGCGTGTTCGGGATCTTTATCGGATGCGCTTTTTTGTTGCTTTTGT
>CAVGZQ010000004.1:33134-40720 GCA_963633515.1 Bacteroidaceae bacterium
ATGCGCTTTTTTCTTGCTTTTGTCGCGTTTTTGGTACTTGCAGGCCGTCGAGGGCGATCATTACCGGCAGCTGGCGTTTAACAATTTTATCAAACGGCGTGTCGTGCAGGCCGAGCGCGGGAACATTTACGATGTCAAGAATCGCGTCGTTGCGACGAATCATCCTTCTTACGATGTCGCGCTGACGCCGGCATTTTTTCGCGAATCGGGCGAAACCGAAGCTTCTTTTTTGGCGCGCATCGATGCTTTGTCAGGCGCATTGGCGCTGACCGATGCAGAAAAAATGCAATTGATCGAAAAAATCCGCAACGTACCGAAGGCCGAACGGTTTTCGCCCATTGCGGTAAAGTCGGGGATTACGCGCGACCAGCTCGCGCGCGTCGAAACGAACAGTTTGATGTTTCACGGGGTCGAAATCAATGCCGCGAGCCGCCGGTATTACCCGTACAACGAGATTGCGCCGCATCTCATCGGGTATGTCAATCAGATAAATGACGAGGAACTTCAGAAACTCAAGGTATACGGTTATCGGCTGGGGGATGTGACGGGGCGCATGGGGATTGAGCGCGCGTATGAAGCGATGTTGCGGGGCGCAAACGGATTGAGCGCAAGCGTTGTCAATGCCAAGGGGATTCCGCAAACCGACGCGGAGTCGTTGGCATTGATGCGCGATTGGCATGATATCGAACCGATTTCGGGCAAAAATATATATCTCACGGTCGATATGGCTTTTCAGCGGATACTCAAGGAGGCGTTGCGCAATTATGCGACGGGCGGGATCGTCGCGGTTGAGCCGCAAACGGGTCGGATCTTGGGGATTGCTTCGGCGCCGACGTTTAATCCGAACAGCTGGTCGGGGCGGCTCAGCCGCGACGAGCATCGCGATGCCGACACAAACCCTTATAAACCGATGCTGGACAAGACGCTTTTGTCGTATTTCCCCGGGTCGGTATACAAAGTCATAACGGCGGCGGCTGCGCTTGAAGAAGGTCTGATGCATCCGCAAGACACGCTCAATTGTCCGGGATATTATGAATACGGCAAGCAGCGCCGCCGCTTTCACTGCTGGAAGCATTCCGGGCACGGCGCCGTTTCGGTCGTCGAAGCCCTTGCTTCGAGCTGCGATGTTTATTTTTACAAAGTCGGCGAAAAGCTCGGAATCAATACATTGGCCGATTATGCGCATATGTTCGGGCTTGGGGCTCAAACCGGGATAGGCATCAACAACGAATCGGCGGGGACGGTGCCCACGCGGGAATGGCACAATAAGCGATCGAAAGAAGGATTTCAGGGGGGATTTACGCTTTCGACGTCGATCGGTCAGGGGGATGTGAAGACGACGCCGCTTCAGATTGCGATGATTTATGCAGCGCTTGCAAACGGCGGCACGCTTTATTATCCGCAAATCATCGACAGGATTGAAACTGCCGACGGGACGCCGATTTTTACGTATCCCAAACGCATCCGCGCAAAGTTTCCGTTTAAACGCGATACGATTTCGACGATCAATCACGGTTTGGATATGGTCGTCAACAGCGAGGGCGGGACGGCATATCAATATCGCTTGTCAAACATCAATGTGGCGGGAAAGACCGGTTCGGCGCAAGTCATATCGCGGCGCGTCAAAAGCGCCGCCGTCGAGTTTAAATATCGCGATCATGCATGGTTTGCGGCGTTTGCGCCGATAGAAGATCCGCAAATCGCCGTCGTCGTCTTTTTGGAACACGGCGGATCGGGGTCGGCCAATGCGGCGCCCGTGGCAATGGAAGCGATAGAGCGGTATTTCCGCGAAATCGTCGAGAGTGAGGAGCAAGAGCCGTGAAGATATTTAAAACGCGTCCGATAAAGACGCTGTTTTCGACGGTCGATTGGGTTTTGGCGGTTCTCGTTTTGGGGATTATCGCAATCGGCGTTTTTAATTTGACGAGCATTGCCAATATTTTGCCCAAGCCGTTGCATAATACGCAGATATTGTGGTTTGCGCTCGGTTTTTTGTTTTTCGTCATACCGTGCGCATCGATCGATTATCGCAATTATTCGCGTTTCGGGACGGTGATATACGGCGCTGGGATAGGTCTTTTGGTCATCGTTTTGCTGTTCGGCACGGATTTCAACGGATCGAAGCGTTGGCTCAATTTGGGACTTTTTCACATGCAGCCGTCGGAGTTGATGAAGGTTGCCATCGTGGTATTCGTTGCGAAGTATTTTTCCGACCGCGAGCACCGTCAAGATTACACGCTTAAGGGTCTGTTGCCGTTATTTGGCGCGATTTTTCTGCCGATGTTTTTGATATTTCTCGAACCCGATTTGGGGACAGCGCTTTTAATCGGTCTGATATCGGCGGTGATGATTTTGTTCGAAGGCGTGAAGCGCAAGACGATAGCGCTTTTGGCGGCGATCATGATTGCGTGCGCGCCGGCGGCTTGGTTTGTGATGCACGATTATCAGCGGACGCGCGTTTTGACGTTTTTGCAAATCGAAGAAGATCCGTACGGAAGCGATTGGCAGGTGAAGAATTCGGTGATAGCCGTGGGCGCGGGCGGTCTGACCGGACGCGGATACGGTCAGAGCACGCAGGTTCAGAAGGGTTTTGTGCCCGAACCTGAGAACGATTTTGCGTTGGCGAATTGGGCCGAAGAATATGGTTTTGTCGGCGTGCTTGCGCTTTTGGCGCTTTATTTTGCGCTTCTCATGTGGGCGCTTCACATCGCGCATTCGGCGCGCGATCGATTCGGGATGCTTCTTGCGGTCGGAATTGCCGCCGTCTTTTTTTGGCAGATCGTCGTGAATACCGCCATGGTCGTGCGTTGGGCGCCGGTTGTCGGGATTACGCTGCCCTTGATTTCGTACGGCGGGTCGAGCGTTTTGTGCATGATGATTTGCATCGGCATATTGATGAATGTTTCGATACGCCGTCATATGCTTTCGGCGTCATAGTCAGACAAGCGCGGCGCGCTGCCGCGCCATAAAGCCCGTATCGCGCAAGCGATAGGGCGTCCAAAGCCCGTATCGCGCAGCGATAGGGCGCCCCAAAGCCCGTATCGCGCAGCGATAGGGCGCCATAAAGCCCGTATCGCGCAAGCGATAGGGCGCCCAAAGCCCGTATCGCGCAAGCGATGGGGCGCCATAAAGCCCGTATCGCGCAAGCGATAGGGCGTCCGAATCCGTTGCAATATAATATTGAGTGATATTCTTTTTTGAAGAACGGCGCGGATTACCGATCGGCACAGAAATGTTTGGCGCCGTTGCATATTTATGGCGGCGCATTCGGGCGGAAGGGATTGTCATAAGCCTGTCGCAAAATGCGATGCGCGCGGAGGGACGGGTGACGCAAAAACGAGCTTAAATCAAAGCGTTGGATGCCGGATTGAAGAAATAGCTGCGTGTTTTGGGAGATGCGTCAAAAGAAGCTGTTCCGAGCGCAAGCGCGCAATGCCGGATAATCGCCGCGAAGGGAATCATCGGAAAAAAAAACAAAGCGTTTTGTGTTTTGCAGAAATTGTCCATGTTTTATATGCCGCATATTGCAATGTTTCGATTTTGTCATAATTCGCAGAACCGAAGAATCCGGAATAATGTTTGCCAAAAGACGGCGTTTGCAAAAAAAAACGCAAAAAAGTTCGCTAAAATCAAAACTTTAGGCATCAGTTTAAATAATTTGAGCACCGCTTTGAATAACGGGAAAGTGTATGCGCGAGTCTTACATTGATTTATTGGAAAGCGCAAAAAATGATCGGCACATCCGAAGGATTTATGATAGATAACGGACGAATTTTTCGTTTTCATGGGGAGCGCATTTGATGACGAAATACGGCAGCATCGGCATGTTATGCATTTTTTGCGCGGCAGCGGCGTCAAGCGCGGGGTGTGTTCTTGATCCGCTTCCGAATTACGGCGAGGCTTGCCCGCCCGGGGAAGGCGAAAGAGGTCGTCTGTCGTATGTGCAGACGGGGGATTCGTCGCGATGCAGCGACGGAGACGGGTGTTATGCCGATGAGTTTTTGTATGCCGTATGTCCCGAAGACCATGCCCAATGCAATATCGACACGGCCGGCGATTATTATTGCATGCAGCGTTGCCCGTCGGGGCAGATTGCATGCGACGGGCAATGCATTGAGCCGCAGACAAATGCGTTGTATTGCGGCGCGAAAGATACGTGCTCGGGATCGGGGGCATCGTGTTGCGTCGCGTATGAGGCTTGCAAGGCGTATCAGACGTGTACGGACGGTTCGTGCCAAGACAAATCATGCGCGGCGGGCGAGTCGCTTTGCGACGGCGGAGTCGTATATGCGTGCGCGGCATCGGAGAGCAAAACGCATTGGACGGAGTCGGAAACATGCGAAGGGGGCGTGTGCAACGGTGCGAAGACGGGGTGTCCGAATTCGGCGCCGTGCGAAGCCGGCGGGGTGTATATTTTGCACGGCGGCTTAAAATGCAGTGCCGACGGGCGAAAGATTTACGGCTGCAAAGACGGCGCGCATTACGAAGCCGAAACGTGCGAGCCGTCGACGGTTTGCGCCGACAGAGCGGGGACGCCTGCATGCGGCGTTTATGAATCGTGTTCGCTTGACGGCAAGATTATCGCGCACGAAAAATCGGTTTGCGACGGCGCGCGCATTTTGACGTGCGTGAACGGCGTTTTGACGGAAACAGAGAATTGCGCGCAAAATGGCGGGGAAAAAACATCATGCCGCGACGGCGCGTGCGCCGCGCCGAATTGTTTTGCCGGCGGTTCGAAAATGGATGAGGGCAGCGCCTATTGCGACGGAAATGTTTTAATAACGTGCCGCGCCGGCGTATTGGACGAAGGCGCGGATTGCGCATCGAACGCAGACGGAAAGACGGTTTGCCGCGCCGGCGCCTGCACGTATCCCCGGCGCTGTTCGGTTGAAGTCGGCGGAGTGACAAAAGTTTTGGAGCACGGAGCCGGTTTTTGCTCAGAAAACGTTTTGTCGGCATGCAGCGACGGGACGATTGTCAAGCATTTTTGCGAAAAAACGGGCGGCGTCTGCGCGCAGACAAATGACGGATCGGCGTGCGTGCCCGTATTTAACTCGATAAAAACGATTCGCATGGTTTTTGATCAGCTTTACGACGCCGATGCATGCCGCAAAGCCGCAGAATTGCATGTCAATGCACGGATCGATGTTACGGGGATAGTGACGGCGCTTCGCATGTCGCCCGGCAACTACGGTTTTGTGATGCAGTCGTTGGGGGATAATCCGCGCGGCGGCGGCATTATCGTCAATTGCCGGAACCGGGATTGTCAGACATATGCCGACGGAACGCAGGTTGCGCCGGGCGATGTTGTCCGCGTCGAGGCGTCTCAGCTCAACAGCTATTGGTGCCAGCTGCAAATCGCGCAGGAATCGGGAAGCCCGACGGTTTCAAAAATTGATATGAGCGCGGAGCTTTTGCCGGCCGAAATCGACGCATCGCAGCTCAGCTCGCCCGGCGAACCGAACAATCCGTACAACAATGTGCTCGTATCGATAAAAAGTATCACGATGGCGCAGCAGCAGGAGAAGAATCCGTCGGGGTATAACGGGATAGACGGCGCCGGGAAAGATATCTTTGTCAATTCGATGATATTTATCGGCGAAGACGGGGCGCCGCTTAAGTCTATGCCCGTTGCCGAGGGCAAAACATATGACGTCGTCGGCGTTGGGATATGGAGTTTCAATAAATCGACGATTGCGCCGCGAACGGCGGCGGATATCGCCGAAGCGAATCCTTGCGCGGAGACGTCGGAAGAGGTTTTAATTTGCATTCGCCGGAAGGGGAGTTATCTTTCGGCGCGTTGCGCCGACGGGGCGCTGAATGCCGACGATGCGGAGAATTGCACGGCGAATGCGAAAATCTGCGATTTGGGCGAAACGCAATCGCATGGCGGGAGCGGTGATGCGTCGTTGTGCCGCGAAGCGGCAAAATGCGCCGATTCGGGCAACAATGCGATAGCCGAGGGCGAATTCGGATGCGAAAACAATACGACGCTTTCGAAGTGCGTTGCCGACGGCGATTGCGTCTCCGACGGCGCGGAGGCGTGTCCGCGCGGAAAGTGGTCGGAGCAGGCAGACGAACGCGTGACATGCAGCAAGGCTTGCGACGTTGTCAAAAGCCGTTGCGAAGCGGCGGTCATCAATAAGTGCGAGTTTTCGCAAATCGATACCGACGGCATGTTTGCCCGCGTCCGCATCGAAGATATCGCGGACGGCGAAGCCGAGGCGTATGTTTATTGCACGTCCGATACGGAGCTGCCGATATCCGAGTGGGCGCACAAGATCCGTTTGATGCCCATATCGGCGCAGGCATGCGCGACGTGTCCGGCGGGCGTGACGGAATACGTTTCTCTTGCCGATGCGTTGCCGTCGGAAGACGGCGTTTATTCGTGCGTTGCGGTAGCATCGATCGTTTCGGGCGATGATTTCGCATGCTCGAAGACGCTGATGGCGCCGACGCAGATCGGTGCCGCCGACACGGCGGAGTTATCGTGGATAACATCGTATGAAATCGGCAATGTCGCGAAGGTTTTGGCAAAATGGGATTTCAATTCGCCGTCGTGTCTGACGATGACGGGCGGCATCAAGACCGAGAGCGCGTTCGGGCTAAGCTCGGGGGATTCCGAAATCAAATGCATGAACAGCGAATATGCGTCGGCGCAAATCGGATGGGGCACGGGCGAAGCGGCAGATTTGCAAAATGATCCGCATTGGTCGATAAGTCTCGACGCTCAGGGATATCGTGCGTTGACGCTTTCGTTTGATATATTCAGCAGCAAAGAGGGGAATTATGCGACGGTCGCGTATAAGACCGGAGACAGCGGCGCGTTTATTGCGATAGGCGCGCCGACCGAAATTCCGCTTCGCGGCACGCTCAACACGGAGCCGATCGCGGCATCGCTGCCGGTCGGCGCGTCGGGGGCAAAGGATCTCGTCATCGGCATTTTCCCGCATAATACGGAAGTCAACAAAAACGGCGTCGGTCCGAATGTACGCATCGATAATGTTGCGGTGCAGGGATTTGCGATTTGATCGGCGCCGCCTGCGCCGGTCTTTGCAGATCGGCGCCGCCTGCGCCGGTCTTTGCAGATCGGCGCCATTGCCGAGCGTACAGAAATGTCTGAACAATCAACTTAGCTGCGCGCGATTATTGCATAGCTCAAACGCGGAAAGAAAAGTATCGTTGTGTGATGAGATTAAATGACACAATCTTGGTTTTTGGGGTTCAAAAACACTTAAAGTCAAGCCCGAAATGCGCTTTTGAAGTTATCGAACAGCCTCGAATGCTTCAATCGGGCGCACTGCGCCCTTGCTAATAAATAATAACTGAATTTGCAGAGCGCACCGCGTCGGAATTTGAGATAAGCAGCCTGGGCGTTTTTATAAAGTCCGCGATATCTTGCTTTGCGATAATTGAATTGCGTTATGAGAATTCTAAAGGCATGTTTTGCGTTTGAGCGTATGGAAGACTTCAGCTTTTCGAATTCATCCGACAATGTGCCTTTCCATTGCTTTCGTTTGCTGCGCATCACAGAAACCAAGAAAACAACGTTCTTATGCCGTGTTCGTTTTGATATCCCTCGATAA
>CAVGZQ010000005.1:0-5082 GCA_963633515.1 Bacteroidaceae bacterium
AAAAAAAGCCGACAAATCGGGCAAAAATACGGATAAACCGAACAAAAAAAAAAGCCCTCCGCAGCAGGGAGGGCCGAAAAAGCCGAATCCGAACTTTTTATGCCTTTAGAAACTGAATCCGGCAACGACGCCGCCGCCTTCGCCGCTCAGCGCGGGGCT
This sequence comes from Bacteroidaceae bacterium, assembly GCA_963633515.1. Taxonomy (GTDB): domain Bacteria; phylum Myxococcota_A; class Bradymonadia; order UBA4248; family UBA4248; genus UBA4248. The sequence continues at coordinate 160 of CAVGZQ010000005.1, forward strand.
GACGTAGAGTTCGCTTGCGAAGATGTCTTCGTCTTTGTCGCTGCGGACGAGGAAGAGGATGGCAGAAACGACGGCGAGAACGGCGCCGCTTGCGTAGAGGATATTGGCGATCATGGCATAATTCGATGCTTTGTCGTAATCGTCTTTTGCTTGGAGTTGCGTCGATATCTCACCGAATTTTTGCGCTTGGTCTTTGTTGGCATCGATGGCTTTGCTGACTTTATCGTCGTAATTGTTGGCTTCCAAGCCGAAATAAATGCCCGTTCCGATGGCGCCCAGAGCGACGACGCCCAAAACGATGCCGCTCACGAGCTGCCCCAAGGGCAACGGCGCCGATTTGACTTCTTCGCGCTTGGTGAGCAACGTGTCGATCGAACCGGTATCGATGTTGAAGAGGCGAAGCAGCGCGCCGCTTATGTCTTGTTCTTGTTTGCGCAGGCGGCTTTGCGTGTCGAAGTAGATGGAGTTTTTGTTCGTCGACGTGCTGACATCGATGAGATCGAAGGTAATTTGGGGCTGTTCGCGGTTTTCGGTATAGATGCGGCCGACGATGATGTTGGCGGCGCCGACGTCGTGACCGATATCGGCCAAACAGGCGGCATCGTCGACGCAAGTCATGCGGGCGTCGGCATCCATCGATCCGAGTTTTTCGAGAACGGGCACGGCTTCGACCGAATCGTATGCGCTGTAATGTTCGCCCTTAAGCTGTTCCAAAGTCGCTTCGGTGAGCCGATCGAGCGTTTTTTGGGGCGTGCCGTCGACCGGTTCGAAGAAAACCAAGTTAACGGGTTTGCCGTTGTTGGGCATGACAAATTTTTTGTCCAAATCGAGTTTTTGCGCCGGCGCATCGTCCGTGAAATCGAAATCGCCCATCGACATGCCGCTTTCGTCGTCGTCGGTGAAATCGAATTCCCCTTGAGCCATCGCTATGGGCGAAAATGAAAAGCTGAATGCGACGAGTACAAGGATGCTCAATAACCGCTTTAAAGCACTCGTTTTACGAAACGGATTGGACATGACGCCTCCAATAAATATTGCAAATAAGCCTTATGGTGCGTTTGATTTGAGCGACAAATCAAAATCGCCGTATAATTTATGCCTATTGCCGCATGAATGCAAGATTTTAGAATGATAAGCTTGACCGGTCTTTCGGAAAATCGCCCCAGTCTGCCGCAATCGATGCAAAAAAGATATTCTTTTTTTCGCGCCCGAACGCCTCAAACCGCTTTTTTGCGCGGCACGTTCGGGACGGCGCAATCTCGGTTCATTTTCGCGTCGCAAGCCGATTTGCCGCGCATAAGCCGGTTGACGCCGGGGAAAGTTCGCGGTAATGTGCCCGGCGCTTGGGCTTTGCGCATGCGTATCTTGCGCGGAAACGTCCTTTTTTCGTCGTTTGCGGTGTCCGGAACGGACACTTTTTTTACGGAAAGTTACCGAATGTACTCAACACAAGAATTCCGAAAGAACCTTAAAATCGAAATCGATGGCGAACCTTTCGTCATCGTAGAATGCCAACACGTCAAACCCGGCAAGGGCGTTGCTTTCGTCAAGACGAAATACAAAAGTCTCATCACCGGCAACGTTCTGACGAACAATTTCCGTTCGGGCGACACCGTCGGCAAACCCGATCTCGAAGTCCGCGAGATGGAATATCTCTATCAAGAAGAAGACAAATACGTCTTCATGGATCAGTCTAACTACGAGCAAGTCCACATCGACGGCAAAAACATCGAAGATGCCGTGCCCTTCCTCAAAGACAACATCGAAGTCGAAGTGCTTTTCTACCGCGGCAAACCCATCAGCATCGAATTGCCCACGTTTGTCGTGCTCAAAGTCACAAAATCCGATCCGGGCGTCAAAGGCGATACGGCCACCGGGTGCACAAAACCCGCGACGCTCGAAACGGGCTGCGAAGTCAATGTGCCGCTCTACATCGAAGAGGGCGAATACGTCAAAATCGACACGCGCACCGGCGAATTCGTCGAACGCGCGAAGGTGTAAGATCGCGCGGCGATTCGGCGCGCCGACGCAACATTTCGGGCGATCGGGCTTTCCGCTCTGAATTCGGAAGCTCTTTCGCCTTTTTTTTTCGGCTTGCGCGGGCCGTCAGCGTCCGAAAACCGCATTCGCCCGCTGCGCGCCGGCAAATTGCCGAACGGACGGCTGCGCGCCCCTTTTGGGAATAAATCGCGCGCCGCCGGTGCTGCATAATGTTTCGGGCGGCAGACGCGCCGCCGACGTCTCAAATCGGCGTCATTCCGTTCAAATCGGCGTCATTCCGTTCAAATCGGCGTCATTCCGTTCAAATCGGCGTCATTCCGTTCAAATCGGCGTCATTCCGTTCAAATCGGCGTCATTCCGTTCAAATCGGCGTCATTCCGTTCAAATCGGCGTCAAATGCAGCCGTTTTCCCGGTCTGTTGCGCGGCGGATGCGGCGGAAAAACGGCGCAAACGCAATCGGCCGCGAGTCTTTCGGGCCGACGGAGAGCTTGCATGTTCATCAAACCATCGTATTGGCCGCGCATATTGCAGATGGCCATTCCCATCGTCATCGCAATGTTGACGCAAACGGCGATTAACATTCTCGACACGGTTATGGTCGGCTGGCTCGATCCGAGCTATGCCGTCGCCGGGCAATCGGCCATCGGCTTTTCCATGCCGCTGTTATGGCTTTTCGGCGGCTTTCTGAGCTCCATAAGCATCGGAACGCTGGCAATCGTCGCGCGCCGTCAGGGCGAAAAGAACTTCCGATTGGCCGGCGCTGCGCTGACAAACGCCGTCACCATCGCCATCATCTCGTCGCTCATCGTCAGCGGACTTGCCTATTGCTTCGTCCCCGAAATCTTCCGGCTTTTTATCGATAACGACGCCGTCATTGCATTCGGCGTGCCCTATGCCCGTTTCCGCCTTTTGGGCGTTTTGAGCATGGTCATGACCGCCGCCATCAAAGCTTTTTTCGACGGCACGAACAAAACTTACGTCCATATGGCGGCGGCAATCGTCATGAACATTGCCAATATCGTCCTGAATTACATTTTTATCTTCGGATGGGGGCCGATCCCCGCGTTCAACGTCGCCGGCGCCGGTCTTGCCTCTCTCGTCGCAACATATATCGGGCTCGCCATAATGATCGGCTGGTCGCTGCTTCCGTCGATCCGACGCGCCTACAAAGTCTATCATCCGAGCAGTCTGCACCTTTCGACGATGCGCAGCATCATCTGCATTTCGGTTCCGTCGGGCGTCGCCAATATCTTTGTCATGAGCGGTTTTTTGATCTTCTTCAAACTCGTCGGACTGCTCGACGAAGAGAGCGTCGAAAACCTCATTCTGTCGGTTTCGGCTTTTGCCGGCGAACAGACGCCGGCATGGATCGACGCGCAAAATGCCTTCCTCGATGCCGGATACGGCGTGCAATCGCTCCTGTCGGCCGATTTGTCGGCCGCCATCATTCAGGCGCAGCCGCCGGTCTACAGTTCTTCGTCCAATTTGCTCGTGTCGATTCTTTCGGTCGCGTTCATGGGCGCCATGGCCTTCGGCACGGCAACCGCTTCGCTCGTCTCCCAGTCGCTCGGTCAAAAAGACGCAAAACTCGCCGAAACTTATGCCTACGAATCGGCAAAAATCGCCTTCATCATCTTCGGCATTTTGGGCGTTGTGACATTCTGCATCCCCGAAACGATCGCCGGTCTTTTGTCCAATGTCGATGCCGTCATCGATGTGACGGCCGACGTCTTGCGCCTCTTGTCGCCGGGCGTCGTCATCATCGCTTGCGCCATTATCTTTACGCAATCGCTGTTTGGCGCCGGATGCACGAAATTCGTCATGTGCGTCGAAGGATCGCTGCACTTTGCCTGCCTCATTCCGCTGTCGTATTTCATCGGCATCCGCTTGGGCGGCGGCATTCTCGGAATGTGGGCTTGCGTGCTCGTCTATGCGTCGGCGCTGTGCCTTATCATGTTCGCAAAGTTGCGCGCCGGCGGCTGGAAAAAGATCGAACTCTGACCGCGATGCGGCGGTTTTGGCAGGATTGCCCGCCGCCGCCCGATAATAAATCGGACAAAAGCCGCCCCGGCAGCGGCTTTTTTTTATCGATATCGGCGTCGGGCATAAGCCCGGCGCTTTTTTTTGCATCGGATTTCCGCGCAAATCGCGTCAATATGCGCCGCGCGGCGTCTGCCTTGCGGCCGCGCGCCGGTTGACCGCCCGGCGGAGCCGAAAAACAACGCAACTGTCTTTTCTGCCCGTTGCCGCCGGCAGCGCCTGCGCATTTTCTTTTTTTTACATAAGAACGGGCGGTTGTGATAATAGCCGATCTTGGCACAATGCCGTCAAAACATCGGAGGTTTATCATGTCGATACTTCAAATACTCGCAATTGCAGGGTTGGTCGCGGGCGTCATTGCATGGATTCAGGAATCCCGTTATCGCGGCAAGCGATCTTACGGCATCATTGCGGCGCTCATCGCCGCATCGTGCGCGCTGTTGATCTTGTCGTTCGCCGCAGCGGCACGCAAATCGGACAGCAAGCGCCCCGACGGCGCAAACATTCAAATCGCGGGCGCAGTGCCGGTGCCGGCCGAAACCGCGCCGGCCGAACAAAACGGCGGCGACGGCGATTTCGAAATCCTCATTCCCGACGATTCGGCGCAAGATTCGCCGCCCGAAACGGCGCAAAACATCAACGCCGCCGAAAGCGCCGCCGGAGCGCCCTCCGAAACGCTCCCGGCACCCGAAAAAGCGCCCGTTCCCGCCGACAAAGCCCCCGACGCAGCGCCGGCCGAACAACCGCCCGTTGCCGCCGTTGCCGCCGACGATCCGCTTGCCCCGTCTGCCGTTGCCGGCAACGATATCGGCGACGCAAAAGTCAACGAAATCATCGCATTTACGGCCAAAAAATCGAAAAAATCCCCGAAAGGCGCCGAA
>CAVGZQ010000005.1:5131-35134 GCA_963633515.1 Bacteroidaceae bacterium
CTATTTGTGGGATTTCGGCGACGGAACGACGTCGGCCGAACGCGACGCCAAACACAGCTACGCAAACGTCGGCACATACGATGCCGTCTTAACCGTCACTGCCAAAGACGGGCGCATCGCAAAAGCCGTCCGCCGCATCGAAGTCAACCGCCCCGAGCACAAAATCCGCTTCGAACGCCGCAGCCTCGACAATGCGCCGCCGGCCGATCGCGGCGACATCTCGGGCACGTATGTCAAACAATTCGCCGGTTCGTCGGTCACGCTCGAAGCCAAAGGTTACATGCTCAGCGCCGACGGCTGCGCGTGTTCGCTGCACGTCGCGCTCTCGGGCGAAGGCTGCAGCGACAGCCGCTCAAAAACGCTCAAAGACGGCGGCGAAGGCGAACTCAGCGTCAAAGCGATATGCAAAGGCGCCCCGGGCGAAATCAAATGGAGCTTCGCGCGCAAATCGTCCGAGGGCTGCGCATGCACGTTCAACGACGTCCGACTCGAAGGCAGCGAAGGATAATGCTTGTTTCGGTTCGCCGGCTTTCGGCTTGCGCCGATACGCCCGGCGGCTTCGGCTTTCGCGGGCCGACGGCCCGCGATACGCCTTCGCAAAGCGCCTTTCGGCTTGCGCCGATACGGCGCTTTTTTTTGTTTTTGTCACGCCTTCCGAATACCTGCCGCTTCGATCGAAACATCGGCGGCGGCGCGCGAATCGATTAAAAATACAGACTGACCGTCGCCGAAAAAAGGTCGTTTGTTTGCCCGAAATGGTGCTGATACGACAAATCGAGACCAAAAAATCCCGTGCCGTGACGATACCCCAATCCGGCGGCGGCGACGTGATGCCCGCCGATCTCGTAGCGATACCCGGCGCGGATGGGAATGAGATTTTTGAGCGTATATTCGATGCCGACGCCGTAAGACCCCGTATTTGCGATATCTTCGGCGCTCAGATTAAACGACGCATCGAACATCGCCGACACGCCCCACGCGATCGACCCGACGGCGACGCCTGCCGTAATCATGCGCGGCATCCAATCGTCTTCGCCGCCGACGATGAGATTTTGCGCCGATACCCCGATCGAAAGCCATTCGATCGGGCGAACGATAAGCCCCGCATCCATCGTAAACTGCGAAACGACTTTTTCGCCGCCGTATTTCATGTAATTGTAAACGCCGCTCACGCCGAGACTGAGTATGTTATTGGCCAAAGGGACGGCAATTCCCAGGCGCGCCGATACGAAATGACGCCCGGCGCTTTCGGGCGACGCATATTGATATTGCATGCCGAGCGCCGCGCCGACGTATTCGTTGCTCTTCATGTCGACGATGTTGATTTCCGCGCCGTGACCGTTGTCGGCGTTATCGTAATAATAGCCGGCGTCGACGGCATACATCATCGCCGACGCGATGCCCGCCGGATTGTGATAAATCGCCGACGTGCCCGAAGCCGACGCCGACATGTTGTTGGCCAAACCGAGCGCGCGCGTCGTCGTCGCCGTTTCGCGCGCCGTCATCCAATCGCGTTCGGGACGCGGCGTTGCGCCGTCGGCCCATGCCTCCGCGCCCTGCGCCGCCGCCAACGCGAAAAACACCGAAAATGATGCAATCCTTTTCCTCATAACGCGACTCTCCGACCGTCATCCTTGCATGGCACGCAAAAATAGCCCGTTTTTGCGGGCGGCAAACGCATGCGCTGCGCCCGAGAGCGCAGCCGCCGAATGCAAATCTTATCGATTTTTGCCGCAATGGCAAAAAAAGCGGGCATTTCCGGCAGGCTGTCGGCCGACGGGCGATTCTTTTATTGCACCGGGCCGGCGCATTCTTCGGAATTCCGACGCGAAGCGCCGCACGCGGCAAAAGAAAAGCGCGGCGTATGCTCGCAGGGCGGCTCGGAGAGCCGCCCGAGAACATAGCCGCGCAAGCCTGCCGTCAGGCAGGCAAGCCGCGCGTATTGCCGCCCGGCAACAGCGCGGCTGCGAAGGCGTATTGCCCGCAGGGCAATAGCCGAAGCCTGCGAAGGCGTATTGCCCGCAGGGCAATAGCCGAAGCCCCGCAAAAAAAGATTAATTCTTATCGACCATTTGGCTTATCGCATGCACGAGCGCTTCGACGCCTTCGGATCGATTGGGACGCGCAAAATACCCGATAACGTAAATCGCCATGCCCGAGACGGCAAATTCGAACGTCACGACGGAAATCGGAACATCGGCTCCGGCGTATTCGTATTCCGTCCAATATCCCGTGCGTTTTTCGGCGTTTACGAGCGGAATCGTCCGCTCTTTGGCGTCGGAAACGCGCTTGAAATTCCCCGCTGCGAGCTGCGCATCGAAGGCTTCGCGAAACGCGGCGGCATGCTGATCGCGCACAATCCGCACCGATCGGACTTCGATGCGGCTTTCCGTCTTCGGATCGACCCATTGCGCCGACGCTTCGTCCGACGCGCCCGACTCGGCGTTTTGCCAATCGTCAGGTCTGACGGCGGCGACGGGGAGCGCGTCGGTCTGAGCCTGCGCCGACGGCATAAAGCCGCACAATGATGCCGAAAAAACAACAAATGCAAACAATAATATAAGATGTTTCATAAAAACCTGCCGAACCGATGCGATGTTGAGGTTATTTTCATTAAGCTTTTTCGGAGTCGCCGGACGTTGCCGGTTCGGACATGGACGCATCATTCGGCGCGATTTTGCCGGCGGCCGTGTCGGGGACATTCGGCGCGTTGCCCGGGGCGTCGGGCGAAACGGCGGCAATCCCTGCAAGCGTCGTATCATAGACATGCGCCGCAGGTTCGTCCGGCGTCTTTTGAGCCGATTCGAGAATAAACGTTATCGTCGTCTGAAGCACCGACGCCGTCGGCACCGCAAGGATAAGCCCCAAGACGCCGGCGGCAAATTGCCCGGCCAAAAGGGCGAAGATGATGACGACGGGATGCAAATTTGCCGACGATCCGACGATTTTCGGCGTGAAAAAATTCGTATCGATAAAGTGAACGGCGAGAATCCATCCCAAAACGAGAATTGCGGTTATCGGTCCTTGCACGAGACCGAGCAGCACCGCAGGAATCGTGCTGATAATCGTGCCGAATATCGGCACAATGCTCAGCGTTCCGGCGATAAATCCGAGCAGCAAAGAAAAGTCGACGCCGAATATCCAAAGCCCGAGCCCGGTCAGCGTCCCGTTTATCGCGCAAATGATGAGCTGACCGCGCACAACCCCCGACAGCCCGCGCGACAATCGCGCTTTGAACTCGTCGAATTTTGCCGCTTCGCCTTCGTTGTTTTCGAACAATCCCCGAATCTGTTTCATCAAGCGCGGCGAATCGATCGAAATAAATGCAGCAAGCATGAAAACGAGGATGAGTTGGACGAACGTGTTGATGACAAAAGCAATGGCATTTTGAATAAGCGTCAGGGCGCTGCCCGCATACTGCGTGCTCGATTCGAGAAAATCCGTTGCGGCTTTTTCGATTTCGCGCTCGAGATTAAACGCGGTCTGCTGGGTCTTGGGGGCATCGGCGCGGACATCTTTGAGAATGAACGATCCTTTTTGATCGGATTCGAGGCGGATTTCGCGATCGCCGGGCAAAAATTCGTACATCCCGGGCGACGTTTCGCGCACGCGGAAGAGCACCGCGGCGGCGTCTTTTTCTTCGCCCGCCGCCGCTTCGCCGCCGTTCGGAGCCTGCCGCCGGGAATTCTGCACGAGAAGCGGTTTTGCGCCCGTCGTGTCGACTTCGGGCAGTTCCGGCGCGCCGATGTCTTTTTGCGCCGCGCCGAATGCCGCCGAAAGCGATTTTTTCGATGACGCGATCGACGCCGCGACGTCTTTTGAACTTTTGCGCGACAGTTTAAACAAAACATCGTCGATTTGTTCGCTCCAGCGCGGAATATCTTCGTTTTTGACGCGCATGAAGTATTTGGGAATCGCATCGGAGGCGTTGCTGATTTCGGTCGTAAGCGAAGGAATGAACGCAAATCCGACCCCGACGACGGCCGCCAAGAACAGCAAATAGGCCACGATTACCGCAAATCCCCTCGGGATCCGGTATTTTTTAACCCGCAGCCGGTTCATGCGCGTGACGAGCGGATCGATGAGATAAACGACGATCAGCGCGATGACAAAGGGTTGCATGATCTCATGAAACAACGCAATCAGTATGAGCAAAACCGCCGTTATCGTCATCAATACGGCGTTTTTTCTGACAAACCCGAGCAAAGTCTGCAACATGGTCCCATTCTCTCAATCCGCAAATGTTGATGATTGCGCAAGCAGCGCCGATCCGGCGTCATTCGCGCCCGCCCGGCATGCCCGCCGTTTTGCCGGCCTAAAACTCAATCGCCGAAACGCTGATATCGTCTTTTGACGGCATCCGATAGGCGTTGTCGATTTCGACGAGCAGCCAATGATGCCCGTATTTCGAAAACGATGCCATCGAAGCGCCGCCGCCGCCGGTTATATAGATGGGGATATCGGCCATCGAAAATGCGCCGTAATCGGCGCTTTTCCCCGAAAACACGGCGGCAACGCCCGATCGCGCAAAAAGCGACATGAGCGCAACCGCTTCCGACTTCGACGTAAACGCATTGTTGCGCGTGCCGTATTGATCGAACGGCGGCACATGCATCATCACCAGCCGCAGCGGAGGGGCGCACGCGCCCGAAACGCACGTGCCTGCGATGCCGCAATCCTCGTCGCGCGTGCAAGAGCACACGCCGTCGCCGGCTTCGTCCATTTTGCACGTCATATTGCTGCGGCAAATTTTCGACGATATCGGCACGCAGACGCAGTTTTCCGGTCCGAGCGACGGATCGCTCGCCGCATTGTCGGGCACGATGCAATACGCCTCTTCGCCGATGCACTCGCGGCATGTCACCTTTTCGCCGGCCGACAGCGTCGCCGACAGCATATCCCTGCACGCCGCGAGCGTCGGCCAATCGACTGCGCCGTCGCGCGGCGGGATTGAACACGCGCCGGCATCGGGCAAAGCCAATACGTCCGAAAGCCACGCCTTCGTCGGCGAACTCAGCGATGCATCGGCCGAATCGAGCACGATGATTTGAACTTTCCCCATTGCCGTCGCCGTATTCGAAACGCCGAACAAACCGTTATACCCCGAAACATCGTCGCGAACCTCATCCGAACCCAATCCCGCAATAAACGGGGTCTTCGTCATAACGGCATTGCAGACGGCCGAAATCGCGCGATCCGACGCCGATTGGCAGCAAATGCTGCCGCTGTCGTCGGCCTTGCACCGAACGCTGCCCGTTTCCTGCCCGTCGCGCAAAACAAACGCGTCGTTGATCGTGTCGAAAAAACTGCTGTACGCCGATTGGCTGCCGTCCGAGGTGAGATTGCCCAAGCTTACGATAACGTCGACGCCGGTGTCTTGTATGCTTTTGATGAGCTTTTCGAACGAATCTTTGTGCCCCGAAACGTTAGAAAATACGGCAATTCTGAGTTTTTGATTAATTTTGTTCTGTTCGATTGCATCTTCTTTGGGGACAATTTTTGCGATAAGTTTTCGGCATCCGCACGGTCTGATGCAAAAATCCAAGGTCGCCGCGAGTTCTTTGGCGCAACACAAATCGACCGGCGATTCGCCGCGATACGCGGCGTGAAGCGCAATGGGCGAAAACGCGTCGCATGCCTGCGCAATCGCCGGCGCCGTTTCGCTGTAGGGCGATCGGTCGGCTTCTTCGGTAAAACACGTTTCGTCGTCGGAGACCTCGGCCGAAATCACGAGTTTATGCGTGCCTTCGTACCGTTTGATGCATTCCTGCGCCGAATTGAAATCTCCCGAGCTGCATTCATCGACGATTTCATAAGAATCGGGACACGACGTCACAAAACGCTCGGTCGGCGTCGAATTGCATCGCTCGTAGATATCGAGCAATCCGGCGGGAAATTCGGACAGCGAAACCGCAAAACCGCCCGACGCGTCGCTTCGGATGCCGAATGCGCTTTCGAGCGCGAAATAGGGCATCGATGCATTCGCTCGCGCCGAAAAAACCGTCACGTTGTTCGACGACGCAATCCCCGACACCGACGGGCAGCGGAAACGATCCGAAAGCGCATCGATGCGCGACGCGCCGTATGCCGTCAGCGTCGACGTCGTCTGCGTCGCCGCCGTATACTCCGTCTGTTGCGCAAAGCGCTCGGAAGCGGTCGGATTGCATGCGCAAAAAACTGTCAAAACCGCTGAAAATGGTGCAATTTTCAACGATTTGCCTATTTTTTTGCAGATTGTTTTCATGCCGTTCTTCCGAGTCCTTGAATCTGCGGCGGCCGTCGGCCGCCGCCCGTCAAACATCGCGCACCCAAAACCGCAAACGCCCGGCGTTTTGGCGTTGCGCGCCTGCGCAACGCCTGCCGTCCGTTATGTTCAATGCAATCGGCTCAAGATCCGCCCGACGGGCGGAGACTTTCGCTCAAAAGGATTGAAAATCGCGGCAAGAGTCTATACGATCAACGCGTATTTTGTGCCTCTTTTTTTTGCGGAGAACACCGATGAAACGCTTTTTTGCGGTTGCTTTTTTTGCCCTGTTTTTTGCCGTTCCGTCGGCATATGCCAGCCATTACGACTTGGCCGATATCGATATCGTTCCGGCCGAAACCGTCAAACAGCTGTCGCAAAACAAAATTCATAATACCGAACAGCTTTTGGCGGCGCTGCAAAAAAAGACCGATCGCCGGGATTTTGCCAAAACCTACGGGATCGCCGCCGATGCCGTCGAAGTCATCGCCCATAAGCTCGAGCTCATGCAAGTCGTCGGGATCGGTCCGAAAGCCGCTTCGCTTTTAATCCTGTCCGATGTCTCAAATCTCGATGCGCTCGCAGGCGCCGTCCCCGAAACGCTGCTCGGCGTCTTGCTGCGCGTCAATCGCGAAAATAACATCACCGGCGTTCAGCCCGATCTGACCGTCGTCAGCGATTGGATTCAAAAAGCTCAGAAAATTGCCAATCGCATCGAAGAGTGACGAAACGCGCAAATTTTAATCCGGCTTTAAAGCTGTGGTAAGATAAGCGGACACGGACAAACGGTTTGAATTATGCCCGTGTTCCCGAAAGTTCAGGATGAGCTTCTCAAGCATGCACGGACGTTACCATGGCTCAACGCAATGTTTTGTATCTCACGCTTGCGCGAAAATGCGCGCAGCGCGGCGAGTCTGCGCGGGCAATGATTACCGTCATAAACGCGCTCAATACGAATTCGCAATATATTGAGGCCGAGCCGGATTTCATCGATTTGCTCGCCGATCTTTACGATCCCGAACGCGATTTGACGTTCGACGGCGATATCAATGCGCTCGAAGCCAATCATCCGATCTTCGGCGACCGGCTGCGCGATGCGCTTGTCTTGCGCAATAAACGCGATGCGGCGGCGCATCGCGAATTATCTTTCGAAGAGTATTGCATTTCGCAAATGAAATACACGCAAAATGCCGCCGCAACGATGATGCCGCAGGTCGCGCCGCACGCATTTTCCGCGCATAATCCGGCGGCAATTTGCCCGACTCCGACGCCCCCTCCGATGGCGAGCTCTGCCGTTTGGGGCGCATGCGATGCGTCCCAAACGGCAGGCGGTCTCTGTTCGGCGATTCAAAACGGAACGCGCGCGTCGTTGCCGTCGCTGCGCGCCGTCGGGCATACGCGCCAAAGCCTGCCGATCGCCGATCCCGTTGCGCAAACCGCCGCAACCGTTTCCGACGGCGCGCCGTTGCGCGGACTCCAGCAAAATTCCGCATCATGCGGCGCGCAATCGGACGCAAACGCCTTCCGGGCATTGCCTTTGGCCGCAGACTGCGCCGCGCGCGCATGGTCCGAGGCGGTTTCCGATCGCGATGCCGGCCTGCCCTACGACGTTTCCGCGCTCAATATTTCGGTCAATTCCTGCCGGCATGCGCCGGGCATCGGCGCGCAATCCAATCTCAAACGCAACGGCGGCGGCGGCAGCGGCGACGGCGGTTTTCGGCGCTTCGAGCGCATCGATCTGTCGCGCCAAACGCATATCGCCGCCGCCGATTATGCCGATACGGCTGCCGACCGGGTTATCGTCGACTTCGACAATGCCATTAAAGAAAACCCGAAATCCGAATTTTTTTCGGCATCGAAAACGAAATTCCGGTCCTACGGCGAAGACGTCGCCGCGATGCGCGAATCGGGCATGCGCAAGAAAATAAACCGCGCCGCGCGCGATGCGCAAACGCCGTCAAATGCCGAGCGCATCGCCGAAAAAACGCACGAACTCAGCGATACGCCGAGCGTCGAACCCTGCGCCGATAAAACGCCGCTGCAATTCGCCGTCACGCCCAAACAGATTTTGGCATGCGCCGCGCTGTGCCTATCATGCGTCTTCGCGCTCGTCAGCTATCAATCGGCAAAACCCGATCTCGAAAAGCGCGCCGCCGGCGGCATTGCTGCGTCGTATATCGTCGCTTCGTCGGCGCCGGGCGCCGAAAATCCGGCCGCAGATGCGGCGCCCGCGCTCATCGATCCCGTTTGGCGCCATGCTTACGAAATCTTTTTGGCAACTTGGCATTCCGTCTTTTTCGATGCGCCGATCGCCGAAATTCCGACGCCGGATGCCGGCGATCCCGCGCCGCTGCGCGCGGCCTACATCGACCGATGCATCGCCGACGGAAACGCCGAAGAAGCGATGCGTTACTTCAAAACGCTGCCGGCCGACGGTTGGGGCGCCCATGCTTATTTCAAAACATGGAGCGAAGCGTCGATCCGATGCGCAAACCGCGACTTCAAAACGGCGGCGGCGCTGTGCAAAAAACTGCTCAAATCGCCGCTTGCGCCTTTTGCGCTCACGCGCCTTGGGCTCATTGCGCTCGAACATCAAAACGACGAAGCGCGCGCCGCTTTTTCGCAATCGACGGAAGCGCGCGCCGGCGCCATTCCCAAAACGCAAATCGCCCTGTGCATTCAATCCGTCTTCGATCGCGGCATAACCCAAGCCCCGCAAACGCCCGATATCTTGCCTCCGGCCGACGCCTATTGCGCGGTCGGACGCCTTTTTTCCGCGCTCCGGCGCGGCGCGCCGATCGGCGCCGCCGGCTTTGCGCAAGACCGCGCCTTGGCCGATCGCGCTCACAACGAAATCGTTGCGGCGCAAAAATGCGATGCATACCGAACCGGCGCCCCCCATGAATGCGCAAATTCCCCGAAAAACGACGGATTGCCGGCATCTTTATATGCGCCGCAAACCGACGTTTACATAATCGAAGCGCTCATCCGCGCCGAAATTGCCCTCAAAAATCCGGCGCGCGCCGCGCAATACGCCCGATCCGTCGATTTGCCCGACGATCACCCGCAGCGGCGCGCCATTTTCAACGCCATTTCGGACGAAGCTTTGGCGCTCGGAGATTGGGACATCTTGCGCGCCGCCGATCCCGCTTTTCCCGCCGGGGCTCAAATCTGCGACGCCATGCGGTTTATCGATGACAAACGCCGCAAAATTCCTTATGCGCCGTCGCCTGCTTCGGGCATTTTGCAGTACGGCAAAACACCGGCATTTTCTTCGCTTTCCGCTTCAAATATCGCAGAAAATGCGCAAAATGTAGCTTTTTCAAACACTCAAATCGACGCCATTTATCGCGATGCTTATAACGGGATGCTCGATTCCGCGCTTCAAAAAGTCCGCAATCCCGATATCTTAAACGCCCATCCGCGCGAAGCGCTGCTGCTGCAAGCCGCGATTCTGTCGGCAAAAGGCAAAAATGCCGATGCCGCGCAAGTCCTTGGCGGCGATTTCAAAGACGGCGCGCGTTCGCTGCCGTTCATCATCCTCGAAAATCGCTATCGCATGCGGGCGGGCATCGATCTTTCGCCGCAAGCCTTTATCGTTGCGTTCGTTTCGTCCGAAGATCCGTCCGTCGAATCGGCGCGCTGCGAAATCTTATGGCGCTTGCGCAGCGACGGCGCGCACGCATGCATCGCCCGGCTCAGCCGGATGAACCCCAAGACAAAATCGGGCTGGATTATGGCGCATCTCCGGCACCCGGCCGCCGATCCGGCCGGATCGGCCGCGCAATGGGCCGGCGCCGACGCCGCCGCGCTCTCGTTCCCCGAGTTTCCCTTGGCCTATGCCCGCGTCCTCGCGCGCGAAGGACAATATCGCGCCGCCGCCAAACAATACGCGCGCGCCATCGCCGGCAATTCGGCGCGCGGCACGCAAGGCGTCATCGGCATCATCGGCGAATTCGAAACGGTTTTCAGCGCCGATTCCCGCCGCCTCATCGCTGCCCGCGAGTTCGATGCCTTAATCGCAAAGGGCGAATTGTCGGGCATGCATCCGTCTGCGGCCGGGGCAATGCACTTGGCCGCCGCGCGCCTCTATCAGCCGAAATCCGCCAACGCCGCCGTCAAAATCCACCTCGCAAGGGCCCTCGAAAAACTCGGCGACCGCCCCGATATCCTCCGCGAATTCGTCCGATATTACGACGCAAAGAATAAACCCGACTCGGCGGCAAAATACCGAAAACGCCTCCAAACCGCCCTGTCTCAAAACTCCCCCGAAAGCCGATAATCTGCGCATTTCCGCCATTTGTCAGCAGTTTTGCGCAAATTATCGGCCGTTTTGCGCAAGTTATCGACTGCGTTGCGCCGGTTATCGACAATCTCGCGCAAGTTATCGACAATCTTGCGCAAGTTATCAACAGCACTCCGAAATCGGTCAACAGACGGCAACGCTTTTTCAACAACTTATCCATGTTTTATCAACAATTTATCCACAGCCTGTGCATAACTGCAGACAAGCATACTCGCCTTTGACTTCGAAGCTTCGGACTCGGACTGCCGAACATCCGACCCTAAATTCTAAATTCTAAATTCTAAATCCTGAATTCTAAACACAGAGCTCAGAGCTCTGATCGCCGACCGCCAATCCATGCCATTCAAATACTTGCGTTATTTCATCATGCTGTGCGTTCTGTTTGCGACATCGTGCCAATCGCAAAGCGAAGCGCCGACGCCTGCCCCCCGTCCGGCGCCCGATCCGTCGGCCGGCATCGTGCCCGCCGCGCCCGACGCCGATCGCTTTCCGCCGGCGCCCGAACTCCCCCCGGCGCCCGACGAAATACGCATTGCCGTCATCTCCGACATCAATTCGAGCTACGGCACGATCGGTTATTCGCCCGTCGCGCGCGCCGCCGTCGCAGACATCATCCGCCGCAAAGCGCACATCGCCGTCAGCCCGGGCGATCTCGTCGCCGGGCAAAAGCCCGGTCTGGCTTACGACGCCATGTGGAAAGCGTTTCACTACCAAATCGGCGACGTCTTCTTCGACAACGGCATCGATTTTATCATGGCGCCGGGCAACCACGATGCATCGGCCTACCCGCAGCATGCCGCCGAACGCGACGCCTATGCGCGCGCCTTCCGAAACCGTCTCCCGCGCGGCGAACTCCTCGAAGGCAGCAACTTTCCGTTCCGATACGCCGTCATTTTGCGCAACATTCTCATCGTCGCGCTCGACATCACGCGCCCCGTCCGCGACGACGACCCGCAGCTCGACTGGCTCGAAGCGACGCTGCAAAACGCCCGCCGCGCCCGCGCAACGATCGTCCTCGGTCACCTGCCGCTTTCCCCCATCAATCTGCGCCAATTTTTCGACACCGCCTCAAGCCCGCGCCTGCTGCGAATGCTTCAAAAATCGCCGCGCACCGTCTACATTTCGGGGCATCATCACATCTTCTACCCCGGGCACATCGGCGAACTGCGCACAATCGCCGCCCCCGCCTTGGGCGCCGGCCCGCGAAGCCTCTTCGGCGCTCCGCCCGCCGGCGGCTACGTCCTCATCACAATCCCCCCCGACGCGCCCCCTGCCGTCACCGCCCTCATCGCCCCCGATTTCAAACGCATGATCGACATCAAACGGCTCCCCGAACGCATCATGCAAACCGAACGCGAAGACGTCGGCATCGCCGAATTTATCCTCGAAAAACTCGACAATTCCGTTGCAATCCCCGCAATATAGCCATGTGCTCCGCAGAAAATTCGAAACCTTTTCTTATAAAAGCGTTTTTTGCGGGGGAAGTCTCCCCCGACGCCCGGCACGCGCCGTTTCCGGCGGTACCGGTCTGCCCCCTCTGCGGGGGAGCCCCCCGCAACGCCCCCCGGCATTTGCTTTCGCTTTTTTTAGCCTTGGCGCAAAAACCATCGCCGCCGGCAGCTTTTCTTCGATCATCCCCACAAAAATGATATATGCATTTATGCATAAGATTTTATGCATAAAACGATATTTAATCTATCATGTTTGCGCGCCGATGCCGGCGGCGCATCTCCCGATTCGAAGCAAGCGCGGCGTCCGCGCCCCTTTCCTTGCGGCGCCGATCCGGCATTTTATGCGATGATTTCCATGTTCCGTCTTATTTCTCCCGTCATAGCATTTTTTTTCGTTTTCTTTGCAACATCCGACGCGCATGGTCTCGAAGGCGATTGGACCGCCGGCGCCGCGCCGGCCGCGATCATCATCCCCCAAAAAGACGTCTATGGCGGCGGGGCGAGCATTTTTGCGCGCTATGCCGTCCTCGATGCGCTCGAATTGGGACTGAGTTCCGGATTCTACGGCGCGCGGAATACAAAAAACAAATACGCGCTCGGGCTTTATAATGTTCGCTTCGGCGTCAATTGCATCCTCGACATTCTCCAATGGGTGCCTTCGGCCGGCATTCATTTCTCTGCCCTGTTCTCCGAAGACAGCCGCGAAAAATATCACCGCGGCGGCCGCGGGCTCGCGCTTGACTTCGAAGTCGGCGTCCAATACCGCGGCATCCGTCAATTCGGAATAGGCATTTTCTTCGCCTATCATCTCGTTTTCATCGATGACGATTACATGACCGCAGGCATTTCGCTTCAGTGGCATTCGGGATTGTTCTGATTTGCCGCTGCCAAACAAAAACGCACGGGCGCTGCCCGGGCGGTTTTGTTTGGCTCGCATGCCGGCCGACGCGTCAAAACGCGTTTGATGCGTTGCGCAGCGCAAACATGCGCTTATTTCGATGCGGCGACATTGCGCCCGACGCGGATATGATAAACATAAATCAATCCGCAGCACAAAACCGACAAACCGGCAAATATCATCCACATAAGCGTCGGATTGCCCATTTCCTGCGCGATTTGTTTATATAACGCGCCCGAAAGCAAGCCCCCGAACAGCGACCCGATGGCGTTGCTCCACATGTAATACCCCATATACATGCCGACTTTTTCTTTCGGAGCGACGGCATGTGCCGTGTATTCTTTCGCGCGCGGCGAAGCCATCATTTCGCCGAAACTGAAAATGGCAACGCCGGCGATAATCAGCCATGCATTGGCGCCGATGCCTATCATGACAAAGCTCAATGCCGTCAAAAATATACCGATCATTATCCCGATAAGCGGTTTTATCCGTTCGTTGAAGATCGATACGAGAACTTGGAAACAAATAATGCAAAATGCATTGATATTGACAAAATGTTCGGGTTTGAGGCCGCCATTTTTGTCCATGAATATCATCGAAATGCCGCTGTCCGCGCCCGTATCCAAGCCCAATGCGCCCGCAAGCGAGACGACGGCATCCATCACGGGTTTTGTATCGATCGCGTCGCCGATATAGAGCGGCAATGTAATAAACAGCTGATTGTAAGCAACCCAAAAACTCGACAAAAGGAGCAGAAAAAGCAAAAACCGTTTGTGCCCGACGCGCATGCACCACGCTGTTTTGCCGGCGCGGCGCAATGCGGCGTCGGCAAAAACGTTGGCGGCGATCCACAAAAACGCGGCCAACGATACCGCGCCGATCGGAAACCACTTGCATCCCATCACGAATATGACGAGCGTGACGAAAAACATCGAAAAAAATCGTCCGTTTCCGATGACTTCGAAAACTTCCTGCAAAACTTGTTTAAACGATTTCGCGGCTTGCGCTTGCGCATCGCGCGGCGGTTCTTTGTAAAAGAACAAAAGAATCGGAATATTGAGCAGAATCCACGCCGACGACGCATAAAAGACGTATTCCCAGCCTTGCGAACGCAACGTCGTGGCAATGAGCGGCCCCAAAAATCCGCCGATATTGACCATCATGTAGAAAATGCCGAATGCAAGCGATCCGTTTTTCTCGTCCGAACACCGCCCGACCGTGCCGACGACGAGCGGTTTGAATATCGACGCGCCGACGCCGACGCACAAAAAGGCGGCAAAAAACGTCGGCATCGTATCGGCAAAACCGAGCAATAAATACGACGGCGCAAGGATAATATAAGCAATGAGCAGCATTTTCTTATATCCGTACCGATCGCCCAAAGCCCCCGTCACAAACGGAAACAAATAAATCAGGAACGATACCGCCCCTTGAATAATGCCGCGATCCGACGATGTCAGTCCCAAACCGCCGTCGGAAACCGCATCGCACATGTAAATCGACGACAGCGCATAAAACCCGTACCAGGCCATGCGCTCGACGATTTCCATGATATTGGCGACCCAAAATGAACGCGGCAGCGATTTAACCGTCGCGCCGACCGTTGCTTTTTCTTCAGCCATAAGCCAAACCTATCGCAATAAGACACGAAAAATGGCGCACATGCGCCGACATGCGTTTTCCTTATCATGCCGGGCGTCATTGTCCAAAATATCGTTTCGGCTTTAGAGCGAATAGCGCCGCTTTTGTTGCTGTCCTTGCCGGAACCGCCGGCATGCCGGCAAAAATGCGCTTTTTTGCGAAAAGATCGTTTTCGGACGATTTCAGACCTTTCGGCTTTGCCCGGCTGCGCGAAAACGCATGTCGGCCGGATCGGCGCGCCCGAATGCCGAACGATGCAAGCATCACACACAAAAAAAAAGCCCCGGCAATTTTGCCGGGGCTTGGGGCAGCCGGTGCGTCACAAAACGCTATTGCTGCTGCGACGATGCATTGGATTCGGTGCTGTCGGATTCGAATTTTTTCGTCATTTCTTCGAAATACGCAATGTTCGTTTCGTCAAAACAAGCTTTCGCATAAACTTGCTGTTCGCCGTCGGCGGGCACGCCGTTGGGGATATCGATGCATTTATACCCCTCGCGGCAATCCGCATCGGCGGCACACGATTTCAGGCACATATCGAAGCCGACGTTGAGCTCGCCGACCGCAGCGCTCGATTCGTTGACCTCATAAACGAATTTTATGCTCCCATCGGGGCATTTTGCCGAATCTTGTTTAGCTTTGCTATGGTCGCCGGTGTTAATCTTCGCAAAAATGCCGTCATGATCGAATGCATTCGAAGCGAGGAAATTGCCGGCCGTCAATGCATCCTCATCTGACGTTGTATCGGCTGCGGCAACTTGTCCCGAAAGATCGATCGCCGCCAGCAAGCAATATCCGTCTTTTGACGAAAACTTAATGCCTTCCGCCAACGCACCGTTTAACGTTTTCATAACGCCGCCGATATCAACCGAACCGAGATCAATGAGACCGGAAACCATCGTAAGAAGATCGCTGACAGAATCGAGGAGCGCCTTAAACCCGGAAGTTTCATACTCCTCGATGGAAATCGTCGCATTTCTGAAGCACCCGGCCGTCATGCCCTGAGGCGCTGCGGCAGCCAGCGCTTCGCACCCCTTATTGCCGGCAGCAAAGAAATCGGGATAGATGATCTTGTCATCATTATTGATCTTGTTGATGAATGTCGGAGCCAATGACCCAACGAGCGCCAAACTCGGTTTCGAGCTGACATCGATTTTAATCACGTCTTTGATTTCTTTGCCGGTCAATGTCTTTTCGCAAGACTCGCCTTCGCACGTGCAAGGCGTCCCGACCAACGATTCTGCGCTCGCGGCGCATGCGCCATTTTCGCATTTTTCGCAAACTACCGTCTTAATTATGCCGTTTTCGCACGTTTGCAGCGTCGTGTCGTTTATGCATGCATCGGCCATATCTTCGGCGACGCATGTTTGGACGCATGTCACCGTTGCCGGATCGCATGTTTGCTTTTCGCCGCACGACGTCGTTTTGAGCGCTCCGTCAACGCATAAGACGCGGCTGTTGCCGTCGCATTTGTTGTCGGCGGCGGTGCATGTTTCGGGCGACTCGGCGTCGCCGACGCATTGGTATTTGTCGCCGACCATCTTGCACTCGGCGTCGGGGCCGCAGCTTTCGGATTGCGCGGTTCCGTCAACGCATGTCACGAGCGTGTTGCCGTTGCACATTTCGATGCATTCGTCGGCTTGGCTTTTTTCGACGCATTTGCCGGCATTGCATGCAAGACCTTTTTGGTCGCAATCGGTCGTGACTTCTTTGCCGTTTTCGCACGAAACGGCGACCGTTCCGTTGCATTTTGCCGTACACGCTTCGTTTTCGCTGCTTGCATCGTCGTCGCAGGCCGCCATGCCCAAAGAAAGCGCGCAAAGCGCAGAAACTGCCAACATTTTGTTCATCGTTTTCATAATTGTCCTTTTTTTGATTTTTTATTAAAGCAGGCGCAAAGCGCCCAAACGCCCGTTGTGCGCCCATGCCTCGGGCGCACGGCGCGTCAGTCTAGCGATTCAATCGGGCCAATGCCAATTTTGACGCAAACATGCGGTTAAAAAGCCGTAACCGTCAAGTCGTCCGATATGCTGAGATTCGTTTCGTTATAGCAGAATTTGACGCCTTTCCGTTCGAGGCACTCCATTTCGCCGTCGGCATTGCAATCGCCGTTATCATGGCAAAGCTTGACGCACGTTTTGTTCGTAATCTTCGCAGGCACCGAAAGAATCGTATAATCGAACGTCGACGACAAGAGCGCGCTGCCTTCGGGGCATTTGTCGAATGATGCCGCATCGCCGTATTCGACGAGTTCTTTAAACGTCTCGTTTTCCATTTCGGCGCTGACCGCCGAAAGCGTGCAATAGCCTTTGGGGGCGTACACGACGGGCGAAAGGTTGCTGTATTTGGCATCGATGGTGCGCAAACACACGGTTTTTGCGCCTTCGATTCCCGTTGCGTCGACTTTTTCGCATCCGACAATTTTTCCGGTCCCTTCGGCGGGCACCGGCAACGGCACGCCCATCGCGTCGCAGCCGGTGCCTTCGCATGTGCACGGATCGCCGATGCCGTTGTCGGGAAGCGTTTCTTCGTCGCAGGCGGCAAATCCGAAACCGAGCGCGGCGGTCAAAGCCAACATCAAGAACTTATTCTTGAAACGAATATTCATCAACCTAACCTCTTATGGCGAATATTTTATGCAACAAGCCGCCGAACCGGCACAATCATATATGCAATCGGCCTGCGGCAGCATCATCAACGGGGCTCAAAACGCAGTCCGTCGGATTTTGTTCAATAAAAAAGCGCGCCGGTCCGAAACGCCGAAACGCAGCCCCGAACCGGCGCGCGCCCGTGCGCGGCGCATTGAGCGTCGGCCTGCCGCCGGCAGGCAAGCGAAAAAGCCGCGCCGCGCCTGCCGTATTGAGCGCAAGCGCGAAATAGGCAGGCCGCGAAGGCGTATTGAGCCCCAAAGGGGCGAAATAGCCGAAGCCCCGAAGGCGTATTGAGCCCCTTTGGGGCGAAATAGCCGGAGCCGCGAAGGCGTATTGAGCCCCAAAGGGGCGAAACAGCCGGAGCCCCGAAGGCGTATTGAGCCCCAAAGGGGCGAAACAGCCGGAGCCAAAAACAAAAAAAAAGAACCGTCTCCGGCGGAAACGGCTCTTTTGCGTCATCGGCGCACGATGGATGCTGCCTAGAAGGCGATTTGACGCGGCGCGCGCGGGAACGGAATGACGTCGCGGATGTTGTCGATGCCCGTGGCATACATGACGGCGCGTTCGAAGCCCAAACCGAAACCGGCGTGCGGGACGGTGCCGTAGCGGCGCAAATCGCGGTACCAGCCGTACGATTCTTTGTCCATTTTGAGCTCTTCCAAGCGGCGATCAAAGCAATCGAGGCGCTCTTCGCGCTGGCTGCCGCCGATGATTTCGCCGATGCCGGGCACGAGGACGTCCATGGCTGCGACGGTTTTGCCGTCGTCGTTCATGCGCATGTAGAACGCTTTGATTTCTTTCGGATAATCGATGACGGCGACGGGACCGCCGACGGCTTTTTCGGTGAGATAACGCTCGTGTTCGGTTTGCAGATCCATGCCCCAGAAGACGTCGAAATCGAATTTTTGGGACGATTTGGCGAGCCGTTCGACGGCTTCGGTGTAGGTCATGACGGTGAGTTTGGAGCTGACAAGCCGCGAGAGGCGATCGATGCAGTCTTTGTCGACGCGTTGGGCAAAGAATTCCATGTCGTCGGCGCGGTTATCGAGCAGATATTTGAAGATATGCTGCAAGAAATCCCATGCCAAATCGGCGTCGTCGCGGAGATCGGCGAAGGCGATTTCGGGCTCGATCATCCAGAATTCGGAAAGATGGCGGCGCGTATTGGAGTTTTCGGCGCGGAACGTCGGACCGAATGTGTAGACGCGCGTGAGCGCCGTTGCGTAAGTTTCGACGTTGAGCTGCCCCGAGACGGTGAGATGGGCGGGTTTGCCGAAGAAATCTTGCGAATAATCGACTTCGCCTTTTTCGTTTCGCGGGATATTGGCAAAATCGAGCGTCGAAACTTTGAACATATCGCCCGCGCCTTCGCAGTCGCTGCTCGTGATAAGCGGCGTATGCACCCAATAAAATTGGCGTTCATCGAAGAATTGATGCACGGCCATCGAAAGCGCATGGCGGATTCGGGCGACGGCGCCGAACATATTGGTGCGCGGGCGCAGGTGCGCGACTTCGCGCAAAAATTCGGGCGTATGCGGTTTCGGCTGAATCGGATACGAATCGGGATCTTCGACCCAACCGACGACTTCGACGCGTTCGGCACGGACTTCGTGCGCTTGGTTCTTGCCCTGCGACGCGACGAGCTTGCCCGCAACCCTGACGGCGCATCCCGTCGTCAGGCGTTTGATTTCGGATTCGTAATTGGGAAGCGAATTTTCTGCGACGATTTGAAGCGGCGCAAAGCACGTGCCGTCGGACACGGCTATAAACGATATGCCGGCTTTGGAATCGCGGCGCGTGCGCACCCAGCCTTCGACGATAACGTCGGAATCGACGGCGATTTTTCCCGCCGCCGCATCTTTGATCATGACTTTTGCTGCCATAAAAAACTCCGTCAAAAAGCCCGAAAACGGGCAAAAACGCGATGCTCTATAGCACAAAATCGGCGTTTGGGAACGGAGTTATTGGGAACGGCCGGCGGTCGGCAATCCGCAATCAGCAATTAGCAATTAGCAATTAGCAATTAGCAATCCGCAATCCGCAATCCGCAATCCGCAATCCGCAATCCGCGTTCAGCGGCCGGCGGTCGCCGATCGCTGACCGGAGCTTGGGGCTCAGAGTTTAAAGCTTAATTCTCAGCTCCGATCCGGACTCCGAATGTTCGGGATCGAAACCGCCGAACGCTCAATCCGGGGCAAAAATCGCACAAAATTTCCTGATATACGCATGCAGATGTATTTTCATGCGATTTTTCGCAATACAATCAATGGCTTTTGCTGAAAATTCAAAAAAAGGGGCAAACGACGGAATTATCGTCAAAATTATTCGTGAAAAATTTCACGATTTAACTTGCGCGCGTGCGCGAATCGTTTTAAAAAAGCGCGCGTCGGATGGCGAAAGCCATCGCGAAAAAGCGATGCGTTTTGACGGCGTTTATGCGTTGATGCGGCGCCCGGCAAGACGCGCAGATAATCTGGATAATCCGAAAAGCTCCGGAGGCAATACGATGGAAACACAAGAAAGACGAATCGTCGACAGCGTCGAAGCGCTCGAAGAAACGCTGGCTCAAGTCCGCGCCGCAGAAGCGATTTTTGCGCATTATACGCAGGAACAGGTCGATAAGATTTTTTTGGCTGCGGCAATCGCCGCCAACCAAGCGCGCATTCCGCTTGCCAAACAAGCCGTCGAAGAAACGGGGATGGGCGTTGCCGAAGACAAAGTCATCAAAAATAACTATGCCGCAGAATACATTTACAACAAATACAAGAACGAAAAAACGTGCGGCGTTCTCGAAGAAGACAAAGCATTCGGCTTCAAAAAAGTGGCCGAACCGATCGGTTTGATCGGCGCGGTCATCCCGACGACGAACCCGACGTCGACGGCGATTTTCAAATGCCTCATCGCGCTCAAAACGCGCAATGCGATCGTCATCAGCCCGCACCCGCGGGCGCGCAAATCGACGATTGCGGCGGCAAAAACGGTGCTCGATGCCGCCGTCGCGGCAGGCGCGCCCGAAAACATCATTTCATGGATCGACGTTCCGAGCCTCGAAATGACGAATCTTTTGATGAAAGAAGCCGACATTATTTTGGCGACCGGGGGGCCCGGCATGGTCAAAGCGGCATATTCGTCGGGCAAACCGGCGTTGGGCGTCGGCGCGGGCAATACGCCTGCCATAATCGACGAATCGGCCGACATCGTCTTGGCCGTCAACTCGATAATCCACAGCAAAACGTTCGATAACGGCATGATTTGCGCGTCGGAGCAATCGGTCATCGTCCACAAAAATATCTATGACGAAGTCCGCCGCGAGTTTTCTGCGCGCGGCTGCTATTTTCTCAGCCCCGAAGAGACCGAAAAAGTCCGCAAAACGATTATCATCAACGGTTCGCTGAACGCGAAAATCGTCGGTCAGCCTGCTGCGAAAATCGCCGCATTGGCCAACGTTGCGGTGCCCGAAGGCACGAAAATCCTGATCGGCGAAGTCGAAAGCGTCGAACTGAGCGAAGAATTCGCGCACGAAAAGCTTTCGCCCGTGCTCGCGATGTACAAAGCCCAAGACATCGAAGACGCTTTTGCGAAAGCCGAACATCTCATCGCCGACGGCGGCTACGGCCATACGTCGGCGATTTATCTCAACGTCATGACCGAAAAAGCAAAGCTCGACGAATTTGCGGCGCGCATGAAAACATGCCGCATTTTGGTCAACACGCCGTCGTCGCAAGGCGGCATCGGCGATTTGTACAACTTCAAACTCGCGCCGTCGCTTACATTGGGATGCGGTTCGTGGGGCGGCAACAGCGTCAGCGAAAACGTCGGCATAAAACATTTGATCAACATCAAGACGGTTGCGGAGAGAAGAGAAAATATGTTGTGGTTCAGAGCACCGGAAAAAGTTTACATCAAGAAAGGCTGCTTGCCCGTCGCGCTTGACGAACTCAAAACCGTCATGAACAAAAAACGGGCGTTTATCGTCACCGACAGCTTCCTTTACAAAAATGGATATACGAAACCGATTTCCGACAAATTGGACGAAATCGGGATTGTCCACACGTGTTTCTTCGACGTTGCCCCCGATCCGACGCTCGGCTGCGCCATCGAAGGCACGAAACAAATGGTCGCCTTCCAACCCGATTGCATCATCGCCCTGGGCGGCGGTTCGGCCATGGATGCCGCCAAGATCATGTGGGTCATGTACGAACACCCCGAAGTCGATTTCCAAGACATGGCCATGCGTTTCATGGATATCCGAAAACGCGTCTACACGTTCCCGAAAATGGGCGAAAAAGCATATTTCATCGCCATTCCGACGTCGGCCGGCACGGGGTCGGAGGTGACGCCGTTTGCCGTCATCACCGACGAACATACGGGGATTAAATACCCGTTGGCCGACTACGAACTTTTGCCCAAGATGGCCATCGTCGACACCGATTTCCACATGAGCGCGCCGCGCGGTCTGACGGCGGCAAGCGGCATCGACGCCGTAACGCACTGCCTCGAAGCTTATGCCTCGATTATGGCCACCGACTACACCGACGGACTCGCCATTCAGGCGCTCAAAGTCATCTTCAAATATTTGCCGCGCGCCTACGATAACGGTCAAACCGACGTCGAAGCCCGCGAAAAGATGGCAAACGCCGCGACGATGGCAGGCATGGCTTTTGCCAACGCATTTTTGGGCGTTTGCCACTCGATGGCCCACAAATTGGGCGCTTTCCATCATATCGCCCACGGCATCGCCAATGCCCTGCTCATCGAAGACGTGTTGCGCTACAACGCAAGCGAAGCCCCGGCAAAAATGGGGACGTTTTCTCAATACGATCATCCGCACACGCTCGAACGGTATGCCCAAATCGCCGACGCGCTCGGACTTGGCGGAACGACCGATGCCGAAAAACACGCCAATCTCATCGCCGCCGTTCACGCGCTTAAAGTCCGCGTCGGCATCAAAGACACCATCCGCGATTACGGCGTCGACGAAGCCAAATTCTTGGAAACCCTCGATCTCATGTCGGAAAACGCCTTCGACGACCAATGCACGGGCGCAAACCCGCGCTATCCGTTAATTTCCGAGATTAAGCAAATGTACCTCAATGCCTATTACGGAAAGACATTTGTCGAGGCAGAAATGCCGAAAGCGTGATATAAGCCGCCCCGAACGCGGCGGCATCTGCCGCCGCGCAGGGCGCCGATATCATCGTTTTGAACATGTTTTGCCCGCGCTGCGAAAGGCGGGCATGATTTCGGAAATGCAACAGACATAAGGAGAATCAAAGTATGAATTTCGACAGAATCATTGCGGTTCGTACGAATAAAACCGTTTATCGCGACGGCGATAAATGTTTGAAAGTGTTTGGCGAAGATTATTCCAAAGCCGATGTTTTGAACGAAGCCCTCAATCAGGCGCGCGTCGAAGAAACCGGACTCAACATTCCGAAAATCCTCGAAGTCACGAAATGCGAGAACAAATGGGTTCTCGTTTCCGAATTCGTCGAAGGCAAAACGCTGGCGCGTCTGATGGAAGAAAATCCCGAAAAAAAAGACGAATATCTCGCGCAACTCGTCGACCTTCAGCTCCTCGTCCAATCGAAAACGAGTCCGCTTCTGACCAAACTCAAAGACAAAATGAATCGAAAGATTTCGCAGGCCGATTTGACGGCCACCGAACGATACGATTTGCATACGCGCCTTGAGTCCATGCCAAAACACAACAAAGTGTGCCACGGCGATTTCAATCCGTCCAACATCATCATCGCCGCCGACGGCACGCCGCATATCCTCGACTGGTCGCACGTCACCCAAGGCAACGGTTCGGCCGATGCCGCCCGAACTTATCTGCTGTTCTGGCTCAGCGGCGATATCGACGGGGCAAAAAAATATTTGGATCTGTTTTGCGAAAAAAGCCGCACCGAAATGCAATACGTCCAATCGTGGATGCCTATCGTCGCGGCTTCGCAAAGCGTCAAGGGCAACGAAAAAGAGCGTGAGTTCTTGCACACATGGTTTAGCGTTGTCGATTATCGCTAAGGGAGAAGGGAGCGTTATTGTATGAAAATTACTGTCTGTATCGGTTCGTCATGCCACATCAAAGGTTCGCGCCAAGTTGTGGAGGCCTTGCAGTACTTGATTCACGAAAACCGGCTCGGCGACAAAGTCGAGCTCTCGGGGACGTTCTGCATGGGCAAATGCCAGCAAGGCGTTTGCGTCAACGTCGACGACACGTTCTATTCTGTGTCGCCCGACACGGTCAAAGACTTCTTCAATGCGCACGTTCTCAAACCCTTGGCCGGTTAATGCATTGATTCCCGGCCGATAACGCGGCATGGGGTTTATTCCCCATGCCTTGACGCACAAAAACAGAATACGATTCGCATCGGCTCGCGATAGATTGGGCGACGGCAAAAACGAGACCGTTTTTGGACGTCGTTTTTGTCCATTTTAGTTCGTAAGGAAACGCTTATGGAATGTCTGACGTTAAAGCGCTCGAATTGCAAAAATTGTTACAAATGCATTCGCCATTGTCCGGTCAAATCGATTCGGTTTACGGGAAACCAAGCCTATATCATCGGAAACGAATGCATCCGATGCGGGCAATGTTTCGTCGTTTGTCCGCAAGACGCCAAA
Source organism: Bacteroidaceae bacterium (assembly GCA_963633515.1). Lineage (GTDB taxonomy): Bacteria > Myxococcota_A > Bradymonadia > UBA4248 > UBA4248 > UBA4248. The sequence continues at coordinate 28,947 of CAVGZQ010000005.1, forward strand.
CAAATCGTCTCCGAACGCGAAACCGTCAAAATCATGCTCCAAAGCGGCGATCCGGTCGTCGTCAGCCTGGCGCCGTCGTTTGCCGCCAATTACGAAGGCGTGGGCATCGAATCGATGCGATCCGCCCTGAAACAGCTCGGTTTCTTCGATGTCGAAGAAACCGCCGTCGGCGCCACCATCGTCAAAAATGAATACGAACGCCTCTTGGCCGACGGATCGCGCGATATCCTGATTACATCGTGCTGCCACGCGATCAATCTGCTCATTCAAAAGCAGTTTCCCGCCGAACTCCCCTATTTGGCCGACGTCCTAAGCCCGATGCAGGCCCATTGCAAAGATATCAAAAAACGCATTCCCAATGCCAAAACCGTTTTTATCGGACCGTGCATCGCAAAAAAAGACGAAGCCGCCTACTACGAAGGCATCGTCGACGCCGTGCTGACATTCGATGAGCTCACCCAATGGCTCAAAGAAGCCGGCATCGTTCCCGAACAGAAAATCGTCCCTTGCGAAGAAAGCCGCGCGCGGTTCTTCCCCACGACGGGCGGCGTTCTCAAAACGCTCGTCCGTCCCAACCCCGAATATACGTATATGGCGCTCGACGGCGTCGATAATTGCATGGCTGCGCTGCGCGACATCGAATCCGGAAAAGTCCATAAATGCTTCATCGAAATGTCGGCTTGCGTCGGGAGCTGCATCGGCGGTCCCGTCATGGAAAAATTCCACAAGTCGCCCGTGCGCGATTACATGAGCATCGCAAATTACGCCGGCAAAAAAGATTTTAACGTCGCTGCGCCCGATATCCTCGAACTTCAAAAAGATTTTTCCGTCATCGCCCATAAACTCCCGCAGCCGACCGAAAGCGAAATCAAAGACATCCTCCGGCAAATGGGCAAACTCAAACCCTCCGACGAACTCAATTGCGGATCGTGCGGGTACAATACGTGCCGGGAAAAAGCCGTCGCCATTTTTCAGGGAAAAGCCGAAATTTCGATGTGCCTGCCCTATCTCAAAGACAAAGCCGAAAGCTTTTCCGACAACATCGTGCGCAATACCCCCAATGCCCTCATCGTTTTGAACGAAAACCTCGAAGTTCAGCAAATCAACCGCGCCGCCATGAAACTCCTGCACATCCGATCGATGTCCGACGTTTTGGGCGACCAAGTCGTCCGAATTTTGGAACCCGCCGACTTCCTGCACGTTCTCAACACAAACCAAAATATCTACGATAAACGCTGCTATTTGGCCGAATACGACAAATACGCCGAAGAAACGATTATCTACGACAAAGATTACCGCGTCATCGTCTGCATCATGCGCGACGTCACCGAAGAAGAAACCGTACGAAACAAAAAAGAAGAAATCAGCCGTCAAACCCTCGAAATCACCGACAAAGTCGTCGAAAAACAAATGCGCATCGTGCAAGAAATTGCATCGTTGCTTGGCGAAACCGCGGCAGAAACGAAAATTGCCCTTACAAACCTGAAGAAGACGATAGCCGATGAATAACTTATGCGCAGATATCGGTTGGAAAAGCATCAACCATGAAGGCGAAGAGCTTTGCGGCGATCACGTCGAAATCATCGAACGAAACGACGACGCGATCATCGTCTTGGCCGACGGATTGGGAAGCGGCGTAAAAGCGAGCATTTTGTCGACGCTGACGTCTAAAATATTGTCGACGATGATGGCCAACGATATACCCCTCGAAGAATGCGTCTCGACGATTGCCGCCACGCTCCCCATTTGCAAAGTCCGCGGACTTGCCTATTCGACGTTTACGATCATCCATATCATAAACAACGCAACCGCCGAACTCATTCAATACGACAATCCGCACATCATTTTGATCCGCGATTGCGAAATATGCGATTATCCCGAAAATGAAATTACCGTCGGCAATAAAAAAATATACAAATCGACGGTAAAACTCCAAGAAAACGATATATTCATCGCCATGAGCGACGGCTGCCCGCACGCCGGCATCGGGCGCGTGTTTAACTTCGGATGGAAACGCGAAGACATTGCCGAATACATGAAAAGCTTTGCCCACGTCGGCTACACCGCCAAAACCCTGTCGACGATGCTCGTCGACGAATGCAACCGGCAATACGATTATAAACCGGGCGACGACACGACATCGGTCGTCGTGCGCATTCGGCGCCGTTCCCCCGTCAACATGCTCTTCGGTCCGCCGCGAAACCGCGACGACGCCGACCGAATGATGTCGCTCTTTTTCTCAAAAGAAGGCAAACACATCGTTTGCGGCGGCACGACATCGTCGATTGCTGCACAATATTTGGGAAAACCCCTTCGCGTCAGCCTCAGCTTCGAACGCAGCGATATCCCCCCCATGGGCGAATTGGAGGGCGTCGATCTCGTCACCGAAGGCGTCATTACCGTGAGCAAAGTCTTGGAATACGCAAAAGATGCCGTCGGAAAAAACGAACTCTACGAAGAATGGAGCTTCAGGCACGACGCCGCGTCGAATATTTGCCGCCTCCTGTTCGAAGAAGCCACCGACATCAATTTCTTCGTCGGACGCGCCGTCAACCCCGCCCATCAAAACCCCGACCTCCCCATCACCTTCAATATCAAGATGAATTTGGTCGAAGAACTGTCCGAATGCCTCAAAAAAATGGGCAAAAAAATTAAAGTCATTTACTTCTGATATTCGCGCGCACGGCGCACAATGATGCGAAACGGCGGGACTTTGCCGAAACCTCTCCCGAAGCAAACGGACAACTTTCGTTGCGTCTGTTTGCTTCGGGACTCGGCGCCGGGCGACGATGCGCGGCGGTTGTCTTTCGGGCAATCGGCGCCCGAAACGGATTCCGGCAAAACGCTGCCGGCGCTTCATCGCCTGCGAGCGTTTGATCCCGAAACAAACGCCGCAGAGGATGAAGCGCGCAAATTTCAAATCCGAACAATCTTCAGTCATTTTCGGAAATATCGGATATATTTCCGACTGCGCGGCAATATCGCGCATTTTAAACATAAAAACACGTGAGTGACATATGCCGACCGTAAGAAAATTCGACACAAAAGTCCAACATCTCAAATACAAAGTCTTGCGCGAAGTCGCGCGATTGGCTTGGAACGATGAGCTTTTGGACCGCCTGCTCGACATTCCAAAAATGATCGTCCCGGGAAACGTCCCGACCATGCGCTGCTGCGTCTACAAAGAACGCGCCATTCTCACCGACCGCGTCAAACTCGCCATGGGCGGCGACAAATCCAACCGAAACATCATCGAAGTCATCGAAAGCGCGTGCGACGAATGCCCCATGGGCGGCTACGAAGTCACCAATTCGTGCCGCGGATGTTTGGCCCACCGATGCGAAGACGTCTGCAAAAAACAAGCGATCGTTTTCGACCACAACCACGTCGCGCATATCGACAAAAACAAATGCGTCGACTGCGGCATGTGCGCAAAAGTCTGCCCCTACACGGCGATCGTCAACCGAAAACGCCCTTGCGAAAACGCCTGTAAAATCAAAGCCATTTCGATGAACGAAAACAAAGCCGCCGCCATCGACAACGAAAAATGCATCGCCTGCGGCGCTTGCGTCTACCAATGCCCATTTGGCGCCATCATGGACAAATCGTTCATTTTGGACGCCATCGATTTCATCCGACGAAGCGAAAACAACACGAAATACAAGGTTTATGCCGTCGTCGCCCCCTCGATTTCGAGCCAATTTACCTACGCAAAACTCGGACAGGTCGTTTCGGGCATCAAAAAACTCGGTTTCCACGCCGTCGTCGAAGCCGCCTTGGGCGCCGACATGGTCGCCTACGAAGAATGCCGCGAGCTTTATGAAAAAGGCTTTTTGACGAGTTCGTGCTGCCCCGCCTTCGTCTCGTACGTCGAAAAAGCATTCCCAAAACTCGTCCCGTTCGTTTCGCATAATCTTTCGCCGATGGCTGCAATTGCCAAATATATTAAGGAAAAAACCGACCCGACCGCAAAAATCATCTTCATCGGTCCATGCACGGCAAAGAAAATGGAAGTCCAAAAAGAAGCGGTCCGCCCCTATGTCGACGTCGCCATGACGTTCGAAGAACTGCAGGCGCTTTTCGACAGCCGCGACATCGACATCACCGCGCTCGAAGAAACCGTCCTCGACAACGCATCGTATTTCGGACGCATTTTCGCCCGAAGCGGCGGGCTCTCCGACGCCGTGGCGCAAGGACTCAAAGAACGCGGACACGAAGATTTCGCCCTCAAAGCGCTCCCCTGCGACGGCATCGAAGAATGCCGCATGGCTCTGCTCAAAAAGAACAAAAACATCCTCGACGCCAACTTTGTCGAAGGCATGGCGTGCATCGGCGGCTGCATCGGCGGCGCCGGATGTCTCACGCACGGCGAAAAAAATAAATCCGAAGTCGATAAATACGGCCGCGAAGCCTACGAAAAAACGATTTCTTCGGCGATTTCCGTGCTTAAAAAATAGCCTTCCTTCGAATTTTATTCGTTTTTTCGTTCGCTTCGCTATGCCGCCCGAAGGGCGGCATACGCTGCGCCGCGGCGGCTTTTGCTGCCGCAATGCGCCGCCGGCGCGGCTATGGCGAAATCGCCATACGCCGCGCTTTTTTCGTTCGCTTCGCTATGCCGCCCTTAGGGCGGCATACGCTGCGCTGCGGCGGCTTTTGCTGCCGCAATGCGCCGCCGGCGCGGCTATGGCGAAATCGCCATACGCCGCGCTTTTTTCGTTCGCTTCGCTATGCCGCCCTTAGGGCGGCATACGCTGCGCTGCGGCGGCTTTTGCTGCCGCAATGCGCCGCCGGCGCGGCTATGGCGAAATCGCCATACGCCGCGCTTTTTGTCCCAATCTCCGAACCCCGTCCGTGCAAAACGCCATAATCCCGATATCAAAGGCGCCGTATTTCCTGTAACTCAATACGTGAAAACTGAAATAAAATTCGCACTCTTCGAACGCATTTGGCATATTCGCCCAAAATCGCGCATTCCGCGCGCAAATCAAACGCAATCCGCCGGCGTCCCCCGATGGCCGCATTTGCACCCGTCAAAATAAAATCGCGCCTTTCCCGCCTATTGCGAATTTGATTCAAACACATCGTGTTATGTTGCATTGCCTTGTGCATAATTCAAAAATCAGCCAAAAAACGAAATTTATCTTATAAAAAGTTCGATATATGGTTGAAATGCCCCATCATTTGCGGCATAAGACCGTGCGTTTGACGCGCGTGTGGTTTCTGAATACCACATGTGTGTTTCTTTTTTTGCCTTGTCGCCGCCCAAAATGATTTTGAGCAAACGCTCGCTCGCTTTTGCGTCGATTTGGGATGATCGTCGGACGGGCGCTGCATACGGAGATTACCGATGAAAAAGACTTGGATTTTAATAGCACTCAGCGCGGCGTTGTGCGCAGCATGCGCCGATGGCGAATCGAAATGCGTAACCGACGGCGTTACGTGCAAAACCGACGGCACATCGTCGATTCTCGTCACATGCCAAGACGGCATCGAACAAGAAGAAATCTGCAAGAGCGGCTATACGTGCGACGCCTCAAAAGCAAAATGCGTCGTTGCCGCCGTCTGCAGCAACGATATGAAGCCGAATTGCGATCAGGCCAACAGCCGCATCGTCTATTGCTCGAACAACGCTTACGCCTACACCGATTGTCCGTACGGCTGCGGCGTCGATACCCAAAGCAATGCCGTCTGCAACAAATCCTCCGGTTCCGAAGCCGAATGCACCGCCGGCGCGGCGCGCTGCAACCTGGCGGGCGAACGCGAAATCTGCAACGCCGCCGGCAAATGGCAGACCAATCCGTGTTGCGCCGACGCCTCGGCGTGCGTCCTCAAATGCGTTTCGGGCAAATGCGAAAGCCTCTACGCCGAAGGCGAAACGCGCTGCGCAAGCGATACTTCCTATCAAAAATTCACAAACGGCGAATGGAGCGCAGCGCAATCATGCCCGGCTTCAGCCCCGCTTTGCAGCAAAGGCTCGTGCACAACCCCCGAATGGTCGTATTGCGGCGCCAATACCGTTCCCCTCACCGACAACACAACGATAGTTTTCGACACCTACTGCGCTCAAAGCTACGGCAAGGGCTACATCGGCGTCTGCCATAACGGAGAGTTGTACGATTGCGCAGCCCCCTGCACTGCCGCAAACGTCGGAAAATCCGATAACGCATGCGACACGTTTTCGTTGACAA
>CAVGZQ010000005.1:35596-40665 GCA_963633515.1 Bacteroidaceae bacterium
GCAACGCCGATGCGACATCGTGCGACAGCCAAGGCGGAACAAAAGGCGGTCAAGACTACTCGAGCGGCGGAAGCAGCAGCGGCGGAAGCAGCAGCGGCGGCGGAAGCAGCACAACGGAATCTGAGTACTATTACTGCGGCACCGAAGCTTACGACAACAAAGGCACCACGTTGGATCAAGCTTGCCAAGATTATGAAACAGGATCTCTGGCCGTCTGTTTATCATCAGATGCAGAAAGCTTCTATTGCCTCGAATCGTGTACTGCCGCTCAAAAATCGACAACCAAAGATGTGTGCCAAAACTACACAGGTTATGGTTATTACCGAGACACATACACATGCACCCAACTCGCTGCCGATAAATATGTTTGGTATGTGACCGATGATGAAGCATGCACAAACGGTTGCAACACGGATGGCACGGCGTGCAAATAATCCGGCAACATAAAATAATCTGTTAACCCAAAGCGCTGCGCCGACGGCCGCAGCGCTTTTTTCTTGCGCAAAAGTCAAATCTTCGGGCGCAAACGTTGCCAAACAAACCGTTCTGTGCCTAGAATGCCGCGCCTCGGGCGTCGGAAAAAACATGCGCCCGCAGCGTTGCGACAACTTTTGCGACGGCGCGCTTTGGGCGCGCCGCATCCCGATGCCAAAGAAGAAATCATGCTGCTTCAGCTGTTAAAATCAAAAATACACCGCGCAACGGTTACGTGCGCAAATCTCAACTACCAAGGTTCGATTTCGATCGACGCCGACCTGTGCCGCCGCGCGCATATCGTCCCGTGGGAGCGCGTCGATATTTATAACGTCACAAACGGCACCCGCCTCTCGACTTATGTCATTTACGGCGCGCCCGGCGAAATCACGCTCAACGGCGCCGCCGCGCGCTGCGTCCAGCCGGGCGACAAAGTCATCATCGCAACTTATGCCATGTTCCCCGAAGACGAAGCCGCCGCGCACGAACCTATCGTCGTCTTAGTCGACGAACGCAACGCCGAAATTCCCCCATTGCCATGAAAATAGGCCACATCAGCGACCTCCATTGGCTCGACCTCTCGGGCGCGCGCCCAACCGATTTTCTCAATAAACGGCTCAGCGGCGGTTTTAATCTCATCGCCGGGCGCGCAAAAAAACATTCCCCGCGCGCCGTCATCGATGCGCTCCGCGCGTTGCGCGATCAAAACGCCGATCATCTGATCGTTACGGGCGATCTCACCAATTTGGCGCTCCCGGGCGAGTTTCAATCGGTCATGGAAACCATCGATCGGTATTTCCCCGCCGACGCTCGCACCATTGTCCCGGGCAATCACGATTTTTATACCCGCGAAAGCGCAAAAACTAAGCGATTCGAACAGTTTGTCTGCGGAAATAATCCGGGAGATTGCATTTCCTGCAACAATCGCACATGGCCCTTTGCGCAAATTCGCGGCGATGTTTGTTTCATTGCATTGAATTCGGCGCAACCGCGCCCTTGGTTTGTCGCCGCCGGACGCTTGGGAAACGCTCAATGCGACGATTTGGAGGCGCTCCTTAACCGCCCCGAAATCGCATCGCGTTACAAAATCGTTCTGCTCCATCATCACATCGTCCGCGTGCTTCGATCGCCGGGCGAATCGCTGCGATGTTTGCAAGATCGGCGAAAATTGCTCGATATTTGCCTCAAACACGGCGTCAATCTCATCGCGCACGGACATAATCACGATTTTTCGCAATTCAAAATCGGCAATATGCTCATCTCCGAAGCCGGTTCGTGCAGCGTGACTCAATTCAGACGCGATAATCGCGCCGGAAAATTCAACATTTACTCCGTCGAAGACGGAAAACTGACCGATATCGAGACTTGGCGCTTCGAAAACGGCGCATATGCCCTTTGGCGCCATTCGTCTCCCGACGATTTCAAACCCCTCGAATTCGCCGAAATCCCGTGAGTTACGCCATGACACCGCGCAAAACACGCATCGTCAAATCGCTCGCCGCCGTCGCGATATTTTCGTTATTCCTCGTCTGGCACAGCCGATGGCGCAAAGTCGATATCGATTTCGCCTTTCATTGCCAAGCGGCGTCGCCCCCCCCCGCCTCGTTGCACTTGACCTTCACAGACGATTCCGGCGCAGAAGTCTTATCGTTTCAAAAACAGATTGCATACCCCAAAGCCCCGACGCTTTCGGCGCAATTGCGCCCGGGGCGCTATTCTGTCGCAGGCGATTGCGCCGACGCGAAAGGCGCCAAAACGCCCTTCGAAAAATCCGTCGAAATTCCCAAAGATAACGCCAAAATAGATATATACTTTTAGCGCTTTGCGCCGCAGCGCCGCAAAGCGCGCAGATCAATTCTGTATATTCAGCCTTTTGCAATCCGCCGCAAAGCCGGATTCGCGGTTTTGGAATATATATATCACAACATATTATATATATATTCCCGCAGCGCGCCGCGCTGCGGATTGCTTTGCGCGGCGGGCAATGCATCGATGATTTCGAACGAAAATATCCAAAATCCGTATTTATAACCGATGATCATCGTATAAAATACGGCAAAAAACAAAATTGCCCCCCCTGCGGTCAGCACGATTCCCTTCTTCGATTTTGGCATTATCCCGCGCCATTTCATTGCTCCCGTCAGTATCAATGCGCTGATCATCGAGGCTGCGGCGAGAAAGAAAACAGCCGCATTTTGAACGAGTATCATAATGCCCATAATTCTGTCCTCTAGGCGGCTTTGAGCATTTCTGCCCATTGTTTCGCTTCGCGCGAAACCGCTTCGTCGCTGCCGTCGGCGCAAAGCGCGATAAATGCATCGGCTTTAAGCGCGTCTGCATTGAGCAATTCGACGTTCGCCCCGGCGAGATCCGCCGCAAATTGACGCAATATCGGATTTGACGCATCGAAATGTTCAAAGAAAAGAATCGACATTTTGCGCAGATTTTCTGTCGATTTCGACGCGATCCGCAACCAATCGGCTTTGCGCGTTTCATCGGCAAAAACCGACACAATCATCCGTTCGCGTTTGCCCCAATCGTTGAGATGCATCGCAATCGTTATCGGTTCTTTTGCGATATCGCCGAGCTTTTCGAAAACCGCGCACGACGCCTCAAAAAGATCATGATGTTTCATATCGCGCAAAACGAGACCCTCGCGGCGCAATTGCGCGAGTTTTTCGGCGATGGCATCGGCTTCGGCGCAAAGCGCCGCATCGTGCTCGACGGCGATGGCCAACGTTTCCGCCCCTTCCAATGCGTCGAGCGGAAAACCGACGTAAGCTTCTTCGACAAACGTTTGCGCCGTCTCGAGCGATATAACACGATTGCCCAAAAGCAAATAAACCGCCGCCGACCTCAAATCCCAGCGCATCTTGGGGTCTTGGATCATTTCCTTGAGCTGGTTGACCGCCGAACGATTGAGATCTTTCGGACGCTTTGCGCCGACCGTATCGATAAACAAACCGCTCAGATCGTTGGCCCGAAGCATCGCACCGCACCAATGAAGCCATATATCGGTCTTTTGAGCGCACGAAAACGCGTCCGATGCGAGATATTGCGACGACTTTTCGCAAATTTTCCCCATATCGCCGCGATATATCGGCGCTATCCCGTCAACGATTTGAATCCATTTCTGAAGTTTCGCCCCCGCGTCTTCGAACGTCGGTTCCAAGGCATTGTACAAACACATGGCAAGACAAAACGCCCCCGCATGACCTATCGTTCGGATATTGTTCAGCGCGCGCGCAATATGGCGCATCCCGTCGGGGGCAGCGGCGATTTCGGCAATCTCGCGGTTGAGCGTTTCTGCGTCATTATTCATCGCAAGATATACAAAATGCTGCCGTCCCGGTTCATCATCGAATATTATTTCGTTTCCGCGCAATTTGGCGATCGATTTTCCGGCCTTTTCGAATTCTCTGATCATTTCGGGGGTCATGCGTGATTACTCCTTTATCGCTTTATTCTGAGTTGCTGCCTGCGGCAATTCGGCATCGAACGACGCAAGCGCATTGAGCAAATTGCGCAATTGTTCCGGCGATTGACCGTACCGATAAACATCATTGAGCAATCGCACCGTGCCGCAGCCGCCGCTTCGCGCCCATTTTGCGCAAAACGTCGCAACCTGCGCAATTCTGCGTTCATGCAACGCGCGCGGGCAACCGTTTCGCGCGCCGACGGAAATTTGCGGCGTTGCGGCTTTCTGCCTGCCCGGCGCGGCAACATCTTCGTAAATCTTGCCTTTTTTCGCCGATAATTTCCACAAAATGCGGCCGCGCCGACGGCCGTTGCGCAACTCCGAAATCGAACGCAATTCGCGATTTTGCGCCGACGCGCCGATGTGCGCCGGAATATCGGCCGCGCCGCCGTCAAATTCGATGAGTTCGCAACCGTCATCGATGCGCGGATAAACATAAGCCGTATCGGGCGACGCGACGGTTTGACGCCATTCGGCAAACGGCGCGGGATACCGCGATCGCGCTTCGAACGCCGAAAAATGCGCAACCCCGCGAACGCCGAAAATACACGTATAACGCGCCGACGCCGTTTCGCCGGGCTCAAGACGCTCGATAAAAATCGGACCGATGAAACGATTCGGACCGAACTTTTCGTACACGCGCAACCCCAAACACGCCGACTCCCCGCAATTCGTCACGAAAACATCGACGCTTGTCTCGCGGCCGGCATAAATATCTTGCGAAAACCGCCGGGCGATTTTCAATGGCTGCATGTTTCGGCGCCCCAAAATGCCAAGCAAAACAGCCGACGCCGTCAGCGCGCAAAACAAAATCATCAACCCCGAAAGCCCCGAATAAACCGCCGCAGCCCCCAGCGCGCACAAAAAAAACACAAATAATAAGCCTTCGCGGTTAATCGCCGCCCGCAAGCGTTTGTGTTCGGTTCGACGCATCATCGCAATTCGCGCGCAAAAAAAAAGGCCCTCTTTCGAGAGCCCAAAAGGCAAGTAACGGATTCGAACCGCTGTAGAAGGATTTGCAGTCCTCTGCCTAGCCTCTCGGCCAACTTGCCAAAAAAGGCGAGTAACGGATTCGAACCGCTGTAGAAGGATTTGCAGTCCTCTGCCTAGCCTCTCG
>CAVGZQ010000006.1:0-14850 GCA_963633515.1 Bacteroidaceae bacterium
AAAGCATCTGCGGCAAATAACCGTCGGCTGCAAAGGCGCGGCGCGCGCGTTCGGCAGAAAAGACTGCCGCAAAAGCATCTGCGGCAAATAACCGTCGGCTGCAAAGGCGCGGCGCGCGCGTTCGGCGCAAAAGACTGCCGAAAAAGCATCTGCGGCAAATAACCGTCGGCTGCAAAGGCGCGGCGCCGTCCGAAAATACGATAATCCGAGGGCAATTTATGCATAAAAACGCAATCCGTCTGCGGCGCGGCCGCCGACATAACGCCGCATATCCGAAGCTGATTTTGGCTTGCATCGCGATGATCGCGCCGATCCCGGCTTTTGCCGAAGACGCCGCCCCAAAGCCCCCCGAAAAACCTGCCGTATGGATAGCGCCGGCGACGGCAGCGGCGCAAACCGCGCTCTCATGGCGCGACCGACGCCCAAGCGCGCCGCAACCCCCGGCCGAAAGCCGCGTCGCCGCAACCGGGCAATCGGCCGCGGTTATCGAAACGATGGGAACTTATCGGTTAACCGATGCCGGATTTAAATCGTCAAAAACGATTGAATTCCCTGCCCCCCCCGATTGGATGACGATCGACGCATCGGGCAATCTTTTGGTTTATGCCGATTCGAAACTCTATCGATCGGAAAACGGATCGGATTTCGCGGCGATTCTCGAATTGCCCGGCGTTCGGGCAATCGACGGCGCAGATTCGGTCATCGCATATGCCGACGGGCAGAAACTTTCGATCGCCGATTTGGCTCAAGGCACCGTGCGTTCGATGGCGCTGTCGGATTTTTTTGACGACGAAAAAGTCGATCGGATGACCCCCGAAGCAGCGGCAAAAGCTGCGGCCGAAGCAGCAAAAAAAACGAAAAAAACGAACGCCGCCGCCAAAGACAAAAAAAGCGCAAAATCCGACGGCGAAACATCCGGCGATGCCGTTCAAATCGCCGAGATCTTGGGCATTTGGATGCGTCACGACGGCGCAGGCGTCATTCGCCTGCGAAGCATTTTGAACGTCCGAACGTTTGCGACGGCCGATTGCGGGCGGACATGGCGCATGATGAACGATGCGCCCGAGTCGATCCGGCACGAATTCGGTTTGATTTGGGACGGCGCGGCGCGCGTTTTGAGCCGGGATGCGACGCAATGGATCGCGGTTTCGGGGCCGGAATATCGCCCCGCGGCGCGGTTTTTGCCGTCGCAAACGCGCGTCGCCGCACAGGAATTGCCGCCCGATTGGACGCGCCTTGACTCGCCGCAGACCGCCGGCGCGCCGGCGCAAACCGAGTCCGCGCCCCAAAACGATGTTTCTTCCGACGCCCAAAACTGTTTCAATCCCGACGGATCGCCGTGCGCAAAATTGGCGATAATCCCGGCGGCGGCAACGCGCGCTTCTGCCGATTTCCCGATAATGCGCGCCGCCGCGCGTTCAAACGAAACGGCGCCGGCGGCGCAGCCGGCATTGTATGCGCCGCAGCCCCAAGCCCAAGGCCTGCGCCTCGGACTGTACAGCGACGCGCGCTGCATTTTGCCCGACAATTGCTCTGCCGAAACGATGCAAGCGCCGCACGCTTGGATCTTGCGGCCCGGCGACGCAGCGCCCGAAACAATCGATTTGCCTCAAACGTGTTTGCCGCGTTTTATCGGGGCGCAAAACGGTTTGGGACTCGTGTTCTGCGAAGGCTCGAACGATCAAGTCGATGTCTATGCGCGATCGGCCGGGTCGGATTGGGTGTTTGAAACGCAATTGCCCGAATACGTCGTTGCGGGAGACGATGTCAGGCTTTTGTCGGCCGACGACGGAACGCTGATCGTCGTCGGAAGCTGTCAAGACGAATCGATCGGCGGCGGCGGCAATGCCGAAAATTCCGGCGCGCCGGCGGCGCAAACCGCCGCAACGCGCAATGTTTGCAACATTGCCGTGCGACGCCCGAACGAAATCGGCATTGCCGCGACGCCCGTCTATCGCGCCGACGGCGGCGCGGCGGAAAATAGCGATGAAACTTCGCCCGAACAAACCCCGGCAAAAACGCTGCCCACGTGGCGCGCCGAACGCCCCGAAAACGCCGTCGGCATCGTTCCCGTCGGCGACGGGCGCTTTTTGACCGTCGAAAGCTTGGGCGCCGAGTCGACGGCGCATCTCCTGCGCCTTTGGCTGCCCGGCGGCAACACCGCCGCGCCCGACTCGGGGGCATATTCGGAAATCCTTTCGGACGCGTTCGATCCCGCCCCCTTCAACGGGCTTGTCATGACCGGCGAAGGCTGTTTGGCACTCTATGACGGCGCGCAAACCGATCGCCTTTTGGCGGCCGACGGCGGCTATGCCAACATGACTTGCGCCGACTCGCGCGCCGCTGCGCTCGCTGCCGCCGCAAAACGCGACGCCGATGCGGCAAAAGCAAAATCGATCGGCGACGGCCATTACGGCGTGCGTTTGGGCGGCGGCGGATTCTTCGCCGTCGACAGCGTCAAAACATGGTTCATGCGCGTCGAAGCCCTTATCCCGCTCTACGGCGGACAATACGAAATCGGATTGATGTACCGAATGGCCGGCGGCAATGCTTCCAACGTCATGGGACACTTGGGCATTGCTTCGGTGCGGTGGCGATACGACGGTTTCGAATTGTTTGATTTCGCCGTCGGCGCAGGCATCGGCTACGGCACGATGTGCGGTTACAAAAAGCCCGACTCCGAAAGCTCCGAAACCGAAGACGAAGAAAATTCCGACACATCGGCAACAACAAAAAAATCGGGATACGAAAAATGCAACGCCGCTTCGCTGCGTTATCTCATTTCCGGCATTGCTTCGTACAAATTAAACCGTCAATGGAAAATTTTCCTCAGCGCCGAACTCTTGGGCGGTTCGAGCTGGGGCTTTGACGTCGCCGCCGGCATCGAAGTCAGGTTCTGATCCGATCTCTGAGCGGCAGCGCCGAACGCCGCAAATGCGCAAAATACCGAAAAAAGCGCGGCGTATGCTCGCAAAGCGGCGCGCCGCCGCCGCTGAGAACATAGCCGCGCAAAGCCGCGCGTATTGCCCGCCGGGCAATAGCGCGGCGGCGAAGGCGTATTGAGCCGAAGGCGAAATAGCCGAAGCATCCGCCGCCTATTTTTTCGCCGCGTTAAACGCGCGGGCATGTTCGGCAAACGCCGCGACAATCGCCTGAGCCGGCAAAAGCTCGGCTTTTTCTTTGGCCGAACGGTCGTAGTCGATGATAAATTCGCCCTTTTCGACATCATACCGGCGCGCGATGACGCACCCGACCGACGCCGACGCAATCCCAAGCGCGCGGCAAACCGAGTGAACCGTGTAATCTTCCATTTCGGCAAAGATAATCCCGCGCTCGACAAATCGCCAAAGCGTATCTTGAGCAGCTTGCGCGCGCCCGTCCTCGATATGCGCGGCAATGCGGCCTTCGGCGGGCACATGACGCCCCTGACCGAGCCAGAAATAATTCGTCGAAACGCCGGCGCCGAGCGCCGTCGGTATATTCAAACGCTGCGCGCACGCAAGAATGCGCTGATTCAGATCGGCATCGGGCAATGCAACGTCGAAAGAATCGTTGTACGACGCCGTCGACACGCCCACATAACCATACGGAACATCGCCCAATGTCCCGCGCGTGCCGCTGCGGCCGACGCAGCGAATCCGGACGCTTTCTTCGTCTTTGCCCAAAAACGCATTCGACCAATGCACGAGAGCGCGCATCTCTTTGATGACGATTTCGGCGCCCGATCCGCCGATGCCGTGGCTCACGATTGCCATCGTTTCGCCCGTGTCAAGCCCCAAATCGACGATTTCTATGCAATACTCGCGATCGCATATCTCATAATGATCGACGATGTTGAAATACGTCCCCAACTTCTTGAGACCGAATTTTTCTTCGCAAAGATTGGCAAGACGGCGCGGACGCATAAGGCTTCCGACCAACAAAAGATAGCGCACATTCGCCAAAAGCTTCGCCCGATGCTCCGCATCGGGAAACGATGTCGGAAGGGGTATATGGACGATGTATTCTGACCAAAAATCCGTACCGCGCTTCATTTTTTGACTCCCTCATGAGAAAAAAAAAAGCGTGCCTTTCTTCACGCAGCAAACTCAACGCCGCTCTATCGCAACGCTTCGAGATTTGTCAACCCCATTTCAGGGCTCAAAACATCGCCCCCCGCGCCCCCAAAACGGCGGCAAAACCTCTTCGCGCGATTGCATGAAACCGATTCGGCGCCCCCCGCCCTGACGCGTCAAAACGGCGCGCACGAAAACGGCGGCAAATTGCGTCCGATTGCCCTAAAATTTGTCCGATCGGCCGTTCTGATCGATGAAACGCATCGGCGGATTAACGCATATACGTCAAGGAGCAGATCGATGCGTTGGTATCACTTTATCGTTTTGGCGGCGATCTTCGCAGGATGCGATCCCGACGCCGGAATCATTCAGACGCAAGCCGAAATCGGCGCAGGCATGACGCAAAAACGCATCGCCGAAAACCGCGCGAAAATTCGGCAATTCGTCGATGAAAATTCTGTCAATATTTCAAATTACGCGATGAAATTCGCCAAATCCGACGATTTGACGCGCGAGATAAAACGCATTCTCGATGCTTCGGTCTCCGCCGGCGGCAAATCTTCCGATCCGAATGCCGTCCGGCTCTTGCAAAAATCCGATCTGGCAGAAATCTACGCCGAGCGCGATTATGCCCCGATTTTCGTATCGTCCGCCGATCCGTCGCCCCTGACCGAACGCCTGGCGCGCGAATTCCGGATGCTCCCCTCGCACGGTCTTGCCATCGACGCGTCGCGTTGGGAAAATGCCCTCAATGCATGGACCGCAGGGCTTTCGGCGCCGCCCGCCCCCTTCGTTTTCACGCCGAATGAAGCCGAAACCGTCGCCCGGTTCATCGAAGAACAGTCGATCGATATCGGCGATCCGGCTTCGGTTCGCAGCCTCGTCGCAAAACTCCTCGGCGGCGCAACCCCCGTTGCGAGGCTGCGCGAAGCCGTTTTGGAACGCGCGCGCGAATTGACCCGCCTGTCGCGCGCCGCCGCTGCCCTCGAAATCGAAACCGCCGACTTGGCCATGCGCTTTGCCCGATCCTTATCATTCGAAAACATGACGCATCTCACGAAAGAAGAGAACGCCGTCCTCGGAAAAAAGAATAACGCCGAAAAAGTCGCGCAAATCCGCACTGCGTCATGGTTTCGCGAATTGGCGCAATCCGCCGGGCAAATCCTCCCGCAAGAAAATGATCGCGGCGCAAAACCCGAAAACGTTGCGCCCCCAATCGATGACGCCGCGGAAAATGCCGACGGCATCGCCCCGGAAAACGCCCTCAATGCCAAAAACAAACATGCCGCCCAAGCAAAGGATGCCCCGTCGCGCAATTTCCGATCCGCCGGCGAAATCATCGACGATCTCTATCCCCCGCACCCCGGATACCGTTTGCTCATGAAAGCGCGCGAAAAATACGCCGCCCTTCCCGATTGGAACCGCGTCGTCTGCCCCGCCAAATTGCATCTTTCAAAACCGCACAAGTGCATCCCCGCGCTCAAAAAACGACTCGCTGCCGAAGGCTATTACCTCGGCGATGTCTCCGAAACCGCCGAAGCGGACGGAAATTTCGATATCTTCGACGCCCGCGTCCGCGACGCCATGCGCGATTACATCGAAACGCATCAGTTGGCTTTCGACGAAGAAAAAGGTTACGAAAAAGCATTCTGGAGCAGTCTCAATACGCCGCGATCCGAACGTTTGGCGCAAATCGACGAAAACCTGCGCCGGTGGCACAAAACCTATATCGTCAAGTCCCCCTACTATATCTTTATCAACATCCCCGAGTTTTACGGCGCCGTCTGGCGCGGCGAAAAAGAAGAATACCGCTTCCCCGTCGTCGTCGGAAACGCCCGCCGGCAATGCAGCCCCGACACAAAACAATGGCGCCTCATCAATGCAACGCCGCTCATGCACGCCCGCATGCTCTACGTCGAATACAACCCCTATTGGAACGTCCCGGGGCGCATCGAACAAGAAGATTACATCAAAAAAATCAACGCCGACCCCAATTGGCTCAAAGACCACGGCTTCGAATACAGCTCTGAAAAAGGCTACACCGTTCTGCGCCAGCTTCCCGGCGAAAAAAACGCCCTCGGCCGCGTCAAATTCATCTTCCCGAACGAACACGCCACGTTCATGCACGACAGCCCCCAAAAAGGTCTCTTCAAATACCCCGTCCGCGCCTTCAGCCACGGATGCATGCGCGTTTGGGAACCGCTCGCTCTTGCAAAACGCCTCTTAACCGACGACGGACAATGGCGCGCCGAGCTCGAAACCGAAATCGACGATTACGTCACGCGCCGCATCGTGCTCAAAAACCGCTTCGACGTCTTCATCGATTATTTCACCGTAAAAAGCGACGAAAACGGACGCGTCTTCTTCTTTGCCGACCCCTACCGCTATGTCCGCGACGCGCTCAAGCCCCCCCCGCCCCAATCGCTCGAATGCACGCCGAACAACGCGCAGTTCATCCCGCGGTCGAAAGCGGCCTTGGGCGGCGAAGACGTCGGCGTCGACGAAGTCTGATTTTTTTTTTTTTTGCGGCTTGGCGCAGCCTTTTTGCTTCGCAAATGCGGCTGCGGCTTCGGCTTTTGCCCGCAAGCGGGCAATACGCCTTCGCAGCTGCGCTTGGGCAGCCTGTTTGCGCCGCAAATACGGCTGCCGGCTCCGGCTTTTGCCCGCTTGCGGGCAATACGCCTTCGCGGCCGCGCCCGCCGGCAAAGCCGAACCGCCGCGCCCCGATTGCACAGCCCCGAGCTGAAACAGCAATAACAATCATCGCCAAAACATGCCGCCGCGCACGCCGCCGGACGCCCGTTCTCAAAATTACGCCCGCACCCGCCAATATCATAATTGACAAAGCCGCGCGGATGCCTTAGAAGTGCGTGCGTTTATTCGCGGCCAATTTTTGGGCCGGCGAATCTCGATGACTGCGAAAGCAGAATATACCCAAGCAATCGAAATTGGAGGAAACATGGCAGTAAGTCTTCGGCTTCAAAGACATGGGGCGACCCACCGTCCTTTCTATAAACTCGTCGCGGCCGACAGCCGCAATGTCCGCGACGGACGTTGCATCGAAGCTCTCGGAACATACGACTCCGTCAGCAACCCGCACAAAGTCAATTTCAATTTGGAACGCGTCGATTACTGGCTCGCGCAGGGCGCGCAGGCAAGCGACACCGTCAAAGCGCTCATCGCGCAAGCCCGCAAGTAATCCTAATGAACAGCCCTGTGGCCGAAGCGCATTTCGAGGGCATAGAGCAATTTGGAGTTATCATGAAAGAATTGATCGAGTGCATGGCGAAAGCGCTGGTAGACGATCCCGAACAAGTCGCCGTCAACATCGTCAAAGGCGAACATGTGACCATCGTGGAATTGAAAGTTCCCGCCAATGATCTCGGAAAGGTGATCGGCAAAAGCGGCCGAACGGCCGAAGCGATGCGCACGATTTTGGGCGCGGCCTCCGCGCGTCACGGCGTGCGCTGCAAACTCGAAATCACCGAATTGGCTGTTACGCAATAATATAAACGGCACACCATCGAATAACGCCATCGTGTTCGGTGGTGTTTTTTTGTCAAACGGGAGTCGGCTGTCAAAAATGAGTCAGGATCAAGACTTTATACGCGTCGGAGTCGTCGGGCGCGCCCATGGCGTCAAGGGCGCGGTGCGCGTCTTTACCGACGAACCCCAAAGCGACACTCTCGCACGCGCAAAAGAAGTGCGCCTGGGCAACGGCCGGACGCCCTATAAAGTCGTCAAAAGCTCGCAATGCGGCCGTTTCACGGCGCTCGAACTCGAAGGCGTCGGCAGCCGCGACGAAGCTTTTGCCCTGACGGGAAGCGAAGTTTTCGTCTCGCGGCGCGCGCTGCGCCCCCTGCGAAACGCTTTCTATGCATGCGATCTCATCGGGCTCGCGATCGTCGACGAAAACGGAAAAACATGGGGCATTATCGACGGCATCGTCCCGAGCGGCGCACACGACATGCTCCGTTATGCATCCGATTCCGGCACCGCCGGTCTCGTCCCTTTCGTGGCGGCCCACGTCGGAAAAGTCGACCTCGAAAACAAAACCGTCGCCGTCGATGCCGATTGGATGGCTGAACTCGACGCCGTCTGCAAGGGTTAATCGGCATGGGCGAACTCTGCTTCGTATCGCTGTTTCCCGAGTATTTCGAAGTCATGATGCACCATTCGATACTCGGACGCGCCTTGGCGCGCGGCGCGCTCACGTATCGCTTCGTCCAAATCCGCGATTTCAGCCGCGACAAACACCGACGCGTCGACGACGCGCCCTACGGCGGCGGCCCCGGGCTCGTCATGAAACCCGAACCCCTCGTCGGCGCCATCGAAGAAAGCAGACGCTTATGCCCCGGCGGACACGTCGTCTTGATGAGTCCGCACGGGCTGCGCTTCGACCAAAACCAAGCCCTCAGACTGAGCAAACTCGGAAAACCTTTGATCTTGGTGTGCGGTCATTACGAAGGTATCGACGAACGCGTCCGAAGCTACGTCGATGAGGAAATTTCCATCGGCGATTTCGTCCTCACGGGCGGCGAATTGGCCGCCATGACCGTCGGCGACGCCGTCAGCAGACTGTGGTGCGGCGTCTTGGGAAACGACGCTTCCGCCCAAGACGAAAGCTTTTCCGACGGTTGGCTCGAATATCCCCAATATACCCGCCCCGAATACTTCCGCGGACAGCGCGTGCCCGAGGTGCTGCTCAACGGAAATCACGAAGAAATCGCCCGATGGAGACGATGCAATGCCATCTTGCGCACGCAACAGCGAAGACCCGACATCTTCGATCAAAAATCAAAAGAATTGACTTGCGACGAACGCGTTTGGCTCGGATGGGATCCGCCCCGAAAATCTCCGAAAAAACGCCGACGCAATCCCGCGAATGAACCCGACCCCGGCGACACGCCCGCCGACTGTTGCGGCCAAATGCCGCAAAACAATTCAAAATAACATTGACAATGCCGCAAACGGCGTGCATAAACACCGACCGCGGCGATTTCGCTTTTTAGGAGTACTTATCATGACTTGCCCAATCATTGCAGCAATTGAAAAAAAACAAATCCGCACCGACTTGCCCGACTTCCGTCCCGGCGATACCGTTCGCGTGCACGTCAATATTAAAGAAGGCGACAAAGAACGCGTTCAGGTCTACGAAGGCGTCGTCATTCGGCGAAGCGGCGGAAGCTCGCGCGAAACGTTCACCGTCCGAAAAATCTCTTACGGCTGCGGCGTCGAACGCACGTTTCCCGTCAACAGCCCAAAAATCGCCAAAATCGAAGTCGTTACGATGGGACGCGTCCGACGCGCCAAATTGTATTATTTGCGCGACCTCCGCGGCAAAGCCGCCCGCATCAAGAGCGTTCGCTCCCGCAAGACCGTCGTGCCCGTCACCGGCGAAGCCGCCGAATAATTCGGATCGTGCCGCGGCAAGCGGCAAAATCCATCCGTTCCGTCTCGAAAAAGCGCATGTTTGCTCGCCGCAAATGTGCGCTTTTTTGCGAATCGCCGTTGGCACTTTTTGGGCTTCTGTGCTATAAATCGCGCAGCTGCCTGCTGTGTGCGATGTACGCCGGATATGCTTAAACCCCTTAGACGTTAATACGGGACTTGTCACTGGAGAAAGGGCGAGCACGCCCGCGAGTCCGGGATCCTTTCCCCCTCTACAACGAGGCCCACCTTGCTGGTCAAACAGTGCGGTTTAACGTTATGGCGGAAACGGCATGGCGGGTGGCTTTTTTTTGTGGCTTTCGATCGGCAAAATAGTTTTGCCCTGCGCGCAATATTCTGTCTTTTGCATTTCCGATCGATTTAAATTCAAACTCGCGGCTCTGTGCCCGAATTGAGGAACGCGTATGACCGGAATCGGCAACCGTAACGGAGATGATGTTTTACTGACCGAGGCTCTGCTCGATGTTCTCGCGATGACTGACGCCGGCGCGCGTTCGGCGAAATCTTCGGCAAAACTCTCGCCGCAAAATCGCGACAAAGCTCCGATCTCTTCGGTTTCTGCCGCCCTGCACGATGCTTGCGCCGATTCGGGCATTTCCAACCTCTTCTACTCCGACAATGCCGGCGAAGGCGAAATCCACTGCCGAAGCTGCGGCGCTTATTTGGGGAATTACGCTTCCAAACACCAATTTAACGATATCGAAATCCATCCCGTCGACATCGGCGTCGCCATGATTTCGATTAACGAAGACAGCAGCGACGGCGTCCGAATTCCCATCAAATTCAACGAAACCGTCTTGGGACGAAGCGGCGACTCCCGCTTCCCGTCCGATGCCTTTTTGTCGCCCAGGCATGCGCGCTTGCTCGTCGAAGGAAAAAAACTCTTCATCGAAGACCTCGACAGCCTCAACGGCACCTTTTTGCGCACCCGGCAAGAAGTCCTTCTCGTTCCCGGCGATTGCTTTTTGGCCGGCCGCGAATTGCTCCGATTCGAACGCTTCGAACAAGTCGTTTCAAACAAAGCCCGTTCCGCCGACGGCACCCGATATATGGGGTCGCCTTCGTGCGGCGGCGACTATAAACTCGTTCAAATCGGCGTCGGAAATATCACGCAAAACGTCTATTGCCTCTCCGAAAATGGCGCCGTCTTCGGCCGCGAAACCGGCGACATCGTCTTCGGAAAAGACCGCTTCATGAGCGGGCGCCATGCGCAGATTTATCCCGGCGAAGACGGAAACTTCTATCTCCTCGATCTCAATTCGTCCAACGGTACTTGGATGAAACTCAACAAAAAAACGCAACTCTTCCACGGCGATTTAATCTTCCTCGGTCAACAGCTCTTTCGCGTCGAATCCCCCGATATCGAATAATTCCTTCGCCGACTCTGAGACCATTCCATGCCCGATTCGACTCCTGAAATCAAAAAATGCGTGTCGCGGGGCGACGCAAAAAAATTGCTCGCCGAGGCCGACAAACTCTATCGCCGCGCAAAAAAGAAATTGTCCGACGCGTCGAAAACAGAAATCGAATCGGGGCTCGGCGCGATGCGCAATGCCCTCGCGAATGACGAATATTCCCTCGCGACGGCGTACGAAAAGCTCAGCGAAATCGTCGAAAAACGTTTGAAATTCGCGCGAAAATCGAGCGCGCGCGAAGTCTTTGAAAGTCTGCTGTTCGCCTTGGCTTTTGCCTTCGTCTTGCGAACCTTCTTCGTCGAACCGTTCAAAATACCGACGCGTTCCATGGTGCCGACGCTGCTCGAAGGCGACCAGCTCTTCGTCACAAAACTCAGCTACGGCATCCGGCTGCCGGGGCTCAACAAATACGTCGCGCGCTTTGCCGATCCGAAGCGCGGCGACGTCGTCGTCTTTTCTTTCCCGCGCGAAGAAGCCCGCGGCTACTTGGCGCGCACAAACTCCGGCTGTCTCTCGCCCGACTCTCTCGCCGAAGACAAAGACTACATCAAACGCATTATCGGACTCGAAGGCGATACGATCGAAGTCATCGGGCAAACCGTCTACGTCAACGGTCACCCCGTCCCGCAAATCCCCTATTACGAACGAACCGTGTCCGATTTTATGTATTTGGCCGACAGGCGAATCGAACATTGGAACACCGAACGCTTGGGCGACGCCGAATTCACGACAATCACCCACGAAATGCCGTCGGCGCGGTTCGGTCCCGTCACCGTCGCCCCCGGACACGTCTTCGCCATGGGCGACAACCGCGACAATTCCGCCGACTCCCGATGCTGGGGACAAGTCCCCGTCGACAATATCAAAGGACGCGCGCAAATCATTTGGTGGTCTTCAGGCGCGCTCAGTCCGCGATGGGCGAGAATGTTCACAAAAATTTTCTGATCTTTTCCGCCTTCTGCCGCGCCGATTTCAATCCCGGAGCGGCGCTTTTGTCTGTGACGGCGAAAATGCGCGCTTCCCGCGGCCCGGCGCGGCAAAAGCTCTGAAATCGAATCATTTGACCATTTCTTGCATCTTTCGTCGCATAATTGCGCAAATTAATGACAAATCCGTGACAGATTTCGAATTAAATTCGCATCTCGCGCGCAGATTCCGACGCCTTTGACGCAGTTTTTGCCGCATATTTGAATAAACTCACCCCGCCTGCGTGTTACCTTGCGGACGCACGGCGATGCGTTAAATGTATGCGTTGCGCCTACAATTTTATCGCCTTTCGCGGTATAATCCCCGCGCCGCGCAGGGAAACTCCGATCGGCATAAATTGAGCCCGGAGCCGACCGTCCGTTTTGATGCGATTGCCGACAAATGATGCCGGGCGGCGATGCGCCGATCATCCGCCGGCTCGGTCAAAAATCCGTGCGGCAAAAATAACAAAGAAGATTGACTGTCATGAACACCGATATGAAAAATTGCCGTGCGGCGCTCCGCGCCGGCCAAAAGAATCGTCATATAATGCGGCGCTTCTGCGCAAAACGCGCCGCAGCAACGTTTTTAAGCGGTCTGTGCCTGACGGCGGCTGCCGCCGTCCCGCAAGCCCAAGCGCGCGAATTGCGCAATTTGTCGCTCCAAGAAGCCGTCGATTTGGCGCTGCGCGATTCAAAAGCTTGGGCACAATTCGATGCACGCGCACAAACAGCCGAAAACCAAGTCCAAGCCGTCAAAGCCAATTGGTGGCCGAAGATTACCGCCGACGCATCCGCGCTCTGGTTTACCGATGCGTCCGACCTCGAAATCGTCGATAAAGAAGATATGCAGCAGCAAATAACGTCGGCCGTCGGCGAAGCCGAAAAACAGCTCGCCGCCGACCCCGTGCTCGCCGGTATGCTCGCGGCTTCGGGAGCGACGATCAAGGCCGCCGCGCAAACGATTGCATCCCCCCTGATGAACGCAATTCCCGAATCGATGCGACTCAAAGACCAATTTACCTTCACCGTCGGCGCTCAAATCGCGATGCCCCTCACGCCGCTCTTCAAAGTGTATCACGGCTCGAAACTCGCCGAAATGGCCGTCGAAAACATCGAAACCGAACGAAGCGCAAAAGCACTTGACATCAGCTACGAAGTCACCGACGTCTACCTCAAACTCGTCTATGCCCAGCTCATGACCGAAGTCGCCAAGGAGGCATCCGACACCATCGAAAAGCACGTCGAATTGGCCGAAAAATACGAATCTGTCGGCATGATTTCACGATCCGACGTCTTGGCCGCAAGAGTCGAAGCGCTCAAAGCCAAACAAAACATCGTCGAAGCCTCGAACAGCACACGCCTCGCCTCGCTCAAACTCGCCCAAGTCCTCTCGATCGGCAACGCAATCGAATTGCGCGCAACCGATATGCCCGAAGACGGATTTGCCGTCGAATTGGGCGATCTCGATTATTATCAGCAAAAAGCATTCGAAAACCGAAACGAATTCAAGCGGTTGGACATCGGCGAACGCGCCGCCCAAAAACGCGAAACGATCGCCCTCTTAGACTACGTCCCGCAAGTCTTCCTCATCGGACGATACCAATATACGCACGGAATAAGCGTGCTCGAACCCGCCAATCAGGGGATCTTCGGCGTTGCCATGACTTGGACAATCTTCGACGGACTCGCAAGTCACTACAATGCAAAACAAGCTTCCTTCGAAGCTGCCGAATATTCTGCAAAAGCCGACGAAGCACGCGAACTTATTGCGCTCGACGTCGCCCAAAAATATCTCGCCCTTTCGACCGCGCTCGAACGCGTCAAACTTACCGGGCAAGCGCTCGAATTGGCCGACGAAAATCTGCGCACCATTTCCGCTCAATTCGCCCAAGGCGAATCGGTCAACACCGACGTCTTGGCCGCCCAAACGCGCCGAACTTCCGCCCGCGCCGACGACGTCAAAGCGCATATCGATATCTTGGCCGCCTACGCAGGGCTCAAACTCGCCATGGGCGTGAGCCCCGTCATCGAACGCAACGCCTTTAAATAAGCGCGGCGCCGCCTTTTGCCCCCGCGGGGCAATGCGGCGGCGGCTCCGGCTATCGCCGCGCGGCGGCGTACCCGCCCCCGCGCGGCGATACGCCTTCGCGAGCGCGCTATTGCCCGGACGGGCAATACGCGCGCTTTTTTCCGATAATGACTTTCAAAAAATTCGGCTAAAGATGCGTTTGGCCGAAGGATAAAAGCCATTTTCACAACACTCTGAAATAGAATGCATATGCCTTCGAAGCGCGCCAATCCTCAAAAAGCGCGGCGCATGGGCGCAAGGCGTCGCAAACGCCGCGAACATGCCCGCGCCTGCCTGCCCCCGTGCGGGGGGCAGGCCGCGAAGGCGTATTGAGCACCGGCCTGCCCCCCCACACGGGGGCAGGCAAAGCGAAATAGCCGAAGCCGCGAAGGCGTATTGAGCACCGGCCTGACCCCCGCACGGGGGCAGGCAAAGCGAAATAGCCGGAGCCGCCGCTGCATTGCCCGACCGAAAGAAGGGCAAAAGGCGGCGCCCCCGAAAAAAAAACAAATTCTCAAGAAGAATCATGCAAACGACATCGAAAAAAGCCCAATTATTGCGCGCGGCGCGCGATGAGTTTGCGCAATACGGCGCGAGAGGCGCCCGAATCGACGGCATTCTCGCTGCGGCAAATGTCAACAAACGCCATTTGTATGAGATTTTCGGCACAAAAGAAGAGTTGTATTTGAGCGTTTTGAGCGATGTTTCGCGCGAAATCGAAGCCGATTTCTCAGCCGCCGTTTGGCCCGACAGCGCCGCCGGCTGCTGCGAAACGTATGCCGCCCTGCTGACGGCGCGCGGCGATTTTGCCGTGCTCCGGCATTGGGAAACTTTGTCGCCCACGATTCACGGACCGCGCATTCTGAAAACGGCCGACGATTTGCAAACCGAGC
>CAVGZQ010000006.1:14860-19031 GCA_963633515.1 Bacteroidaceae bacterium
AATAAGATTGCGGCTTCTCTCGGACGCAAGAGAGACGATGAATTATTGGCGAACGCTTTCGATAATATCCGCATTTTATGCGAACTTTTTGCGATGTCATTAGCCTTAATGACGCAAAAACGCCGTTTTTCCGATGAATACGCACACCCAAACGCGAACGGAAACGACGCCGAATGCCGTGATTTGCAGCGCGTTTGCGGACGCATTTTAAACGATATGCGAAACTGTTTCGAAGAAATCCCGTTCGGATGAGGAAGGAAAGAATATGAAAAGCTTATACCGTTTTGGAACACTGTGTTTTGCCATTTTGGCGGCGCTCGGCATGGGCAGCTGCGAAGACGGCTTTAAAAAATTGACGACGACCGATCGCGGTTCGGCGTCGCTGCAGATTACGGGGCTTATCAACGCGACCGAAATCGACGTGGCGAGCAAGGTGCCGGGGCGCGTGACGGCGCTGCACGTCCGGGAGGGGCAGCACGTCGAAGCGGGCGATTTGCTCGCCGAGCTCAGTCTCGACGAACTCGACGCAAAACTGCTCCAGGCGACGTCGTCGATCGATGCCGCAAAAGCCCAGCTCGCGCTTGCCGAAAAAGGCGCGCGCCCGCAAGAAAAGAAAGCGCTCGCAAATCAGGTCGATTCGGCCCGGGCTCAAGTCGACGTGACGAAAAAAATGCTCGACCGCATGAAAAAATTGCTCGACGAAAACGCCGTTCCGCAAGCGAAATACGACGAAGCCGAGTTTAAATACCAAGTTTCGCAAAATCAGCTCGAAATGGCGCAAGCCAAACTCGATGCCGTCAACAAAGGCGCCCGAACCGAAGAAATCCGCGCCCTCGAAGCGCTCGTCGCAAAGGGCGAAAGCGTCGCCGCCGAAATCGAAATCTACAAAAAAGAACGCCGACAAGTTGCGCCGATTGCCGGCGAAATTTCAAAAATCGTCGTGCACGAAGGCGAGCTTGCCAACACCGGATACCCGATAATCACCATCGTCAAGATGGACGATATCTGGGCGAGTTTTGCCATCCGCGAAGACAGAATAAGAGATTTGCGCGTGGGAGATACGACAGAAATCGAGATTCCCGCGCTGGGCAAAAAAATCCCCATGAAAGTCGCAAACATATCGGCAATGGGCGATTTCGCGACGTGGCGCGCCACGTCCGACCGCGATCGCTTCGATCTGAAGAGTTTTGAAGTCAAATTGCGTCCCGTCCAACCCGTCGACGGGCTGCGTCCGGGCATGACTGCGCGATGGTAACCGTATGTTTGCACTCAAAGGATTTATCGATTTTCTGACGGTTTATCTGCGCAAGCCCCGTTTTTTGGCGATGATCGGCGTCATCACGCTGTGCATCTTCGTCATGACGGCCGTGTACGGACAGCGCACCGTGACGGATATCCCGATATACGTCGTCGATATGGACAACAGCACGGTAAGCCGGACGATTCGGACGTTTTTGGAAGCGAGTCCCGATTTGCATGTTTTGGGCGCCGTCGATACCCCCGAACAAGCCCAACAAGCGTTTTTTGACGGCACCGCCGCAGCGATCGTCCTCATCCCCGACGGGCTTTCGCAACGCGTCAAAACGCAGAGCGGCGGTCATGTCTATGCTTATATCGACGGCACGAGCATCATCATGGCGCGAAACGCCGACAAAGCCATTCAAACCGTCGTCAAAACGACGTCGGTCGGCGTGAGCATGGTGACGCTCAACAAAAAAGGCGTCCCCGATTTCGCGCTCATGGGCGCGCTTCAGCCCGTCAATCTCGACGTCGACCGTCCCTTTAACGCCCTGACGATATACAGCGATTATTTGCTCCCCGTTTTGACGTTTTTCTGTCTCAATATCTTCATTTGCATCATGACATGCGCGACGTTCCAAGAGGCGTTGCCGAAAGAAATCGAACCGCACGTAATTCGCCGCCGTTTTTATTACTTTGGGCGGCTTTTGGCCGTCTTTGCGCTGGCATTTTTGGCGGGCTTCGTCATCTATCAATACGGTTTGCCGCGCGTCGACATCGTGCTGCAATCGATGCCCCTCATGGCCGGCAGCGCCCTGTTTCTCTATATCGTCATCACGATTGCCATGTTTGCCAACATCAATCTGATTTTGCCGAAAAACCTCGGCATGTCGATATCGTTCTTGCTGTGCATGCTTTCGGTCATGTTTTCGGGCTTAACATGGCCCATCGAAATGATGCCTTGGTATTTGCAGGAATTCGTCACGTGGATACCGCTGACGCCGTTTTTGCAGGCTGTTCAGGTGTTCTTGTATCACGATGCGAACTGGGGCGATTTGTCGGCGTTCGGGATCATGTTCCTCAAACAGGCGGTTTTATGGCTGTGCTTGGCTTTTGTCCTCATGCGGCTCAAAGATATCCGAATGTTTTTTTCGTGGTGTTGGCATCGTTTGCATCCAAAACCTGCATTAGCTTCGGCGTCGGGCGGAGAAATCGATCCGGCGGCCGCCGATGCGACGAATGCGCATGCCGCAATCATTATCCCCGCAGCCGAACAATCGCCTAAAACCGGCAATAATCCCGAATCCGATTCAACTTCCGGCATCAACCCCGAAGCAGATGCAATCGACGAAAAAAAAGAGGAATCCATTTCGCCCGATGCCGGCATAACCGAACCGCCTGCTGCGGACGGCGAAAAAAACGGCGGCGCGCATGCAATCGGCGTTCAAACCGCTTTGCCGCAAGATGCCGCTTCCGCCGGCGCAATCTCCCGAGATATGCCCGTCGATCCTGCCGCTGCCGCTTCACGGGAGGAACATCGATGAAATCTTGGCTTGAACATTTATGTTTTTGGCGAACGTTCGCAAACGAAGCAAAATTCGGCGTAATTGCCTTTATTCCGATTTTTATTTCAGTTTTGCTCCCGATCGCATATCCGCTTCTCATATCTCTGACATATGCCAATCAATCGGTCGTCGAACGCACGGCCGTCGTTCTCGACGCCGACAACTCGGCGCTGAGCCGAGAAATGATGCTCGATATCGACGCCACGCAAGGGCTCGACATCAAACGGCGCGTCGATACGCTCGAAGAAGGCATTCAAGCGGTCATGACGCGCGAAGCCGATGTCTTCGTCTTTTTCCCCGACGATTTTTCTTCGAAAATCAAACGCTTCGAACAAGGCAGCATGAAAGTCTACGTCTATGCGACGAATATGATGATCTACGCCGCTGCGCTTACCGCCTTGCAAGAAACGGTATTGCTCAAGAACGTCGACATTGCCGTCGAACAAATCGCGCACCCGCAAGGCGTCGTCGGCGAAAAGGCATACAACACCATCGATCCCATCAACTACCACAAACACGTGCTCTATTCGCCGACGCTTGCCTATTCGACCTATATTACGCCTTTTCTCTTTACGCTCGTTTTCCACCAAATGGGAATTTTGATTTTGGGATTCAGCATCGGATACCACCGCGAACGCGAACCCGAATTTTCCAAAAAGAAGATTTGGCTGCTCGATTATTTCTGGCGGTATTTGTTCTATGCCGTCTTTATCGCGGCAGGAACGGCATTTGTCTACGGTTGCTTATGTCCGTTATTCGGCTGGGCGCGCGGCGAAAGTGCCGCCGAAATGATGAAACTTATCTTGCTCATGGTCGCATGCAATTTCCCGATTGCGGCAGCTCTGGCTTCTTTTTGCGGCACGCGGTATACGGCGTTCCAAATCATTTTGGGATCGACCCTTATTTTCTTTACGCTCGGCGGTTACGTCTGGCCCTATTACGCCATGCCCGATTGGATCAAACCGGTTACCCATTATCTTGCCATATCTCCGACCGCTCAAGGGGTGATTAAAATCGCGTTCAAGGGCGCAACGTTTGCCGATTGCAATCGGGAAATCGCCAAACTCATTCAATTGTTCGGGATTTACATCGTCGCAGCATTGGCAATCATTCATCGCGATTTGCTGTTGCGGCCGATCGTTTTGCTGAAAAACCGTTTCCGAAAATCCCCGCCCGATAATGCCGAAAATTCGGCA
Organism: Bacteroidaceae bacterium; assembly: GCA_963633515.1. Taxonomy (GTDB): domain Bacteria; phylum Myxococcota_A; class Bradymonadia; order UBA4248; family UBA4248; genus UBA4248. Next base: position 18,861 of record CAVGZQ010000006.1, read on the forward strand.
GGACTTGCCGAACAGCAAGCTTAATTCCATTCAAAACATATTCATCCAAACCAAAAGCGAATGTTCTGCCATTCGCTTTTGGTTTTTCTGCCCGGGTCTGCATTGCCGCGCCGATATCTGCTTCCGAAGAAAAATAATCTTGCGGCAATTTCGGATTTCTTTCGGCATAAC
>CAVGZQ010000006.1:19041-31526 GCA_963633515.1 Bacteroidaceae bacterium
GTACACGCAAACGCCGCAAAAAACTGCAAAAAAAAACGTCACTTTTTTTTTTCAAACCCCATCATTCCTATGAAGGGCGCTGCATGCATTGCTCGGATTCCCCCCGATGATGCAACGCCGTTTTAAGCAGGAGAATGCATATGCCTGACAAAGATGCGCTTGAAAAAAATCTCTTTGCATACAACGGTATTTTTGCGGATTTATGGAACTGTTTGGTCATTCGCCGCAAAAAGCATTTTATTCGGCCCGAAGATTTGACCGATGCTCCGACAGAACTCGTTTCGGTCATAAACGGAGATCCCGTGACGCGGTATCGCGACATTCTGAAATGCCATCGCAGCGATGCGGGATTCAGCATCGCTTTTATGGGGTTGGAGAATCAAACCGTTTCGGACGATTGGATGCCTGTCCGCGTAATGGGATACGATTGGATGGTTTACGATAAACAAATAAGACACGGCGCCGGCAAGCCTAAACTCATGCCGGTATTTACGGCCGTGCTCTATTTTGGATATAATGAGCCTTGGAAAGCGCCGCGCGCATTGAGCGAGTACTTTCGGTTTCCCAAGCATCTGAAGCGGTTGTTTCAAGACTACGCGATCCGCGTCATACAATTGGCTTGGCTAACGGACGAAGAAATCGGCATGCTGTCGGGAGATTTGAAAATCATTGCGCAATATCTGCGATATGTGCGCGAAGGCCGAAAAGACACTTATCCCGACGGCGTTATCGAACACGCCGAAGCTGTTTTATCGCTCTTGAGCAAGATTTCGGGAGACACTGCTTTTGACAGTCTGAAAGAACACTACACACAATCGGAGGGCGTGAAAATGAACGAGTTTTTTGAACGAATCCGCGATTCATACATTTCGCAAGGCAAAGCTCAGGGGATCGCATTGGGAAAAGAACAGGGGATCGCATTGGGAAAAGAACAAGGCGTGAAATGCGGCAGCTTTGACAGACTCATCGATATGACAAAACGCATTATGACGCGCATGGGAAAACCGCTCGAAGATGCCATGAACTATTTGCAGCTCGACGACTGCGAAAAACAACAAATCCGAGACGCCATGCAAACAGCTTAATCGATGCGGTCTGAGTTTGCGGCGCCGGCGCGCCGCTTTGCCGGCAAAAGCCAATGATGCTTCCGCAATAATGCGGTTTGACGCAAAAAAAACGATCAAATCAAGCCGACGTCAAAGTCTTTGACGCAACGAAACAACAACAACAAAAAAAAAGACCAAACAGGAACGCATGCCCGTTTGGTCTTTTCGCATCTGTCGGCGATTGCTTTGCATGAGATTACTTAATCGTCACTTTCGAGTACTTTTGAACCATAGCTTTCGCATCGGTGAGAAACGCCGCGCAATTGGGCGATTCAAACAGCTCGCTGTAAAGCTCGCGGACTTCTTTGGGCTTGCGCTGTCCCGATGCCGTGCACGTCCCGGCTTTCGAATAGTACCTGTCGGCCAAGATAAATGCAGCCATATAATACCCCGAATTGGTGAGATCGGTTGCAACGCGTTCGACTCCGCCCGACGACCCTCTGGTCGCTATATAATCCGCGCAAGCCTGAACAAACGCACTTTCTTCGCCTTCGTCCGAGTCGACGAAATCATTCTTATACGTCTTCAGCGTGTTGTACAAATCGTCGCAAGACGTTTTGCTGTCGATTTCGCTGTACAGCTGCGCCATCGCATCGCTGTAGATCTTCGGAATCTGCGACTGATCGGCAATTTCTTCATCGCACGCCGCGCAAACAAAACACATGACAAAAGCAACAATCAGGGCGTGAACGGATTTCATATTAACCTCATGACAATGCGCGCAAAAAATTCATCAAACCGATGCGCCGCCAAATCGCGGCGCGACGGAACAAATGCAAACTGCGATACAGCTGTCGATCATACCGCAGCCGCCGGATCAATAAAAGAACTTAGTTGCTTTTGCTGCCCGAATCGATGGCCGCGCCGAGCGCAGCTTCCCAGCCTTCGACCGACGTCAAACCTTTAATGGCACTGTTCCAGACGGATTGCTGTTCCTCCGTTGCGGATATGATAATTCCTTTGCATGTCTCGATTTGCTCATTAACCGCTTTGAGCTGCGCATAAGCATCGGTCAGCAAAAGCGCCGAATATGCAGTGCAAAAAACATCGCTCGCCGAATCCCAGCTGCCTTTTTCCGCATATTTCTTGTATTCCGTGCCGGCATTTTTAATCGCGTCTGTATTCTTTTCGATGTAGTCCGACAAAGCCGTGCCTTTTTTCTGGCAAACATCTGCCGTTGCTTCGGAGCCTGCGGCTGTCATCGCTTCATTTATCGCTTTGGCTTGCACGTAAACCCCGGGACGGCAATCGTCAATCGTTTTTTTGTCGTCGCCGTCGCCGCAAGCGGCGAGCGAACAAGAAAGAGCGCCGATCATAAGCATTGCAATTTTTTTCATTTTCGATCCTTTTTTGAAGTTTTGCATTGAATTCGACATATTTTCCGGCCGCGCAAAACGAAGTCAGAAAACGCCCGACAGATTAGCAACATGCCGAATAAAATTCAACGTTCAAACGCAATAAGACGCGCCGCCGCGCGCTGCCGGGCGGCGCAAACCGAATCGGCGCGCGGCTCGGATGCCCCCAAAAGCGCGCCATTTTCGAGTCTTAAGATAATTTGCCCGCGCCCAACCGACGAATCGTCGCGCATCTCGGCGATATCGTGACCGCGCCGCCGCAGCTGCGACACAATCGTCTTCGATACGCCGCGCTCGACGGCTGCGGTTTTGCCCGCGATCCATTGCCGGCGCGGCGCGTCAAGCGCTTCTTGCGGATTGAGCCCGAAATCGGCCATATTCGATACGAGCTGAACATGACCTTGCGGCTGCATATACGCCCCCATCACGCCAAAAGGTCCCGGCGGTTTGCCGTCCTTGCATAAAAAACCCGGAATAATCGTATGATACGGATATTTCCCGGGCATCAGATAATTGTCGCTCTGCGGTTCAAGCGAAAACCCCGCCCCCCTATCGTTAAAGTTTATCCCGAATCCGGGAACGACGGCGCCCGACCCGAAATCTTTGTAATTGCTTTGTATGAGCGACGCCATGTTGCCGTCGCCGTCGGCGGCGGCGAGATAAACCGTGCCGCCCGAAAACGGCGTCCCCGAACCGGGGGCGTGCGCCCGGCGGCCGATTTGACGAAATCTCTTTTTTGCATATTCCGGCGAAAGCAACGCTTCGATCGGCGTTTTCATGCAAACCGGTTCGGCGATGTATTTCATCCCGTCGGCAAACGCATTTTATCGATTCGATTTGGGCATGAAACGTTTCTGCCGAATCTCTTTCGGTTAAGTCGAAGTTCTTTAGAATATTCAGCGCCATAAGCGCGACAATGCCGTGCACGTTGGGCGGAATTTCATAAACATCATAGCCGCAATAACATACATGCAGCGGTTCAACCCAACGTACCGCGCAAGATCTTCGGCGTCGATGAACCCGCGCGTTGGCGCGAAAACTCGCATATTTTTTGAGCGATTTCGCTGCGATAAAACGATTCGCAATGCGATTGCGCGAGGCTTCGCAGCGTTCGGGCATGATCCGGAAAACGGACGATATCGCCCGCGCGCGGCGCGGCGCGGCGCCGTCCGGCGCAAACGTTTCAAACCGCGGCGCGATTTCGCCGCAGCCGCGATAAGGGTTGAGCGCTTCGGCCCCTTCGCGCCAAAATCGCGCGACCGTCGGCGACACCGCAAAACCGTTTTGCGCATAATCGAGAGCCGGCTCGAAAAGCGCATGAAACGGAAGTTTGCCAAACCGTTCATGCAGCATCGTCCATGCGCTCGGAGCCCCGGGCACCGTCACCGAATGCCGGCCGCGCAGCGGCATTTGATGCGTATGGCCGGCTTCATTTAACGCGTCGGCCGCAAGCCGGCGCGGCGCATATCCGCTGCCGTTCAGCCCATAAAGCGCCCCCCCCCCCGGCCACGCTTGCGCAAAACAATCGCTGCCCAAACCGTTGCCCGTCGGCTCGACGACCGTCAAACATATCGCCGCTGCAACCGCCGCATCTATCGCATTGCCCCCGGCCATGAGCATGCGCAATCCCGCTTGCGCAGCCAACGGCTGCGCCGTGCATGCCATGCCGCGCGGCGCATACGTCAAATGACGCTTCGACGCATACCGATAAGATTGCGGATTGAAGTTAAACATATTTCTCTCTTCGTGCAAAAAATACGCATGCATAACATATGTGCCGCAAAAACAGCGCATAAAATTCGACCTTCGTCGTTTCGCGCGTCTCGCAACCGGCGGCACATCGCGCCGCCTCTCCCGATCTTCGGGCGAGCCGTCGCATGAAAGCAAATCCCCGGCGCGCAAACGCGCATCATGCAAATTCTGTAAAATGCATATCATTCCGAGGATTGCGCAAAAGATGCTTATCATTTCCGCGCCGCATCATGCATCCGCATAAAATGCATGAGACGCAAATCCGCCGAAAAACAAGCATTAAACGCGGCGGCGGCATTAAGAAAAAAAATTCATAAACTCAGCCGCATTCTCCGTCCAAAAGGCATTGCGCGGTTTCATAAAGCGGCAATCCGACGACATTCGTGTACGAACCTTCGATGCGGCGCACAAACGCCCCGGCTGCGCCCTGTATGCCGTAGCCGCCGGCTTTGTCGGCCGGATCTCCGCTTGCGACGTATGCGCGCAGCCGTTCGTCGGAAACATCGCCGAATTCGACATGCGTCACGACGGAAAATCTGCGCCAAGATATTTTGCCGCCCCGAATATCGGCGACGGCAACGGCCGTCAGCACGTCGTGGCAGCGCCCGCAAAGCTGCTTGAGCATCGAAAACGCTTCGTCGGGCGACGCCGGTTTGCCAAAAATGCGGCCGTCGCATATGACAATCGTATCGGCCGCGACGACCGTCGCGCGCTCCGGCATGCTATTCTCTCTTTTTTCATCCAAATCGCATTTCCGTTCGCCAGACGCGCAAGGTGCGTCGGCGCGGAAATGCCGGCGCGCAACGGTTTCGGCTTTTCCGTACGCCATCCGCGCCGCATATTCGGCAGGCTCTTCATGCGCGCCGCGCGATTCGTCGATATCGGCCGATTCCGCCGCAACCGAAAATCCCGCCGACTCCAGCAATTGTTTCCGCCGCGGCGACCCCGACGCCAATATTATTCTGCGCATTCTTATCTCTTTTCCTGTATTTCCCTGCGCGGCGGCATCATCGGACAATTCGCCGCGCTCGCCTTTTTTTGACCAAAATTGCATTTTATGCGATTTGTCCGATATCATCCCGAATTGCGTTCGCCTTGTTCCGCCGCAACGCGCGCCCTTCGGCCGCCGGCGGCGCAAAACGAAATCCCCCCGCAGCCGCCGCAGATTTAACGGGGTTGACCGTCAAAGAAAAGTCGTTTTTTATATCGCCGCGCGCTGCCTTCGCCGATCGCCGGACGGGCTCTGTGTTGCCCGCAGACAGCCGATTGCTCATATCTAAGCTCTAAGCTCTGCCCTCTCCCCGCACAAACTCCCATGGATTTCAGACAAACATCCCTATCAAATCTCCTCGGCACGCTTGCGCAAAACGGCATCATCACCGCCGAACAAGCCCAAACGATACGCATCCGGCAGGGAATCATCCGCGCCGTCATCAAAAAAGAAAAAGCATCGCAGCCGCGCTACGAACCGTCGCCCGTCGAAATCGTATTGGCTTCGGGCGTCGCGGCGCCCGACGAAAAACCGCTCGACGAAGAAAAAATCGTCGAACTTTGGGCGCGCGCCGCCGGCGTCCCTTATCTGCGCATCGATCCCCTTCGGCTCGATCAAAAACTCATTACCGAGACGTTCAGCCAAAACTTTGCAAAAATTAACGTCGTTCTCCCGATTTCTCTCATTCAAAACGTGCTCACCGTCGCCACCGACATTCCCGATAACGAAGAACTCGTCCGCTCCCTGCGCCAAACGCAGCGATACGGCATAAAAATCGTGCTCGCTTCGAAAACCTCCATTTTGCGAAGCATCGCCGAAATCTACGGCTTCAAAACGAGCGTCTCCGCCGCGGCTTCCGAGCAAACGACGTCGATGAATCAAGCAAGGCTCGCCATCGGAAACCTCGAGCAATTCATGTCGATACGCCAGCTCGAAGATATCGATGCCTCCGACAGCCATATCGTTCAGGCCGTCGATTATTTGCTCAATTATGCCTTCGGGCAGCGCGCCACCGATATCCATCTCGAACCGAAACGCGAACAATGCATCGTCCGCTTGCGCATCGACGGCGTCCTGCATGCCGTCCACAAACTCCCCGCCGTCGTTCATGCCCCCATCGTGTCGCGCCTCAAAACGCTTGCCCGCATGGATATCGCCGAAAAACGCCGCCCGCAGGACGGCCGCATCAAAACCGAATACGACGGCCGCGAAGTCGAATTGCGCGTCTCTACCATGCCCGTCTCGTTCGGCGAAAAAATGGTCATCCGAGTTCTCGACGCAAGCCGCCTGTTTCAGGGCATCGACGGGCTCGGCATGACCGACGCCCAACTTTCGGCGTTTCGCCGCATGATCGCCGCAAAACACGGACTCATCCTCGTCACGGGACCGACCGGAAGCGGCAAAACGACGACCCTCTACAGCGCCCTGAGCGTCCTCTCGTCGCCCGATATCAACATCACCACAATCGAAGACCCCGTCGAAATGGTCTGCGAAGACTTCAACCAAGTTCAGGTGCAGCCCAAAATCGGGCTCGATTTCGCCCATGCCCTGCGCACCGTCCTGCGCCAAGATCCCGACGTCGTCATGGTCGGCGAAATCCGCGACGAAGAAACCGCGCACATGGCCGTGCAAGCCGCGCTCACGGGTCATCTCGTCATTTCGACACTGCACACGAACGATGCGCCCTCGGCCGTCACGCGCATGCTCGACCTCAACATTCCCCCGTTTCTGCTCTCGTCCTGCCTCGTCGGGTGCGTCGCACAACGCCTCACGCGAAAAATATGCCCGCATTGCCGCCAAAAAGACACGCTCTCCGACGGACAGATCGCTCTTTTGGGACTTCACAGACGCGCCGGCCGCAACGACCCTCTCGCCGTCTGCCGCGGCGCAGGCTGTCCCGATTGCCGCAATACCGGCATGTTCGGCCAAACCGGAATATTCGAAATCCTCGAAATCGGCGCCAATATCCGTCACCTCGTGCACGATGCCGCCGACAGCGAAACCCTCAAGCGATGCGCCCGCTCCGACGGTCTGCGCGATCTGCTCGAAAGCGCAATCCAAAAACTCGCCGCTCAGGAAATCCCCTTCTCCGAAGTCGTGCGCGTGCTGGGATTGGGCGAAGCATAAGATTTTTTGCAATTCATCGCGCTTATCGCAATAAACCCGATAATCGATCGCATTTTATTCGCCCGCTATGGGCTTTCGGCCCATACGCCGGGCGGCTTCGGCTGTTGCCCGCAAGCGGGCAATGCGCCTGCGCTTTTATTCGCCCTATTGCGCACGGGCGCAATACGGGCTCAGGCTTCGGCTATTGCCCCGCATGCGGGGCAATACGCCTGCGCGGGCGCTCTCGCGCCGAGTCTGCGGCAGCGAAAACTGCGTCGCTTTTTTCTTGCAAACGCAATCCGGCTTTCTGCAAAAAATGCTGAACATACATATCGCAAACAATCGACAAATGCTTGCGCGGCGCGCCCAAACCATATAAAAGACCCCAGTTTTTGCGCGTCCGAACGCGCATAATCGGAAATGCGGGGCGCGAAAAATGCGGCGAAACGCCGCTTGCTGCGCTTTTGCCCCGCCATTTTTGCGCGTCCTTCGGCTCGCCCCCCCCCCGCGCAAGCCGGATTCGATTTCGGAAAGGTTGGTTTCGGTTTTATGGATATCTTCAGTTTATTGCCCGATGACGCGCCCGTCACAAGCGACGAAATCCGCAACGCCGCGCTCGTCAAGCGCCTGCGCGTCCTTCTCCATGCGTATCCGCTCTTTGCCCTGGGGCAAGCCGACGCGCGCCGCGACGAAAATTTGCGCCACTACGATTCGCTCGTCATTGCCCTCAAAATTATGGATATCGTCGCCGAACGCATGGGCATGGAATGCGAAGCCGACCGCGAATACATCGATTTCTCCTTGGCCGGATTGCTCGATGCCATGGACCGCAAAGCCAAACTCCTCCCCGACAAAGCGCGCCATGTCGCCATCATCGACAAAGTCTTGGCGGCGCTCAAAAACGACGCCGACGCAAGACGCCCGTTCCGGCTGCCCTACACGCACATCGAACCCGACGGCGCCGTCACGCAAAAACAAATCGAATTCCGTCTCCTTCAAGACGCGTTCAGCCTCGGCGGCGAAACCGTCATGCACCTCACCAACGAAGCCGTTAACCTCTGTTTCAATGCGCTCGAATTGGATTTGGAAGACAACCAAGCCGCAACAGAAGCTATCGTCCATTCGCAGATGTGCCGCGGTAAATTCGACGAAGCGCGGCGAAGCGCGCATTATGCCGTGCGCCAATCGCGCCTCTATTGCGACCGCTTGCGGCGCCTTTTGCGCGACACGCAGCGCGACATTTCCCGCGTCGATTGGGCCGAAGGCGCTCCAAAACTCATCGACGAAGCGATGAACCACATCGATGTCCGCCTCGACGCCGAACGAAACATCATCGCCGCCGCAAGCGAACGCCTCGAAGCGCTCCCCCAAGGCACCCCCGAATCCATGTCGGTCGCCCGCATCTATGCCGCCATCCGGTATTGCATCGAAACGCACACCGTCTTGCAGCGCGAACTCATGACGGCGCGCGCGACGTTCCTCGACAGCCAGGCGCAGCAAGCCTTTGTTTCGGGGCAGTTTTCGGCAATGCCCGATCTCATGCGCGACGCCGTCGAACCCCTCATGGCCATGCAATCGCCGCAAGTCCTCGAAATCATCGACAAAACCGTTCCCCTGCTGATGGCTCCGAAAATCCCCGTCCAGCTCTCCTTGCCGTCGCTCTTCGACGGGCTTTTGCGCCCCAGACGCGCCCCGAAACGCGATTGGATCGATATCGATTCGCTCGACGCAAGACTCTGCTCGGGCGAGCTTGCAAAATACTCCGAACAAGACCGCGACATCGCCGAACACCTGCTCAAAAGCATCGTGCAACGCACTGCCCTGAGCGATTTGCTCGCTTATGCGCGCGCACGCCGCTTTACTTCGGCGCAACGCGAAATCATTCTGCTCCTCGTCATGCAGCACTTCGACATCGAAAGCACCGAAAATCCCGTCATTCGCGTCGAAAAAGCCGATACGCTGCTCTTTGATGCCGAATACTTCGGCGATGATGTTTGGATAACGCCCGCGGCGTCAAATCCGCCGCCGCCGCAGGCATAAGCGGCGGCGTATGCGCCCCGGGCGCATAGACGCCGCCGACGGCGTATGCGCGAAGACGCACCGCCGCCAAAAAGGCGGGAGCGGCAAGCGCATAGACGGCGCCGACGGCGTATGCGCGAAGACGAGAACCGGCGCCGGCGCCGGCGCCGGGAGCGGCAAGCGCATAGACGGCGACACACAAAAAAAGCCCCGAATAACCGAATTTTATAATTATAAATCGAGAATTGAGAGAAAAAAAATTATGGCAGTTGAGCTTACAGATGTATTTCGCGCAGCTTCGCTCATCCAATGGGGGCTTCAGCCGCGCATGCGGCCTTTGCAAAATGCCGATTACCGCGAGCTCGTCAAGGAGTATATGAATCGAAGCGAGTTTCGCGACGTCGTCGCCGAAATGAGCGACGGCTTGGGGCTGTATGTGCTCAATGTGAGCGAACACGGCATCGTGCTCACCCCGCGCGAAGGAAGCGTGTTTTGGATGCGCCCGTCGGAACTGCGCGCCGGAAGCAACGCCGCAACCGACCGACGGCTGTTGGACGGCATCGTGCAAGTGACGATTGCCGCCACGGTGTTTCCGAGAGCCCGCGATTTGGAAGACGATGTCAACCGCCCCCGTCCCCCCGTCACCGTCGAAGAAATCGACGATACGCTGCGCGGAATTTGCGCCGCGCTCAAAAAGGAATTTGCAAACGCCGACCCCGACATGGACGACGTCCGAACGGGCATTTACGACGCTTGGCGCGTTTACGACGCTACGCTTGCCGCGCGCGAAACAAAAGACGGACGCGAATCGCCGGCGACTTCGACGCGCATCATCAAATATAACCTCGAAAAATTAAAAGAATACGGTTGCTTTGCCGAAACGCGCTATGCCGGAAAAGAAGCGTGGCAGCCGACACGCCGATATAACGTACTCGTGCAGGATATTGCGGCGTCGCGCGTTTACGACGAAATCATGCGCGCGCAAAACAAACACGCCCGCGAAAATGACGGCGGCGGACGCGATTTGCGCAATTTTGACCCCGGTTTTTCCGAACAAAACAGCGATATCGCCGATCTCGGCAACGCGCAAAACAATGCGCCGAATATCGAAGCCGACGCCGGAGAAAATTCCGATTTTGCCGACGATGCCGAATTTCATGCCGACCCGTCGGATTCATCCGTTCCTCCCCGCGTCGACGAACACGGCATCGAATATGCCGACGATTACGCCGAAGACAGTTCGATAATCGGAGACATCGCCGAAGATAATTCAGTACATCGCCGCGTCGGCGATCAAATCATCGAATATGACGGTGATTACGCCGAAGACAATTCAGAAACCGGCAACACCGCCGAAGATAATTCAGCACAACGCCGCCGCGCCGGCAAACGCAATCCCGATCATGCCGACGGCCGTTTCGGCGATCCCCCGGCGGCGCCGTAATCCGCCTTTTCGGCGCGTCAAATTCCGAATGCCGCAAGCGCTTGCGGCGCGTCAAATTCCGAACGCCGGGGCGCGCTTGCTGCGCCGTCTCCTGCCCGGTTTGCACGCACGCCCCGGCGGCTGCCCCGAAACTTATCCGCAATGCGATACACAGATTACAGAGTGAGTGAAATTAAGAAACCATGCCAAAGTTAGCACGTTTGAGATTTGTGTCGATCGGTCACCCCAATGCGCGCATGCAAGATTTGACGCTCAACATGAGCGATCTGTCGGGAATGCCGTCCGATTCGACGATTTGGCTGCGCAACGGCGGCGGAAAATCGTCGATCTTGAGCTTGTTTTTCGCCCTTTTGCGTCCGAATCGCCGTGACTTTTTGGGCAGCAAAGCCGACGCCAAACAACGCCGCCTCGAAAACTACATCCTCCCAAACGATCGCAGCGCCGTCGCCGCCGAATGGGTGACCGACGAGCAGTTTCTGGGCGAAGATCCCGACGGCGGGCAAATTCCGCGCCTTTTGACAGGCGTTTTCTATGAATACGCAAGCGGCGCGCGCGACAGCCTGCGACGGCTCTTTTTCTGCGTCCGCGTCAGCGACGATGTCCCCGAAACGCAATTGGCGACGATCCCGATCGATGCCGTCACAAACGAAGGAAACCGCGTCCGCCGCACGCTCATGTCGTTCAAACAAACGTGGCACGCGCTGCGCGACAGCCATCCGGGGCTGCAATTCTTTTGCACCGAAAACCAGACCGAATGGAGCGAAAAACTCCAATCGGCCGGACTCGATCCGGGGCTCTTCGGCTACCAGCTCATCATGAACAGCCGCGAAGGCGGCGCCGACGAATTGTTCCGATTCGGCAGCCCCGACGATTTCATCGACTTTTTGCTCGAACTCACCGTCGATCCGGCGCGCGCCGACGGCATCGCCGAAAACCTCGAAACGTTCCGAAAACAGCTCCGGCGCCGAAAACACGAATTTATCCCCGATCTGACGCTCTCGACGGGGCTGGCCGAACGGCTCGCGCCGCTTGCCGAGTTGCGCGATCGCCGCATCCGAACGTCGCAGGAAGCGGCGCGGCTCGTCGAATTGCACCGCCAAATTCAGACGTCGATTTCAAAAAATACCCAAAAATTCGCCGACGAAGAAAAGAATTTCGCTGCCGAAATCAAAGACTTGCGCGAAAAATACCGCGAAACCGAAGCCGTCATGACGCAAAACCGCGGCATCGCCGCCGCCGTCTCGATGCAATTGGCGCGACGCGCGCTCGCCCATGCCCAATCCCAAGCCGACGAACTCAGCGACGCCGTCGAAAAAGCCCGCCGCGATCAAATCCTCTGGCAAGCCGTCTATCCCTACAAAGACTACGTGCTCGCGCTTAAAGACGCGCAAGCTTGCAGAGACATGCTCGCGGGCGAAAACGACAAACGCGAGCCGCTCATGGAAAAACTCGCCGCCGTCGCCGCCGACTACGTCGCCGCAATGAAACACCAAATCGGAACGCTCGGAAACGACCGCGATAAAATTCGCGCTCAGTGCGACGAAATCGAACAAAATGCATATAACGCCGACAATCGTGCCGCAAAATTGGAACGCGACGCCTTCGCCGCCGAATCCGAAGCCAAAAGCTGCACAAAAAATCTTCAAGAGCGTCAGACGAAATTCGAAAGCCTCATCAAACTCGAAATCATCCGCCGGGGCGAATCCCCGGCC
>CAVGZQ010000006.1:31536-32794 GCA_963633515.1 Bacteroidaceae bacterium
GGCCGAAGCATTGGAACGCATCGAAAGCGCACAAAAATCGCGAAAATCGAAATTGCGTTCCATCGAACGCAACCGCGAAGGAAACGCCGCGCTCCAAGAAGAATGCGCCCGGCTGCTCGCCGGCTTTCAGCGATCTTCGGCCCGGAAACAGGCCGAGCGCGACGCGCTCGAACGCGAATACAGCCGCGGTTGCGACGAACGAAGCAAACTCGAAAACGACACATCTTTTTTGGCGCGCATCGACGCGCAAACCGCCGATCTCGACGAATTGCCCGACGAAACCGCCGCAATCCTCTCGCGGCGCGCCGCCGCTTGCCAAGAAAATGTCGCCCGGCTGCGCGCCCAAGCCGCTTCGCTCGAGCGCGCCCGCGTCCATATCGCCCAATACGGACTCATGCCCCCGTCGGTCGAAGTCGAAGCTTTGCTGCAATTCTTCGCAAACCGTTTCCGCGCCAAATCCGGATGGAGCTACATCGCCCGCGATCTCAATGCCGACGAAAACGAAAAAGAACAAATCGTCCGAAAATTCCCCGAAATCGCACAAGGCATCATACTGCCGAAAGACGAATTGAAACGCGCCGCGCAAGCCGTCGCGGCAAGTCCCGCCGATATCCCGAAAATCCCCGTCGTCTTGGCTTCGCCCGAGGCACTGAGCGAACATCGCGACTCCGATTTTGTCCGCGTCTTGGGTCCCAAAGATCACGCTTCGTTCCAAGTCGGCGACGCGCAAAAATCGCTCGCCGATATCGAAAAACAGCTCGATGATATCGAACAAGAAATTCGAACGCACGAAATCGAACGCGAATCTTATACAAACGCCGCCAATCAATTCAAAATATTCCGCGGAAAATATCCGCGCCGATGGTTCGCAGCGACGCAAGCAAAACTGACCCGCGATCGCGTCATGCTCGAAGACGATTTGGCGCGGCTCGAAATGCAGGAAGACGAAAAACGACGCCTGGCCGCCGCGCAAAAACAAGACGAAAGCGACGCCCTCAAACTCCGAAACGAAATCATGGGACAAGACAGCGCTTGCGCGCGGCTGCGAGAATTCGTCAACGAAGTCGATAATTCGGCGATAATTTGGAAACAAAACGAAACCGAAAAATTGAAAATCGCACAAAGCATCCGGGCGCAAGCCGAAGAATTGCGCGCGCAGGCGCGCGATATGCGCGATCAAGCCAAAAACTTGCTCCGCGCCGCCGAACCTATCGCGTCGAAAATGTCCGTCCTCGAAAACGATATCTCAGGCGTCAAA
>CAVGZQ010000007.1:0-12787 GCA_963633515.1 Bacteroidaceae bacterium
CTTAGAGCTTAGAGCTTAGAGCTTAGAGCTTAGAGCTTAGAGCTTAGAGCTTAGCGGGAGGGTTTGCAGCATCGCAAAGCCGATTAATTATAATAAACAGTTTCATCGATGTTTGAAAGATCGGCTTGCGAATAATATATACAAATCCCCCCGATTTTCATATAACGCTCAAGGCGATATATATGCATTCATGATATGTATGCACTCGAAGAATCGGGCGATTTAATGAATATATTAAGCGCATGATTGCCGAACATGCGCACGGGATATTATTTTTTCTTGACGATAATTTTTTCGCCTTTTCGGATTGGGTCGGAAGCTTTCATTTTGTTAAGTTTGAGAATTGTCTCGACAGAAGTTCCGTATTTTTTTGCAATTTTAGAAACCGAATCGCCTTTTGCGACGGTGTGATAGACATAGCGTTTGTCGCTTGATTTCGCGGAGGAAGCGGCTTTTGCGTTTGTTTTGCGTTTTGCGTCGATAATGTCTTGATGTTCTTGCGAACCTTTAACGACGGGACGCACCTCGTCTTCGGCGAAATACCGAATACCGGCATCGGAGAAATCTTTATCGACAAAAACCTGCAAAAACATATTGGGACGGAGCTTTGCCCAAACATCGAGATCGTTCCAAATCGCGATTTGATTGGGGAGAATCCGAAAGGCTTTGGCAATCGCCGCGACGGAGTCGCCTTTTTGGGTGACATAGAAAATGCGTTTTTTCTGATTGAAAGAAAACGTTTCGGGCGAGATGAGGGCGACGGGGCGATCGTCTTCGTCTTTTTTTGCGGTTTTATTGCGTTTGCTTCCGTTTGGCACGGCGATATCGGCGCCATAGGGCAAATTATCTTTCGATCCGAGATGATTGATTTGCCGCAAAACGCGCGCCGGCGTTCCGATATCGGCGGCCAAGGTATCGACGGTTTCGCCAAAACGCAAAGTCATGCTATCGGATGCATGGGCATAATTCTTTTTGATGTTGTCGAATTTTCCGACGAATCGATCAAATTGCCCGGCGGGAATGCGCAGGTCATAATCCTCCCCCGGGGGGGTCATCGATTTGAGGAGTTCGGGATTGAGTTCTTCGAGCGTTTGAACCGAACAATCGGCGGCTTGCGCCAAGAGCGCGAGCTTAACATTTCCGGGGACGCGAACGGTATCGAAGACGAACGGTTCTTCGCCCTTGAGCCCGTCGAATCCGAAAGCGGCGGGATTTTTGCCGATGACGGCTGCGGCCAAAATACGCGGAACGTATCGGCGTGTCTCGTCGTACATGGCGCCGTATTGAACGAGTTTGAAGTAATCGGTCGAATTGTACCGATCGATGGCGACGTTGACGGTACCCGGTCCGCCGTTATAGGCGGCCATAGCGAGCGGCCAAGAATTGTAGCGGGCATATTGTTTTTTGAGATAGCCGGCGGCGGCGCGTGCGGCTTTGATAGGATCGAAACGTTCGTCGACGTATGCATCGATGCGCAATCCCATTTCGACGGCGGTTCCGGCCATGAATTGCCACATGCCGGCGGCGGCGGCCGGACTTTTGACGCGCGTTTTAAAACCGCTTTCGATCATGGCCAAGTAGACGAGATCGAGCGGGACATCTTCTTGCGCAAGGACGCGTTCGAGCGCCGATTTCCATCGCGCCATGCGTTTTAGCCACGTTTTCATCGTTCCGGCGCCGGGGGCAGAAAAGACGGCGATGTATTCCTGAACGGCTTTTTGCCCGAGACAATCGATGCCAAAGGGCAAAACGAGCCCCGATCCTGCGGTTTGAATCTGTTTTTGCACCGCTTGGACGGCGGCCGTCATGAGTTGCGTCGATTGGCGCTGAAAGCCGCGATGCGTCTGTCCGTCGGACGATGCATCGTCCAGGGCGCGGTACGCATCGTCGGGCCAAAGCCCCATGGGATCGCGCGGGGGCAGCAAGCCGAAGCCGCCGGAGGCACTTGCTGCATGGGGATCGGCGTTGTCGTTATATTGAGACGGCAAGAGCGAACGTTCGAGCACGCGCATTTGATAGACTTCGCCGTATTCGTTCGATCCGTCGGGCGCCTTGAGCTTTCGGAGCGCGGTCAAATCGGGCGAAGGTTCGGGATCTTGCGCATCGCCGTCGCCGGCGTCGGAATCGGCATCGTCGGGCGGTTCATTTTCTGCGCCGTCAGCCGCCGGCGCGGGCAGAGATCCGCCGATTTCGGAGTCTGCCCAAGCGATAGCCAAGGGCGATGGCGCCAAACCGACGAAAATTGCAAGAATGAAACAGCGTAAAAACTTGTGCATTCGGATCCGAGCCATCGTTGAGCCTTATTATCGGAAATAAACACGCCGCCGCAGCGGCGAACCGGGGTTTAGCCGGGAATTTTATCGGCGCTGCCCACGAGTTCGGTCTGCGCGCATTCGGGCGCGCCGTCGGCGCCGCGATTGTCGGCATGTGCGGCGATATCATGACCGAGGCCGGGCGCCGAATCGCGCGGCGCGGCAGCATCGCCTTGCCGGCTGTCGCGGCTGCGGCGGCGCCGGCGCGGTCCGCGCCGCAAATTGATATAAATCGTGAGCAACATGCCATAAACGACGAAATAACAAACGAGCAAAAAGAATGCGATGGACGGCGACAATACGAAGCACATCGATCCGAACAAAATGAGCCCGAGAAGCACAAAAGCGATATCGCCTTTTGTTTTTTTGCCTTTGAGCGTTTTGTATTTGACGTTTGAGACCATGAGCAGCCCGACGGCAATGACAACAACGCCCAGCGTATTAATTTCGAACGGCGTCGAGAGGGTGAACCCTGTATCGATGCACGCCAAGACGATGGCCGCCAAACATGCGGCGCCTGCCGGCGACGGAATGCCTTTGAAAAACGTTTGCACGCCTTCTTCGGGGGCTTCGACGTTGAATCGCGCCAGACGCAGGAGTGCGCCGCAGGCGTACAGAAAACTTGCAATCAGCCCGAAAAAGCCGGCATCGGCGAACGCAAATGCGTAGATCAAAATCGCCGGCGCAATGCCGAAACTGACAGCGTCGGAGAGACTGTCGAGTTCCATGCCGAATTTCGTCGATGTTTTTGTCCATCGCGCGACTTTTCCGTCGAACGTATCGAAGACGATGCTGCCGATAATGGCAAGCGCCGCATATCGGAGCAGATCAAGGCGCGCATCGCCCGATAATGCCTGAGACCGGAACGCAAAAGACATCGATAAAAATGCGCAAAAAACAGATCCCAACGTGACAAGACTGGGCAATGCAAACCGCGCTTTTTTAATTTTTTTTATTTTCCCATCAGCCATACGAGAAAAATCCTTTTAACCGTATTATATGCGAGGAGTTGCCGCAAAATGACGGCAGACGCCCCGAACGCGGGAAATTACGACATATCCGCGATCATGGCAACAGTTTGCAGCGGGCATCATTGCAACTCGGTTGCATTATTTGCCGACGGAGCATCAAACGAACTTTTTTGGGAGACGTTGACGGATGGCAGATTTTATATTGACGACAGACATAAAAGCGGCTCAGCCATGGGAAATCATCGGGCGCGCGGATCGGCACATATTGGCGATAGATCGCGAACCGACGCCGCACCGCATCGATTTCGCCGCGCAATCGCCTTATATCGCCGTTATCGTATCGAATACCGACCGCGCGAGCGATGTTTTTCGCGCGCTGCGAGAAGCGAAAGACGGGCATTTTATCGACAAACTCGGCGTAAGCGCGGGTTTGATATGGAATACGGAAACGGGTGCATTTTGCGTTTTTCGCGACAAATTCGGTCTCATCCCGATACTGATAACCGAAACGCAAGATTTTTTATGCGTGACGACGTCGCCGCAAAAGCATGCCGCGATCAATGCAGGCAATGCGTTGAACGCGGGGTGGTTTGCGCGGTTTTTATATGGCAGCCAAACGTCGTCGCGCAGCGACGTTTGGCGATCCGCGGCGCGATTGTATCCGGGAGAATGCCGAGCATGGGGCGCGCCGAGTTTGGCATCATTTTTGGCATCGTTTTGCGCAGCGCCGGACGGCGTTGCCGATCGCGATGACGATCGATCGGATTTGTATTGGAAACGCCGCCGTTATGCCGGACGCAATATGACGTTTGAAGAGGCGGCCGAAGCGCTGCGCGCCTGTCATGCGCGCGCCGTCGGGCGCATTCCGACGATTAAGCCGCCGATTTTCACGCTTTCGGGGGGGCTCGATTCGACGGGGATAGTCGCGGCATATGCGCGCGCGGCGGGCGCAGGATCCGGTCGCAGGCTGACAACGGTTTCGCTCTTGTCGAAGCGTCATGCATCGTGCGACGAATCGGAGCAAATCGAGGTATTGAAGCGGTCATTGCCGATAGACGCGCATTGCATCGATATGGAAGAAAAGGGATTGCAGACCGATGCCGATATTTCGGAGGTCGGTTTGGGTTATGGTCCGCTTTGCGGACCGGGGCTGCAAATCAATTTGCATGCGTATAAGACGATGGCGCCCGAACCGGGCAGTTGCGTTTTTATTACGGGATACGGCGGGAATTTGCTCGTCAAAGCGCGCGCCGAAGCGATATGGCGCGATCTTTTGACGCATTTTCATTTTTACGAGCTCGCGGAATACGCAACAAAAACCCCATACTCAGAAATAAAATACATAATAAAGCGATTTTCGGCGTATACCTTAGCAAGGTTATTTAAAATACGCAAATTATCGCCAACGGAGCAAAACATCGGCGGGATATGCCGGCGCGAATTCTGCGAGCGGCATCGCGGATCGCTGTTTGACGAAACGTTTGCGCAGACGCATTTCGAGGAACGCGCGCACATACCGATGACCGACGAATGGGAATATTTGGTGCGCGCAATCGATGCGACGTCGCGCTTGGCGCATCAGTATTTTTACGATCCGCTTCTCGACGCCGAACTGTACGATTTTTGCGCGCAGATACCGCCGCATTATTGGGATTATCGCGGCAAAAGCAGAGCGGCATACCGCGCGGCGCTTGAGCCGTTATTGCCGCCGGAAATCATTGCGCATCCCAAAACGCAATCGTTTGACAATGCAATCATCGATGCGATGCGCGATAATCTGTCGGGGGATATGGCGCATGATGATGTTCTGAGCGCGACGGACGGGATTATCGACGGGGAAAAACTGAAAAAGCTTCAGCGCGCATTTATCGCGGGAGACGCAACGTCGCGCTTGCCCGACGTTTGGCGTCTGACGGCTTCGGATTGGTGGGGCGCGCGCATAAGCGCGCTCGCGGCGGCGTATTGAGCCCGCAAGGGCGAAATAGCCGAAGCCTGCGAAGGCGTATTGAGCCCGCAAGGGCGAAATAGCCGAAGCCTGCGAAGGCGTATTGAGGCGTCAGCCGAAATAGCCGAAGCCTGCGAAGGCGTATTGAGGCGTCAGCCGAAATCGCCGAAGCCTGCCTGCCCGCAGGGCAGGCAGCAAAGAACGCATCGCCTGCGGAAAAAAAGCACTGCCGCAGCCTTTCGGCGGAATGGCGACGGTGCATGAAATTTGAAATTATCGTCAAAAACGCAAATTATCGTTCAATTCCCGTAAAATAGACCGAAGCATTTTCGAATTCAGCGATGGCATTTGCATTTTTCATGATCATGAGTCCGGCCAAGCCTGCGCTGCCCGTAGCCGACGGCGTGATGTCGGTATGTTTGCGGGCGTGTTCGTTAGCAAGGATGAGCTGTTGCTCGTCGGCGACGAGGGGGATGCCGCCGGTGCGCAGCATGGTGCATACGATGTTGTACCAATCGTACGTTTCGTCGTCCAAAATGCCGTGTGCGACGGAGTGCGGGGCTTGTTCCCAAGGCCACATAAAGAGGTGTTTGTTCGCGGCGGCGTAGCGGATCGACGATTGGACGGCGGTCGAGTCCCAAGCGGCGCGGATGCAGTCGGCCATGACGAGCGCCTGAGCGACGTGATTGGCATCGTGTTTTTGCGCGCGCATGTCGAACGATAAGTCGTCTTCGAATGCGTTGAATTGCGGAAAAGGTTTGTCGTGCAGTCGGGCGTCGATGATTTTGACGACGCGGTCGTAGGCCCGCGAGAGGGGGAACGCGCCTCGGGTTTGAACGGTATGGAACCGGGGCAAAACGGGGAGCTGTCGGTGTCGCATGACTTCGGCAAGCGCTTGCGCGGAGCTCGAAGCGAGCGCGCCGCCGCCGACTTGGACAAACATGTGATGGCACAATTGATTGTCGGCTTGCCAACGATCGAATATTTCGTATGCCAACGTTTCGCCGCCTTCGATGGTCAGACCGTTATCGGGGCCCTGACACGTGAAGGGGATGGCGCCGCGCGCGACGGCTTCGAGCGAACGCAAGTAGCACGGGTCGCCCAATTCGCCCTCGCGGCGTTCGCAAATATGGAGCGATGCGCCGAGCGCTTTGAGCCGATCGACGACGCTTTCTTCGGCGTCGGGCGGGATGAACACTTCGAGTTTAGCGCCGGCGGCTTTGCATACGACGGCGGCAGCCAAGGCGGCATTTCCGCAGCTTGCGATGGCAAACGGCATGCGAAGCGCCGATTCGGGGAGATTGAGCAATATGCCGAACAAATGGCGTGCTTTGTGGGAACCGGCGACGTTATGCGTTTCGTCTTTGACGAAGAGTTTTTGAAGCGGATCGAGCCCGACGGCAGCGGCCAAATCGTTTTCGGCGGTCAGGGGCGTTTCTTCGAAGCCCGTGCCGTCGATGGCGCGCAGAGCGCCGTCGAGCCGGGCGATGCGCTCGAGATAATCGATATCGGTATGATGCGCATTGAGGCAGCGGTGGTACCCCAGAAGGCGATGGCGATACCGGATGAACGGATTTTTCGAATCTTCGAGCATGCTGCGCTGCCAAAGCTGCGTCGTGATGACGTGCTTTTTTTGCAAGACGTGATTGACATTCGGCATGCATTCGCGATTGGGGCACGAAAACGCCGCAGAATCATAAGCATGGACGCGCGTGCCGCATCCGACGCAAGACATATAATGGTGCTGGGGTATCATTTTCTTTAAGTCCGTTTTTTCTTTTTTCGGCGACAGTTTTGAGGTGAGAACTTGATCAAAAGGTCAGAGCTTAGAGCTTAGTCGGCCGGCAGAGAGCTTAGAGCTTAGTCGGCCGGCAGAGAGCTTAGATCACAGAGCTTATTGCTAACGGCTGACGGCAGACGGCTGACGGCTATTCGCCGGCCGCCAAGCGTGCGCGATAAACGGCGCCTTTTGCCGTTTCATAAGCGACAAAAGATGCGTCATTGCTGAGCGTGCCGCGCAGGCGGATTTCTTTCGAAGGATTTGCGAGGATCCGGCGCGAATGTTTGCGCAAATCGACGATGATGAGATTTCCCGACGTGTAATCGTTGCCGTCGTCGGTTGTTTCGGCATAGATGAGATAACGTCCGTCGGGAGAAAAACTCGGATCGGTTCCCTTCGTTCCGATATAGACGACGGCATTTTTGTCGATGTCGAAGATATGCACGCCTGTCGTCAAGCCGCTGAAAGCGACAAATTTTTCGTCGGGAGAAACGATCGGCGCATAATAGCGATCGGCGTTTACGTCGGAAATGGCCTGAAGCGTTTTGGTGTCTTTGCGGGCGAGAATGATGATATCGTCGTCGTCGTAAGCAAAAAGCTTCGAATCGGCGATCGGTTTTTTGGCGCGCAGCACCGTCGATTTATTTTCCAATTTGAGTTTGAGCAAGCGCGAATCGCCGAAAAATGGCTTATCGGCTTGCCGCATCGAAACATTGTCGGCGTCGTCCCAAGTCACGAACATCGACACATTTTGACCGCTCATCAGTTCTTGGAGATCGTTTGTTTTGGGCGTCCATCGGAGCAATTTTCGCGGCGCGGCGTCGGTTTCGGGCGCGAACAGAAGGATCTTTTGCCCATCGGGAGAAATCGAAGGAAATTTCGCCT
This sequence comes from Bacteroidaceae bacterium, assembly GCA_963633515.1. Lineage (GTDB taxonomy): Bacteria > Myxococcota_A > Bradymonadia > UBA4248 > UBA4248 > UBA4248. The sequence continues at coordinate 7,894 of CAVGZQ010000007.1, forward strand.
GCGTCGTTACGATTTGAATATCGGACAACTTAACGTCGCTCATTTGGGAGATTGTCCACATATTTGCGACGTTAAGCGCAACCATTTCGCCGTCGGCGGGCTTCGCCGCGATTTGCGTTTGTTCCTGCGCGGGCGCGCCTGCGCCGATTTGCGTTTGTTCCTGCGCGGGCGCGGGCGCGGGCGCGGCGGCGGCGAACGCAGCGGCGGCAAACGATCCGATTGTTAAAAAGCGCTTGAAAATCATCGCATCTCTCCTTTCGCGCGGCGTCTGCAAACAGCAGTCCCCGCAACCGCCATAATGCCCAAAGCCCAAGCCATCCAAGATCCGGCGCGCGGCGCGGCGGGCGCAGCCGAACACGATTCCGAATAAGCTTGAATCGTCGTCGTCGGTCTGTCGTAAGCATCTTCGACGACGGCGCCGCCGTCCGATTTGGCCAACAGTCCGATATTGCATTGACTGTATTCTTTTTCGTCTTCGCTCGGCATGACTTCGCAAACTTTGGTCGCTTCATAGTAGCCGTCGGCCGTCGCTCTGACATTGTAATATCCGGCGGGCAAATTCGCCATGCGCCACGTTCCTTTGCCGGGGTACTTGGCCGAATTATATCCGTCGATTGTCACGGTTGCGGCGATGCGCATGGACGTGCTCCGGCTGTCGTATACAAATCCTTGCAAAACGCCGGTGAGCGCATCGTCGGAGACGAGCAATATTTCGCACGGCGACGTCGCGCGTCCGGGTTCGATGACGCACGAGACGGCCGCCGTACGGTAGCCGTCGGCCGAAGCCGCGACGTCGTAGCTTCCGGCGGCGAGCTGCGCCGATGTCCAAGCGCCGGCATCATCGACCGTCACGGTTTCGCCGCCGATTTTGACGGTCGGCGTCTTCGAAACATCGATGGGCTGTTTTGTGACGGCATCGAGCAATGTTCCGGCAAAAGCGCCGTCTAACGGCATGACGGAAATATCGCAGCGCGACGACTGCCCCGATTCGACTTTGCACGCCATCGATCCCGTTTCGTAGCCATCGGCCCGCGCCTCAACCGTATAATCGCCGGCTTCGAGATAGAAGCGGTAGTAATCGTTGCCCGAGAAATGCACGATTTGCGTTCCGGCCGTCACATCGCTCTCGACATTTTCGCCGGTGACGGCGTCTTTGACGATCCCCATCAGCGTGCCGCGTTCGGCCGCGATTTGTTCTTTCTGAACCGTAATATTGCACACGGCTTCTTTTCCGGCGCCGACCGCGCACGGCACCGACGTCGGCACATAGCCGTCGGCGGTCGCCGTCACCGTATGCGTCCCCGCGTCGACGGTAAATTTAAACGGCGCGCTTCCGTCAAATTCCGCCGTAACCGCGCCGATGGCGACGGTCGCCGCGATATTTTGCGCGCCGTCGGTCACGACGCCCGTTATCGTGCCTTTTTTCGGCACAAGCGCGAGCGTGCAATCGGTTTCTTTGTCCGACGTGACCGCGCAGCTGATTTCGTTGTCGTCGTAGCCGTCGGCCGAAGCGACGATTTGATACGTGCCCGGGTTGACCGAAAACGACCATTTGTTCGATCCGTCGTATGTTACCGACGACCCATTTTTAATCGTCACCTTTGCATTGGCGATATGGGCGCCGGTTGCGGCGTCATCGACATGCCCGACGGCCGTTCCCGGTTTGATTTCGGCGGGTTTTTCGGTCAGCGCGATCGAACACCACGTCACATTTCCGGCCGTCACCGCGCCGCAATCTTTCGAAGCATCATTCCAGCCGCTTTTTTTGGCCGTCGCCGTATAATTGCCCGGATCGAGCGAAAACGACATCATCGCATACGATCCGGCGCTCGTTTGCGTCTGCCCGCCGACGGAATACGTCACGCCGCCCAGCCAATTTGCCTGAGCAATCGCCGAATTGAACGTGCCGGCTTTGATGGTGCCTTTCGACGTTCCGGAATTTCCGCCGCCCGAGTCGCTCGTCCCCGAACATTTGCTTGCCGTCCCGCCCCACTGCGAAACGATGGCTTCGCAGTGCGCAATCATGGCGCGTTTAAGCTCGGCATCGCTCGCCAGATACTTCGCATCTTTGCTGCAATTGTCGATAAACGCGAGTTCCGAAAGCGTTGCAGGCATCGACGTTTCGCGCACGACGGCATAATTGGCTTCTTTTGCGCCCCGGTTTGTCAGCGGCCAGGTTGCGACCATCTTATTTTGGATGTTCTTTGCCTGCGTTCCGCTCGTCTTGCTCAAATTGTTGGTGTAACAAAACGTTTCGATCCCCGTGGCGCTCCCGTTAAACGCGTTGTTATGAATGCTCGCAAATGTCGAAACGCCTTTTCCGTTGGCATAGCTTGCGCGGGCGCTGAGCCCGACGTCGACATTTGACGTGCGCGTCATATAAACCGTATGCCCGGCCGCCTCGAGCATCGACTTGAGCATTGTCGCCGATTTAAGCACGACCTCGGCCTCGCGCAACCCGCACCCGACCGCGCCCGGATCCGTTCCGCCGTGCCCCGCATCCAAACAAATCGGCACCGCCCGGGCATCGTTCGCCGCGCCCAAAGCACACGCCGCCGCAACGGCGCATGCCCACAATTCAATCTTTCGCATTTCTTTCCTCCGCGTCGGCCGTTGCCGCCCTGCGAGAACATTCCGGCGCCGCGCCGAAATCCGCATCCTCCGCATTCGGCGCGATTGCGCACATATAATGCATGCAACCCTCTGTGCACTCATTGCATAATGTATATTAAACAACGCGCAAGACGCAACTTTCAACCGATTTTTTGGCCTATGCTTCGGCGATTGATGTCTGCCGCCCTTTTTCGGCACTTTGCGCATCTGCGGCATCATCGGCGCGGATCCGCCGGCGGGAACATCGGCACGCCCCTGCGCGCATTCAGGCTTTCTTCCTTGCATCTGCATCAAACGCCCGAAAAAACGGATTCTTTTTTGTTGTCTGCCTGCCTATTTGCGGGGCAAATACGGCAGGCTTGCCTGCCTGTTTGCCGAAGGCAAATACGGCAGGCTTGCCGCGCTATGTTCTCCCGGCCGGCTGCCTGCCGGCAGGCAGCCGGCCGGTGCGAGCATACGCGCGGCTTCAGGCGCGGCGGTGTTCGCGCCGGCGGGAGACCGCGCGCATACGCCGCGCTTTTTTCGGTATTTGGCGCATCTGCGGCGTCTGTTCGGATCTCTGAAAACAAAGCCCGCAGCGCACAGCCCGGTTCTCGGTTTGCGGTTGAGCGCCGAAAGCTGCCGGCAATCTGCGGGCAAATCCGACGATTTATTTCTGCGCCCGAAGATCCGCGCATTCAAACCGCGCAAATGCCGAGCCTTCCGGCTATCGGCCGGCAGGCATCGGATCTTCGGATTCGCGGCATTCTCGCGGGGGAGGGGGGGCGGCCGTTTCGGCCGGCAGCTCAATGCTAATACCCTGCGGACGGATTGCTTTTGCTTCCCGTGACGATGGCAACGCTTGCCGAGACGCCCAAACGCGACGCGCCGGCTTTGACCATGGCGAACGCGGTTTCGGCATCGCGGATGCCGCCCGAAGCTTTGACGCCCATTTCGGGACCGACGACGCGGCGCATCAAAGCGACATCTTCGGCCGTCGCGCCGCCCTTCGAAAACCCGGTGCTCGTCTTGACAAAGTGCGCGCCGGCCGCTTTGGAAAGCGCGCAGGCAATCACTTTTTCTTCGTCGGTGAGCAAGCACGTTTCGATGATGACTTTGACGAGCGTGCCGGGAACGCCTTCGACGACTTTGCGGATATCGTATTCGACAAGCGCATAATCTTTGCTCTTCATCGCACCGATGTTGAGAACCATGTCGACTTCGGCCGCGCCGCAGCGCACCGCTTCCTGCGCTTCGAAAACTTTCGACGCCGTCGTGCCGGCGCCGAGCGGAAAACCGATGACCGCGCACACATTCACGCCGCTGTCTTTGAGCAATTCCGACGCCAAATGAACCATCGTCGTGTTCACGCATACGCTGGCAAAATGGTATTGACGCGCTTCGGCGCACAATTTTTCGACTTGCGCGCGATCCCCGTCGGGCTTGAGATACGTGTGGTCGATGATTTGCGCCAAATCTTTTGCTTCGGCCGCTTCGGGATTGGAAAGTCCCTTCGTGCCGGGGTGCGCTATCGTAAGGACTTCGATCCCGTTCGGACAATGATCTTTCATGCACATATCGCTATTCTCCTTGTTTGTTCGGGGTACCGAAACCATTTCAATACCCTAGCCCAAAGGGCTGTTTTTGGACTGCCGGCATAGGATAAACGATCGGCGCGGGCATATCTCCGCCGATAAACGCTCGGCGCGGATCGTTTCGCGATTCGCGCCGAGCGTTCCGATCGCCCGCAAAAGCGCTACAGCCGCCGCTGTATGGTTAACGCAATCGATTGAAGCTGCTCCGGAGAGCAAACTCTCTGCGAACACGACAGCAAAACCGCCGCGCGGCGCGTTTTGTCGAAAAACCCCAATTCATGGATGTTGTGATGCGATGCCGAAAACGCATCGCTCGCTACGCCCTTGATCTTTTTTCCGCCGAAAGATTGCGCATACAAATCGCCGAATCGCTTCGACGCCGCCGACTCGTTGCCCGGTTTCCATACCTGGACGGCAAATCCCAATTCGTTTGCGTTGTCGGTCGACAGCCGCATGGCATTGTACCGCGAATCGGGATTTTGCCCCAAGAGCCAAGCCTGCGACAGCGCCCCCGAGTATCCGGTTTGCTCGCGCAGCTCCCGAATATTGATGAGCCGCTCGATATCGAGCCCGACGCGGGGCTTCGGATGGCGCACTTCGGGCAATTCGCCGACATCGTCAAAATTAAAACCGTTTTCGGCTTCGGCGGCGCCGCCGTTGCCGGCGTCGGCTTTTTCTTTTTTCGCGTCTTTTGCGCCGTCCGAATC
>CAVGZQ010000007.1:12797-31947 GCA_963633515.1 Bacteroidaceae bacterium
GGGGGGGGGGGGGGGGGGGGGGGGGGGGGGGGGGGGGGGGGGGGGGGGGGGGGTTTTTTGGAGCATCCCGCTGCGGCCGAAAACGCCAATAACAATGCCGCAAGAAATATCATCGTTTTTTTCATAAGTCTGTCTCTTCGGTTTTCGGCGCGAATCAAGCCCAATCTCATGCGCAAACGGACACGGCGGCGCGGCGGCATCATTTCGCAATAACCGCTGCCGCGCCGCCGGCGCGGCGTTCCTAGAACATAAAGTACAAATTCGCGAGAACATTCCACGCAATATCGGGATCGTACGTATCCGACGTCGAATTTTCGTAAACGCTTTGCGACGGCAAAATCGGATAATCGACGTTTTTCCAAGCATTGCCCGGAACGAATATCCCGGCGCCGATTTCAAACCGGAACCGATCCGATTCGTCGTAGAACAATTTGACGTTTCCTTCGAAGCCATACCAGCGCGATTCGCCCGGGGTTGCATCTTTTTCGATCGCAATCGCCGTCATCAAATCCAAGCGCGCCCCAAGCGACATCGTCGTTTGCGGCATTTGAATCGGGAATTTGTATTCGCCGTTGAGATTGAGATACCATGCGTTGTTGATGCCGCCCATCAATTCGCGGAACATAATCGTGTCGACCGTGTAATTCGGATCGAAACGCAGTATCGAGCCGATGGGGACGGCGTCGAGCTGTTCGATAATCGAATGTCCGCTGTAGACCATGTTGTCGGCCCAAGCGACGCCGGTCTTGAGTCCCGCCGTCAAATCGCGCCACTGCACGCCGCCTTCGAAGGCAAAACCGACTTGCGCAATGTTGCGTTTCTTGCCGTCGCTGCCCGTATCGCGTTCGACCGAACCGAATACGCCGACGAATTCGACCTCCAGCCTCAGCAAAACGTCTTTGGGGAAGGGCACGAAGAAACGCCCCCACAAATCGACGACATATGCTTCGGCCTCTTTTTTGTACATGTCATACGTCGACGCCGCGCCGTCGTTCGTTTGCTGCGCGCTCGGATCGGGTGCAATCGACTGTTTTCGGTAAGAAAACATCACGCCCCAATCGGCCGTCCATTGCCGCGATTCAAACAAAGCATGATAACGCTCATCGACTTCTTGCTGCGAAATCGGGCGATCGAACACCGATAACGTAAATTGCAAAACGTCGTCGTTATCCGACAAATCGAACGACTGCCCCAAAGAGTCCTGACTCAGATTGTAGCTAGCCAAGCCCGAATTGACGAAATCCCACGAAAAATCGAGATACAGCGAATCGAAGAAGGGATCGCGGATGCGCCATTGGACGCGATCGACGGCATCGGACGAATCGCAATCCAAACACGACCACCCTTGCCCCTTGAGAATTTGTTCGTCGCGTTTGTAAACGCCGCCGTCGTTATAAACGATGCCCAAACCCCAATGCGCGGGAATGCGCCCGGCGCGGAACGTGCCGATAATCGTATCGGCTTCGCCGTAGAGCGCTTTTACGGTCACGGCATTTTTTCCGATCGTGTCGGCGTTGACGGGTTCGGCGCCGTTAAACGTAAAGAACGCATCCGATCCCCAATTCGTCCGCAAACCGTTCGGCGTCGTTCCCATTACGAGATTGTCGAGAATATCGAAGGTGCCCGTGACGCGGATCGTCTCGGAAATGTGAATCGTCGGGGAATAGCGGAATCGCAAGTTCCCGCCCATCAGCGTATCGCTGTCTTTGGCATCGATATTGTCTTGCGTCGCATTGCCGCGCTGTTCCGAGTCAAGCGGCGCCGGAACGGGCGACGTGCCGCGCGTGTTAAGGTCGTAGTTTCCGAAAGCCGTCAGCCGCGTCCGAAAGTACCCGTGATGTTCAAAATGCGGCATGCGCTCGGACGTCTTTTGCGCGGCGGGAATAACGCGCGCCCGGACAGGTTCTGCGGCGGCGGCTGCCGCGGCGTCGCCCGTGCCTGCGGCCGCAGGCGCGGCGGCTTCGGCCGGATATTGCTTGGACAAATTGCGCATCGCTTCTTTGCGCGATTCGCGAACGGCCTTTTGGTCTTCGACGGTTTGCGACATATCGATATCGGCATGATTGCCGATATCGCGCGTTTCGGCGGCTTGCGTTTGCGCCGGCGCGGCTTCGGCTTGCGTTTGCGCCGGCGCGGCTTCGGCTTGCGTTTGCGCCGGCGCAAAACCGGGCGTCCCATCGGCGGCGATTCGCGCCCGGCGGCAGCCGTCTGTGCGCCGGCCTCCGCGTTGCCTTGCGCTTGCGCGCCGTCCGAATCTTGCGCCCAAGATGCGCACGGCGCAAGCATTGCCGATGCGGCGATAATCCAAAAGAGCTTCTTTCCCATAGGTTGATTCATTCCTCTGTGTATGACGGTTTGCGCGCATTGCCGCAACAGTTCCGAAAATCATCGCTTGCCCGGATCGGCGCCGCAGGCAGCCGCCGTTCAGCATCATCGCAAACGCCGAAACCGCTCCGCATCCCAACAGCCGGACAGAAAAATGCATTCCTATACCCTCTGTAAATTTCTTGCGCAATAAATTGTATTTTCGCCGTCATCTGCCGGCAGGCAGAGTTCTTGCTGCCGCGCGCAGGCGCTCCGCGCGCAAACATCATAACTCGAAGCTCTGCCAAACGCCGATCTCACGCTCAAACGCCGCAGATGCGCAAAATATCGAAAAAAAAGCGCGGCGTATGCTCGCACCTGCCGCCGGCAGGCAAGGCAGGGAGAACATAGCCGCGCCTGTCGGCCGCGCGTATGCTCGCACCTGCCGCCGGCAGGCAAGGCAGGGAGAACATAGCGCGGCTTGCCTGCCGCATTGAGCCGAAGGCGAAACAGGCAGGCTGCGAAGGCGTATTGCTGCGGCCGCAGCAATAGCCGAAGCCCCCTTCAAACAATGCGCCGTCAGCCGTCCGCAATGCGATCCCGGCGCTCAGCGCCAAGATCTGAGTTCAGCCCGCTCAGCAAAGCTCTGACGCATAAATCTGTTCCCATCCGACGGTACCCGACGATTTTTCGGGAAAGACGATCGACGTTTCGCTGCCGGGCGCAAACAGCGCATCGCCGCACAAGAGAAACGCCATTGAGGGAAGATTGGGAGGCGTCGCCGCGAGTTCGAGCGATTCGAACGAAAAATCGGGCGGCTGCGACATCATGCGTTGCCAATAGTCGAATGAATTTTCTTCGGCTTTTCGTTTGTAAACGCGAATTTTTCCGTCTTCTTGACGCACAATAACGTTTTTGCAGCGCGCCGCCGCGTGCATGCACGCAATTTCATAGCGCGACGGATAGGGGATTGCGTCGGCATAAGCGACGACATGCATCAAGAGGCTGCGAAGTTCGCGAGACTCCGACGCAACGTTGATATTGCCCGAGGCATGCCGCGACAAGGGCGTATCGACGGAGATAATTTCGTTTCGGACGAGATCGAAGGCGAACGGAACAAAACATCGGACTTGCCCGCTCAGCGCAAAACGCCGCGAAACCGTGCGCGGATCGAAGACCGCCGCATTTGCGTCGGTTCGCGCCATCACGCCGGCATAAGCTTCGGTCACATCGTCAAACGTCACGTTGTTGTAGCACATCACCGTGAGCACGACATATCGGCAGCCGGCTTTTCGCGCCAAATCGGCGTCGATATCGATGAATTCGCTCGCGCCGTCGGGGGGCGGGGCATCTTGCCGATCGCCCGAGTGCTCGGCATACGGTCGGTCTTCGCCGTCGCCCTGACACGTCAGTCCGAAATAGGCGCATTGATCGATTTTTTGAAACAATTCGCCGTAAAACACCGCCGACAAATCGAGATCGACGCGGCAATCGGGTTTTCTCTGACACCAATGCAAAAAGATCCGCACGATATCGTTCTTTTTTGCATCGAGTTTCACGCGGCTTCCCAAGGCCAAATGCGCCGAGGCGTCGCGGCATTTATGCGCCGCGCGCGGCATGACAACGGTTTTGAGCGCCTCGTCGGCGTAACACGTTTCGAAATGCTTTCGCCGGGCAAACCGTTCGAGGAGTTCGATCGCCGCGGCGCGGCGGATCGGCCGCGTTGCCGCTTTGGGCAAAGGCGCGCGCCCGTCGGTTTTGAAATACCGCACGCCGTCTTTTGAATTGGGTTCGAAAAATCGCGCGGTTCCGGATCGCTCGCGGCGCGCGAGCAGCCCGACGAGCGTGAGCAGCGCAGGCGTCGGGGCCAGAGCGACGGTCTGCGCCGCGCGTTCGATAAAAGCGGCTTGCAGATCCGCATTCGCAGCGCGCAGATCCGCGGTTTGCGCCATTTTCAGGCTTTGCGCGCCGCCGGCGTCGGGGTTCGGATCCGAAGACGGCTTCGCCATTTTGTTCAAAGCCGACCGCGCGGCATGCGCCAATTTGCGTCCGAATTGCCAAACGCCGATATCTTTTGCCCGATCGTCCGTTTTGTCTTTTTTGCGCCCGAGGCCATCGGGATCGGCTTCGCCGGCGGGCAAAAGCAGCGCCGTCACCTCGGGATCGGGGCTGTCGGCGGCAGGCCAAAACAAACGCATCATGCGGTTGAGCCGGCGCGCAAATTCCCCGGGGCGCGTTTGCAGCAGCGCGGCAGCTTCGTCGGGACGGCTTCGTCTGACGGCATCTTCGATTTGCGCCCCGAACGTCAAACGTCCGGGCACGCGTTCGCCTTGCGGCGTTTTCTTTCTCAGCGCCATAAACGCGCGGTGCGCTTTCGGATACCGCGACGCATATTCCGAAGGGTGGAGCGTTTCGCCGATGCGCACCCAAAGCGCGCGATATCGATGCATATCTTCGCAAAGCGCCTGTTCGGGATACGCCGAAAGCAACGCCAAGATGCATCGCCGTTCGGCGCGCGTCATGCGCGCCGGCTTAAATACCGCCGTCGCATACTTTCGGCGCGCATAGCGATCGGCTTTCGGATCGCTTCGGAAAGCTTCGGCCGCCTTTGGCCCGCCAATGAACATCATCCGATCGGGATCGCCGAAAACGCCCGCATTTATCAAAGCATAAGGCATGCTCATTCGGCGGAATCGCTTCGAAAGATCGGCTTTTTCGCCCGAAAGAATGGCAATCATCCGCAAAACATCGGTCGCCGACGACAAATGCTTTTGCGCATAAGCGCACCAAACGTCGGGCGGCGTCAAACGCATCAGCGTGCCGAAAACGCGCGCAATCGTTTGACGGAGCGTTATTTTTTCGGGAAGCCACGCACAGACCGACGCCCCGTATGCCCGGCAACAGACGCTTAAAAACGCGTTTTGCGCATCGCTCAGCGGCCGTTCGGCATTGCACAGCATTCGAAATTCAGCCTTTGCAGCCGAATACAATTCATCTTCGCCGCTATCTTTTGAATTTCTCGCCGGATCTCCGGCATTTTTTGCATTATCATCGATGCGCCGCGCGTCTGCGCCGCCATACGTGAGACGTTTGACGGCGCCGGTTTCGTCTTCGCTCGGGGGCCGTTTTTGCGCCGGCAAAGCGTTGTCGATATGGCGCTGACAAATCGGGCACGCGCCGAACCGGGTCATATCGAAACAATTTCCGCAAATGACGTGACCGCAAGGCATAAGCTCGCGCATTTCGCCCTCATGCCCGCAATAAAGGCACGGCAGCCCGGGCGTCTGACAAATCCCCGCCGCGCGCCGCACCCATTCCTCTGTCGCATCGCGCGGAATTTGCCTCGGAAAATCGCGGTAAAGCGGCAAAAAATCGTCGTATCGATCGCACATGCTGCGAAGCGCCGCCCCCATATACGTCACCCATGAAGCAAACGTCGCCGGCGCATATTTCGCCGTCCGCGTCCGCAAGGCATAATCGGCGGCAAATCCGTACTCTGCCAAAATGATGTCGGCCGCATGCAATTCATTTTCGTCGATATTATCCGAAGAAAATTCGGCATCATCGGGATCGAAGCATCGATAATGCTGTTCCAAAAAATAATAACGAATGGCAGAACGCCCTTGAAGGTGTTCGAAATCGGGGTGCGTCATTGCCTGTCGGCTCCTAAAAACAAAAAAAGACGCGAGGAAATCGGCGGACTAATTTTTTGTTCGAAATAAAGAACAGAAGTAAGCACCGCCTTAAACCCGAAAGCGCCTCGCGTCGGGCGGCATTTTAGCCGAATTATCCGCAAAATCAAAGCAACGCCGATAATTTTCTGCGGTTGGGGCTTCGGCTATTGCCCTGCGGGCAATACGCCTTCGCAGCCTGCCTGTTTCGCGCGTTGCGCTCAATACGGCAGGCTTGCCGCGCTATGTTCTCCCTGCCTTGCCTGCCGGCGGCAGGTGCGAGCATACGCCGCGCTTTTTTTCGATATTTTGCGCATCTGCATCAAACGCCCGAAAAAAACGAATTCATTCCGTTCCCGGTTCTGCGTGCCATGCGCGTTTTTCGGCGCAGCATGAACGCCCCCCCCCAAAAAAAACGCCGGCATCGATCGGATGTCGGCGTTTTTGAGAATCGAAATTCGGCAAGAAGCCGAATTTTATGCAACATTAAGCTTTTCCGGCAGAACCGAGAACGACTTCGCACTTGTGAATATAAAGTTTTTTGAGTTCATCGCGCGCCGGTCCGAGGTATTTGCGCGGATCGAATTCTTCGGGATGTTCGGCAAGGACTTTGCGCACGGCGGCGGTCATGGCGAGACGGCCGTCGGAATCGATGTTAATCTTGCATACGGCGCTCTTGGCGGCTTCGCGCAATTGCCCTTCGTCGATGCCGATGGCATCTTTGAGTTTCCCGCCGAAGCTGTTGATTTGGGCGACCAAATCTTGGGGAACCGACGACGAACCGTGCAAAACGATGGGGAAACCGGGGATTTGTTTTTCGATTTCGGCGAGGATATCGAGACGGATTTTGGGATTGGTGCCGGGTTTGAATTTGTATGCGCCGTGGCTCGTGCCGATCGAAATGGCGAGCGAATCGACGCCGGTGCGGCTGACGAAGTCGACGACTTCCTCCGGACGCGTGTACGTATGCTCTTCGGCTTTGACATCGTCTTCGACGCCGGCAAGCACGCCCAATTCGCCCTCGACCGTCACATCGTATTGATGCGCATATTCGACGACTTTCTTCGTGAGCGCGATATTTTCTTCGTACGGCAAATGCGACCCGTCGATCATGACGCTCGAAAATCCGTATTCGATGCAATCTTTGCAAAGTTCAAACGAGCTGCCGTGATCGAGATGGAGCACGATGGGGATGGCGTGTCCCAATTCCTTGGCATACTCGACGGCGCCTTGCGCCATATAGCGCAAAAGCGTTTGATTGGCATATTTGCGCGCACCGGCCGAAACTTGGAGTATGACGGGCGATTTGCATTCGACGCAAGCCTGAATGATCGCCTGCATCTGTTCCATATTGTTGAAATTGAACGCCGGAATGGCATAACCGCCTTTGACGGCTTTTGCGAACATGTCGCGCGTGTTGACGAGTCCGAGGTCTTTGTAATTTATCATAATCGCAGTTCTCCCTTTTCCGAAATCACCCCAATTGGTGAATTTTGTTTCAAACGCCGACGGTATACTTTTATTTGCGGCACGTGTCGATCGAAAAACCGCCGCCTGCGGGCGGGATTTGAACCGGCTAAGATTCGAATTTTTCTTTTATTTTCTGAAAAATGCTTTTTTGCGGAGTAAATTCCACACCTTGAGATTTTGCAAAATTTTCGATGCACTCGCGTTCGGAATCTGAAATTTTCTTCGGTATATCGACGCGCAAAATGACGATAAAATCGCCTTTGACATCGCTCGCGCCGAGTTTCGGAACGCCGGCGCCTTTGATGCGGACTTCGTCGCCGGGCTGGGTGCCGGGCTCGACGGTAATTCTTTGCGGTCCGCCGAGCGTTTCGACTTCGATTTCGCAGCCCAAAATGGCCTGCGCGACGTGGATATGTTTTTCGGCATAAAGATCGATGCCGTCGCGCGCGATCGCATCGTGCGGTTTGACCGAGAGGAAAACGTAGAGATCGCCCGACGGCGCGCCCTGCGTGCCCGATTCGCCTTCGCCGCGCAATCTCAGGCGCGATCCGTCGTTGACGCCGGCGGGAATTTTGACGGCGACGGTGCGTTTCTTGGCGACGCGCCCCTTGCCTTCGCATTTTGAGCACGGTTTTTCGATTTTCGATCCTGCGCCCCGGCATTGCGGACACGTCGTTTGGACGGCAAACATCCCCTGGCGCATTTGAACGCGTCCCATGCCGCGGCACGTCGGGCATTGAATGCGTTTCGATCCGAGCTCGGCGCCGGATCCGCCGCATTCGCCGCACGTTTCGAGACGTTCGATGACGATGTCGCGCGACGTTCCTTTGACGGCTTCGTCGAGGGTAATTTCGAGATCATAGCGCAAATCATCGCCCTGCACGGGTCCGCCCGACCGTCCGCCGCCCCCGAAAATGCTTCCGAATCCGAAAAGATCTCCGAAATGGCTGAAAATATCGCTCATATCGGGGCCGGAATACCCCTGACCGCGCAATCCTTCTTCGCCGTATTGATCGTATACGCCGCGCTTTTGCGGATCGCTCAAGACTTCGTACGCTTCGGAGCATTCTTTGAACTTGACTTCCGCTTCGGCATCGCCCGGATTGTGATCGGGATGATATTTCATCGCAAGTTTGCGGTATGCTTTTTTGATTTCTTTATCGTCGGCAGAACGGCCGACCCCCAAAATTTCGTAATAATCTTTCGACATGTTTTTTTATCTCAAATCACCGTGAACGCGCGTCCTTTTTCTGCGCGCGCCGAATCGCGGCGGAGAGTATTCACCGTTTTGGGACGGTCAAGTTTTTTGTTTTTGCGGCGCCCGTCTGCGCCGGCGCGCAGCCGGCCAAAAAAAAGCTCCCTTGCTTTGCATCCGAAGCGCGGGAGCTTTTTCAACGATCGGGTTAAAACAATTCCGCGCGTCGGGCGCGGATTAAAACTGCCCTTCGAGCGCGAAAGATTTTTGTTCGGCAGTGGCATAATTCGTCATTACGACATTCTTTTTGCCGTCGATGCTGACTTCGCCCAAGACCGCTCCGTTGGACTCGACGATCATGCGATTCTCTCCGACAGCCGTAAACTTGAGCGTTTCGCCGCTGTCGTTATGCGCCGTGATCGTGCCGTCTTCGTTGGGCGTGAATTCGAAATCGCCGCCGAAGATCGGATGACCGATGAAAAATTCGACCATGTTAAGGATGAGCCAATCGGCAAAGATGAAAAGGGAGTACGCCGGAAGAATGGTGAAACACCACATGATGAGCGTCTGAACGAAAACGTTGCTCGAGACGCTTGCGTTTACGCTCCAGAGAAAACGCGTTGCCGAGAAACTCCCGAAACACCCGTTGAGAATGCCGCCTAACACCACCGAACAGATGGCGACTTTGAGAAATCGTTTCATGTCGAGTACCTTTGCGAAAAAAAAACAATTTGCGCAACGCATTTTGTCCGCAAACGGCCAAAATGGCTGCATAAAATTCGGCCTAAAGCCGAAAGACCGTGCAAAAGACGCATTATATCCGAATGTTTCACGCAATGCAAGGCTGCGCTCATGCGTGCAAATAATAGCGCGTGCGCCAATTGCCGGAAAAAGCGCGGCGTATGCTCGCAATGCGGCGCGCCGCCGCCGCCGCTGAGAACATAGCCGCGCAAAGTTGCGCGTATTGCCCTGCGGGCAATAGCGCAACCGCCTGCCGCATTGAGCGCACAGCGCGAAATAGGCAGGCTGCGAAGGCGTATTGCCCGCAGGGCAATAGCCGAAGCCCCCCATCAAAACCGCAATTGGGGAATCTGCACGCTCATGACATCGCCCGAGTCGGGCAAAGTTATCGAGATAAGCCCGACGGTCCAGCGCGTGCAGGCGTTGGCATCGATGGAGCAATCGGTTCCCGAGCAAATCAGGGCATCGTTGAGGCGATCGGGGAGATAGGCCGCGTCGGCGGTGACGGGGCGCAAATTGCTGAAAGAAAAGGCGACGGGGGGCTCGACGCCGGGCATGTCGGGCGCATCGGGGATGGCGGGAATTTGCGTTTCGCTCCAATAATAGACCGACGACAGAACAGAGTCGGCGCCGGCAAACGAAGCGACGATCATCGCGAGCGGAATTTGCGCGACAGGCGTTTCGCCGTCTTCGGACGGATTCTGCGAATCGCCGCCGTCTGTGCCCGCATCGGTGCCGTCGGTTTCTTCCGTCGCATCGCCGTCGGATGCGGGCTTTGCATAATCCATTTTCGAATTTTCTTCGACTTTTGATTGTTGTGAGGAATTTTCTTCGATTTGCGACGATTCCTCTTTGCTTTCCGAGCGTTTGTCGACGAAGTTCCCGGCGGCGTAGACGTTTTTTACCGTCGCGAATTCGTCGGCATAAGCCGCGATGAGCGCGCACGGCGCTTCGCCGCACGTCACCTGCGACATCGCATAACCGTTGAGGATGGCGGAGTGCGACGCGATCGCGCCGACCATGCCCGAGGCATATGCATTGCCCGATACGGTTGCATTGGCATAGACATCGACGAGTTTTGACGACGACGACAATTGCGACACGACGCCGGCGGCATATCGATTGCCCGACACCGAGCAATCGGCGGCGGCTTGCGACATTTGGACATTGCGCGCTTGGGCGATGTGGCAGGCGGCGAAGTCGTTTTCGGCCGAAACGGAACCTTGGACATAAACGTTTTTAAACGTCGACTTTTCGGCTTGCGCGACGAGACCGGCGGCGTTGTTTTGCGCCGAGATGCGCGCCGTTGCGCGGATGTTCGAAATGGCCGTTTTATTCGCATGCGCAATGAGCGCCGCGACATCGTCTTTGCCGGAAAACGACAAATCGACGGTGAGATCGCGGATTTGGGCGTTGTCGGCGTGCGCAAAAAGCGCGATATCGCCGGCATCTTTGTTGCCCAATGTGATTTGGCGCTGCGTCGAAGCGGTTTGAACGGCGGCCGAAATTGTGTGATTGTTTCCGAAGAAAATTGCATTAAACGGCGTTTCGGCCGTACCCCATCCGGTCCAATCGGACGGATTGTTTGCGCTGTCGGCCAAATTGATATCGTCGGCAAGGATAAACGCGGCAATGGCGGTTGCGGCGGGATCGGCGTTGTTCCATGCATCGCGCATGGCGACAAACGTTTTTGCCGAATCGATAATCGCCGCGCACAGCGATTGCGTTCCCGACACGGCGGCCAACTCGCTGCATGAGCATCCGTCGTCGGTCTGTTTGTGGGGATTTCCGGGGCATGCATCGATGCAATTCGGCACGCCGTCGCGGTCGTCGTCGGCCAAATTCTTGCGCGAATCGGCGACGCCGCAGCCGCATATCCCGGGCGACGTTTTGAGCGGATCGTCGGGGCATTCGTCGATGCAATCGAAGACGGTGTCGCCGTCGGAGTCGGCATCGGCGACGCCGCAGCCGCAGACGCCGGGGAGCGTTTTGTCGGGATCGAGCGGACAAAAATCGATCGAGTCGACGATGCACGTCGGAATGCCCGTTGCCGGATCGAGCGTATCGGCGACGCCGCAGCCGCAGACGCCGGGCGAAGTTTTATCGGGATCGTCGGGGCAAGAATCGAATTTATCTTTCAGACACTGCGGAATGCCCGTTGCGTCGTTGGCATAATCGGAGACGCCGCAGCCGCATATGCCGGGGAGCGTTTTGTCGGGATCGTTGGGACAGAGGTCGATATTCTGGGTCAGGCACAGGGCGATGCCGTCGGCGCCTTTCGTGTCGGCGACGCCGCAGCCGCATATCCCGGGCTGCGTTTTGTTCGGATCGTTTGGGCAGAAATCGATGATTTCGGTTTTGCATGCGTAAAGCCCCGTAACGGCGTCGACGACGTCGGCAATGCCGCAGCCGCAGACGCCCGGACGCGTTTTGTAGGGATCGTCGGGGCAAAGATCGTCGATTTCTTCGGGAACGGGCGTTTCTGCGCGTTCGCAGGCGGCTGCCGCGCAGGCGGCTGCCAAGCACAACGGTATGAGAAGGAGCTCTTGAGATTTGGACATTAAAAAGCGCATCGCATACCTCGGCGTTGATGGGATTACGTCGTTTGTTCGATAAGTTCGAGGGCATTTTCGATGCCGGCAGAAACTTTTTTCACCGCCGACAAATCGTTGCCTTTTTCGATGGCATCGTTTGCTTTTTGGATAAGGCTGAGCGCGTGCGAAGCGATGGAATCGGGCAGAGCCGACGTCTGCGCCAGGCGTTGAAGCGAAGCGGACTTCGTTTTCAGACGCGCCAAGGCGTTGCGCATTTCGACATCGTTTGCTTCGGCCGCATAATAGGCGGCATTGTCGCGCTTCATGCCGTCGATTTCGTCTTGGGTTAAGTTCGACGACCGCGAAACCGAAACGACATGTTCTTTTTGCGTTTCGAGGTCGCGCGCCGTCACATTGACGATGCCGTCGGCGTCGACGTCGAACGTGATTTCGATATCGACCTGCCCGGCCGGCGCGGGGCGAATGCCGCTGAACGTAAACTCCGCAAGCACCTGATTGTCGTTGGCCTGCGTATGTTCGCCCTGCAACACCACTATTCTCAGCGACGTTTGGTTATTCTCGCTCGTCGTGAATACCGTGCTGTTTGAACACGGGATTGTCGTATTTTTCGGCGTAATGGTATAGAATTTTCCGCCGTGAACGGCTATCCCCAAATCGAGCGGCGTCACATCGAGCAAGATATGCTGCTGACCTTGGTGAATGAGTTCATCGGCCTGAATGGCCGCGCCCATGGCGACGACTTCGTCGGGATTGATATTCTTGGCGGGCTGTTTTTTAAAGAATTCCGAGACGACTTCCTGCACGAGCGGCATGCGCGTCATGCCGCCGACCAAAACGACTTCGTCGATGTCGCCCTGCGAGACGTTTGCATCCATCAGGGCGATCTGACATATTTTCAGCGTCCTTTTGACGAGGTCGATGACGAGATTTTCGAACGTGTCGCGCGAAAGCTCCGTATTGAGATGAAGCGCCGATCCGTCGGGAGCCGTCTGAATGAAAGGCAAACTGATTTCGGCCGATTTGACTTCGCTCAGCTCGCATTTTGCTTTTTCGGCGGCAATTTTCAGCCGCTGCATGGCCATGGGATCTTCGCGCAGATCGACGCCGGTTTCGCGGGCAAATTCCAAAACGAGGTGTTCGATGATGCGATTGTCGAAATCTTCGCCGCCCAAAAACGTATCGCCCGTCGTCGACAAAACGCTGAATACGCCTTCGTCGATTTTCAAGATGGAGACGTCGAACGTTCCGCCGCCCAAGTCGAAGACCGCGATCGTCTGCGGCTTGTTCATTTGCGTGCCGTAGGCGATGGCGGCGGCCGTTGGCTCGTTGATGATGCGCAAAACGTCGAGACCGGCAATCTTGCCGGCGTCGATCGTCGCCTGACGCTGGGCGTCGTTAAAATAAGCCGGCACGGTGATAATCGCTTCCGTGCACGGCTCGCCCAAATAATCTTCGGCAACTTGCCGCAATTCGCTCAAAATCATCGCCGAAATTTCGGGCAATGCATAGAGCTTGTCGCGCATCTTTACGCGGATATCGTTATGCGGACCTTCGACGATTTCGTACGGCACGGAATCGATGCATTCCTGAACTTCGGGATCGTCGATGCTGCGCCCGATGAGGCGTTTCGTCGAATAGACGGTATTCGCGGCATTGGTAATCGACTGGCGTTTGGCGAGCTGCCCCGTAAGGCGTTTTCCGCTCTCGGAAATCGCGACAATCGACGGCGTCGTTTTGTACCCCGACTTGTTGGGAATGATAAATGGTTTTCCGTTTTCGACGATGGCAACGCACGAATTCGTCGTGCCGAGATCGATTCCGATGGCGTATTCCGTCATGGCTTATGAGATCCTTAAAAACTTACGATGCCTGAAGCTTGGCAAATGCATTCGAAACGGCCTTGAATATTGCAGCGATGCGCGGAGCAAACGGACCTAAGTTTTTGCGAAAATAGCGATCCGGATGAAATTGCTTGGTGCGTTGCATGTAGGCCTGACGCAGCGCCCCTTTGTCGGCCGTCCCGGGGGGTATGCCCAAAATTTCGCAAGGAGAAAGCGTATTTAAATTATCATAGATAAACTCGACAAATGCTTGCATTTCGTTCGACAAATCGAGTTTTGAATCGAACAATTTCGGCGAAAATCGGCGAAACTCCGCAAACAATCGCGCGGGTATATATTGGGCGCAAATATCATCGCCGAAATCGAATTTGGGCATCGCTGTCGGCTCGGCGGCGCCGCTTGCCGACGGCAACCGAACCGCCGAATCCGGATCATGCCTTTCGGACCGGGGCGAAGCGTTGCGCGCGCCGCCCGACGGAATCGTTTTCCACGTCAGAAATCCCAACAGCCGCAAGTGAACGAACGCCTCGGTCAGGCTTTCGTCCGTCGCCGGCACGATATCGCGCATTTGAGAAAATGTGCGCATTCCGTCGGAAAAATCGAGCACAATCCAATCGATCGGCGTCAATTCGCCATAATCCGGAGCATCGATCGCGCAGCGGCGCGCGACTGTTTGCGGATCTATGTATAAACCGTCACCCATAATGCGCCTTTGCTCCCTGAAAAATGCGCCCGTCCCCGGCGGCGCATGCCGATGCGCCAGCTCTGCGCGGGCGCCTTCCTCCGTCATGATTCGACACGCACTTCTTTCTACTTTAAGCATACGCAAACGTTTTCGCAAGCATTTGATGCATGCCGGGCATCAAAATAACGCCCGGCGGCGGGCTTTGTCGGCGTTCAAAAACGAATCTTCGCGCATTTTCGGCAACCGCCGCCGCCAAAAACAAAAAAACCCGCCTTGCGGCGGGCTTTTGTCGTTCTTTGCGCTATCGATCAGTTCGCGGTTTTTGCTGCTGCTGCGGCGGCTGCGGCTGCTGCGGCGGCAGGATCGTTTGCAACGGCTTTGGCAGCTGCTGCGGCTTTATCGGCTTCGGCTTTGGCTTTGGCTTTTGCGTCGGCTGCGGCTTTGTCGGCTTTGGCTTTTGCATCGGCTGCGGCTTTGTCGGCTTTGGCTTTGGCTTTTGCATCGGCTGCGGCTTTGTCGGCTTTGGCTTTATCTGCTGCGGCTTTGTCGGCTTTGGCTTTTGCATCGGCTGCAGCTTTGTCGGCTTTGGCTTTATCTGCTGCGGGGGCTGCGGCGGCCGGAGCTGCGGCAGCAGGCGCCGTTTTCGCCGGTTCCGTCACGACTTGACCTTTATCGTCGACAGTCACGACTTTTTGTACCGTATCTTGTTCCAAGATTTGGAACACGACGCGGCGATTCGTCGCGGCAGCTTCTTCGGTTTCTTTCTTTGCGCCGGCAGGAAGCGGAATGAGCGGTTGGCTCATGCCGTAACCCTTATACGTGAGACGATCTTTTTCGACGCCCAATTTGACGAGACGATCGTAGACCGATTTTGCGCGTTGTTCGGAAAGCTTTTGATTCTTCGCCGCTGTGCCGCTCAAATCGGTATGGCCCTGAACTTCGACTTTCTTGATGCGCGGATTGTCTTTGAACGTCTGCGCGATTTCTTCCAACAAGCTGTCGGATTGTTTTTGGATCGTCGCCTTGTTGAGCGTAAAGAAGATCGCTTCGTTGATTTGGATCTTGTCTTCGGTCACGACGACGCGGCGCGGCGTGCAGCCGTTGCTGTCGGTGCCGCTTTCGTTCGGGCAGAGATCTTTGCCCTTGCATTGGAATTCGTTCTGAAGCCCCTTGTCATAGACCCAAGGATCGCAGTAGCCGTCGCCGTCGCTGTCGGCATTGGGGCAACCCTTGCTCGCTTCGCCCGCAGCATAATCGGGGCAAAGATCTTTGCCTTTGCAAATATTGGCATATTTGTCGGAGAGACCTTTTTCGGAAACCCAAGGATCGCACAACCCGTCGCCGTCGTTGTCGGGATCGGGGCAGCCGTCTTCGTCCATGTTGCCGTCGAAGTCTTCGGGCTCGTCGGGACATTTGTCGGATCCTTTGCAAACGTTGGCATATTGTTCGGAGAGACCTTGCGCGGCAACCCATGGATCGCAGATGCCGTCGCCGTCGTTGTCGGGATCGGGGCAGCCGTCTTCGTCTTCAAAGCCGTCCATATCTTCGGCGGCATCGGAGCACTTGTCGACGCCTTTGCAAACGTCGGCAAATTGCTCGGAGAGACCTTTTTCGGAAACCCAAGGATCGCAGAGACCGTCGCCGTCGCTGTCGGGAACCGGGCAGCCGTTGTATTGGGCATCGCCGGCTTCATCGGGGCAATCGTCGATATCGTCTTTGACGCCGTCGCCGTCGCTGTCGCCGACACGAACGACCGGCGTCGCATAATCGCCGAAACGGAAGCCGATTGCGACGTTCGGACCGGCAAACGAAAGTTTGTCGGTATCGATTTCGTTGCGGACATCGCGAGCCAGCGAGTAGGCCGTCGCATCGGTGCCGAAATCTTTGAGGTAGCTGAACGCTACGCGCAAATAGAGCGCAAATATGTCGCAAATGTAGAATCGCGCTTCGATAAACGGACGAACCAAAAGACCGTGACCTTCGAAGTCGTTGACTTTGCTGTCGATCCACGTTTTGCCGTAGCCCAAACCGAGACCGACGGCGAATTCATAGAACGAACGGCGCACGCTGAATGCAGGTTCGAGACCGGCATAACCGTAGTTAAATCCTGGATTGGACGTATAAGACGACATATAGCCGCCGAACGCGCTGATGCGGAAGCCTTCGATCGGCGTCCATTCGGCATAGAGCTCGTGTTCGGCAATGAAATTGACATCGAAATAATTCTGACGGCTCGGTTTGAGAAGATAATCGTTCCAATTGGATATGTCGGTAAACGTCATGCCGTACTGAAGACCGAACCCCCATGACGGGATGAATTTATAGCTGCCGTCGGCGCTGACGCGCTGTTCTTTGACCGCAGTTTCTTCGGCCTGCGAGACCGATTGCGTTTCTTCGGCCGGCGCGGCAACCTCCGCTTCCTGAGCTTCGGCTGCAACTTCCGTTTCTTGCGCAATCGCATCTGTCGCAAAAATCGAAATCACTGCGGCAGCTATCATGTAACGAAGTTTTTTTCCCATGTTGCTTCCCAATCGTCTATGCCCCGCTTTTCGGGGACGTTATTGTCGTCACATAACCCTTCCGCCGCCACAATAAGCGCCATCTCGCAACGCGCATCTTCAAACCGACGACGGAATATAACGGGCGCATACTATACACATTTATTTTCTTTTGCAAGCATTGCAAACAAAACTCATATCCGCGCACCGATGCCATTATGTTCAATATTTTCGGCAATAGCGGCAATCTCCGCATTTTATGCAAAAAATCGACAGCAAATCGGGGAATTATTCTTTCCGAATGATGCCGAACCGGCTGCATCATGCCCGCAGCCGGTTGCCCGGCGCATTTCACTTGAAACACGCCGGTCCGACATACCCATACACATCGCCGTATTGAATATAACGCCAATTATTCGAAGATATGACGCGCGATTTGGGTTGCGGCAGCGACATTCCCTTGACGGCATCGGCAAATTGCGCGCCGGGACCGAGCTTCGTCATGCCGTTTTTCGACCACAAACCGCCTTTTTCCAAGACCCAATCTTCTTCGGTCATCGCAACGACCTTAATCGAAGCCCCCGACGGCACTTCTTTGACGAGCCCGAAGCGGCTCGCCGGACCTTCTCGCATGATGCACGATCGGTTTGTTTTGACCGTTTTTGCTGCGCCTGCGCCCGAAAACACGTTATCTTTGCGGCCGTAGAGGCGTTTTTCGCCCGCCGAAGCCGCAGGAGAGCCCGCCGCAGCCCGCGCTTGGGCTTGGGAGGCATCGTCAGCGGCCGCTTTGTCTTTCGCCGTCTTTTGACCGGCCGCCGCTGCGGCTGCGGCGGCTGCTGCGGGCAATGCTGCATCATCGCCCGAGTCGGCGTCTTCGCCCGACAAATCGGGAATGGCAAACGCATCGTCGTCGAAATCGTACATTTGCGCGATTTCTTCGTCATTGTATGATTCGCCCGAATCTTGAATGGGAATGATGGCAAAATCTTCATTCCCGGCGACGGCGCCTTGGCTTGCGATTTCGGCGGCGGGCGCGGGCGTTTCGGCGGCGGTTTCGCTTCCGCCCGCCGAAGCCCAAATCGCGGCGCCGGCGCCGATGGCGCAAAGGCATATCGCGCACGCCGCAATCGTCTTTTTCTTCGATATTTCGCCCGTTCGGACGTCGCGCGCCGCGCGTTTTGCGCGCCCGATCGCTTGGCGCAATGCCCCTTTCACCGTGTCGATGACCAAATGAAATCCGCCGCTCGGAACGCGCGCAAAACTCCCCGATCCCGTCGGAATCGGTCCGGAAACCGCCGTTTCCGACGCGTCTTGCAAAAAGAAGCTGTCGTTCATGCTTGCATCCGACATCGACGGCGCATCCAAATCGACTTCGAGCGACGAAAGGTTTTCGTCGCCGCCGATGTCCGAATCGTCGGCATCGGCATAATTATTTTCGGGCGCGTTGAGCTTCTGAAGCAACGCTTCGAGCTCGCGGCTCTGACGCATCGACGGATCGGACGCCGAAGACTCCGCCTTGCGGCTTGCAGACGCGATCTGCGGCGCAGCCCCGGTTTTTGCCGCGCCGCGTTCGACGCGCGCGCTTTCGGACGAAATGCGCTTGAGGCTTTCCAATTCCATGCGCGCAGCTGCGGGGCGGCTCTTTTGAACCTCGGGAAGCGCCGAGTCCGATACGCCGGCTCTCTGACGGAATCGCATCACGCCCGACGCCGCCCTTACCGGCTTCGCCGTCACATGCTGTTCGCTCAATCGTTTTCCGCAATACATGCAAAAAGTATGTTTTTCGACTTCTGCTCCACAATGCATACACTTCATATGACCATCCTTAGCAAGCGTTTGCGCCCGTCTTCGACCGTGTCTGCGCTCCGAAATTCGGCGGCCGCGCCGCAAAAACGGCGTCGGTCGCCGGGCAACTCATGAGCGAAAGTTTAATCTGCTTTTTTTTCGGGGTGAAATTTTCGTGCTTTTCCGCCCGGCGCGCGCAAAATCGCCGCCGCCGTTGCCCGCAGCCGCGCATTTGCAGACAGATTATGCCGCGCGCGATATCTTTCTGCGCGCGGCAAAACTTCCGAGTCCGATCCGACGACGCCGATGCGCAAAATGCATTCGCAAGCTTCGCGCGAAATCAATATTCTTTTTTTCGGCCGTTTGACGCCGATGCAAGAAAACAGCCGACGACGCCGATGCGCA